>DIVP01000053.1 GCA_002422465.1 Peptococcaceae bacterium UBA6129 | reverse complement strand
CGGGATATCCCAATGCTGCGAAAAACTCGGCTGCAAGCACGGAGCCCTTTAAGGCTTGGCTGACGATTAATGGGGCCATAAAAAGCCCCTGATAGGCGAAACGGCTAAAATTGTAACTGGCGCCGATACCCTGACCTAATCCAGGCGCCGATAATCTTGACGCCGCTCGTTTAATTAGCGCGGCTTTGCCTGCAAGGTATCCACCGGACAAAGCTAAGCCGCCGCCCGGATTTTTTATTAATGAACCACCGACAAGATCGGCGCCGATTTCAGTTGGCTCCTTTTCCTCGACAAACTCTCCGTAGCAATTGTCTACCATGCATATTAAATCAGGGTATTGTTTTTTTACAGCCGAGATAGCTTGTTCAAGTTGGGCAATACTTATGGATGGTCTGTATTCGTAGCCCTTCGAGCGCTGAAAATAGAGCATTTTCGTCCGTGGTGAAATAGTCTTGAGCAATTTTGGCATATCAATAGCAGAGTCGTTTTGCAACTGCAGCTCGGTATATTGCACGCCGCTGTCGATTAACGAACCGGCTTCATTTCCCTGAATGCCAATAACCTTGAGCAGGGTATCATAAGGCTTGCCGGTAACAAAGATTACCTCTTCCCCGCTCTTGAGGTTGCCAAACAACCCAATCGCCAGCGCATGCGTACCGGAGACAATCTGAGCCCTGACGAGCGCTGCTTCCGCCTTGAAAATTTCAGCGTAGATACTTTCCAAGGTATCACGGCCAGTATCGCCATACCCATAGCCGGTCGAACCATTGAGATGAAAATCGCTGACATTATTGGCCCAAAAAGCGTGCAAGACTTGCAATTGGTGAAACTCTGCCCTGCTGTCTATATCCTGAAACAGCGGATCGCAGGCAATAGCAGCCGATTGCAATTTGGCCAGGATGTCCTCGTTTATATTAAATGTATCTTTAAGGTATTTGCTCAGATAAGACATATGATCTCCTTATAATGTGAAAAATCGTTCAGGTGGCAGGGCGCTTTCTTCAATCAGATAGAACTTTACTACCGAAAGTAAGGGTTCGGTTAAATTGGCCGAGCACGAAATCCCGGCTTCGGTGTAATCAACAGCAAGGACTTCTCCTTCTTTATAAAGCCTGTTTAATAGTGCGGTTTGTGAAAAAGGCAGCAGTAATTTTACTAGGGTTGGCTGATTAGGTAAGTTCGTTTGAATCAGCTCGATTAGTTCCGGGATATTTAATCCGGTTAAAGCAGAGATAGGCAACGATGGATTGTGCAGGTTCAGATTGTGGGTGAGTTCTACCTGATCGGCAACCTGGTCCCATTTATTAAAAAGAAGTATTGTCGGAATATCGTTGGCGCCTAGCTCAGCTAAAACATCATTTACAGACTGAATGTGTGCCTCGTAGGCGGGATTACTGGCATCAAGCACGTGCAGCAAAAGGTCGGCGTACCTTATCTCTTCGAGCGTGGCGCGAAACGCTGCGATCAGTTGGTGCGGCAGTTTATGGATGAAGCCAACCGTGTCCGACAGGAGAATCTCGTGCTGTTTTAATTTCAAACGCCTCGTAGTTGTATCGAGCGTTGCGAAAAGCTTATTTTCTGCGAGGACGCCGGCATTGGTCAGAGTATTCATGAGCGTGGATTTCCCGGCGTTGGTATAACCTATCAGAGCTGCAACGGGAATATGGTTTTCTTGCCGTTGCTGGCGCAAGACGCTGCGCTGTTTTTTGATTGTCTCTATTTCGGTCTTTAAATCATTGATGTGTTTGCGAATGTGCCGCCTGTCTGTTTCTAGTTTAGTTTCGCCTGGGCCTCTTGTTCCTATGCCGCCGCCCAAACGCGACATGCTCGTACCATAACCGGTCAAACGTGGCAATAAATAGCTGAGCTGGGCCAGTTCAACCTGGAGTATCCCCTCTCTGGTTTTCGCACGATCGGCAAAAATTTGCAGAATAAGCGCGGTACGGTCAATGACTGAACAGCCGAGTGCATCCTGAAGATTAGTTTGCTGGCGCGGCGATAATTCATTGTCGAAAATAATCAGGTCTAAGGAGTGCTCCTGTCTGTATAACGCGAGTTCTTTGGCTTTACCTGTACCGATATATAAGCCGGAGGAAGGCTTATCAATATTAAGCAGTTGTTTGGCAAAAACGATGGCGCCCGCTGTTTTGGCTAATTCTTCGAGTTCAGTCAGAGAATCCTCGCTGCTTAAAAGACTGCCTTTGGGTTGTCGGAAACCTATCAGCAGTGTTTTTTCTTGTTGTGTCTCGAGCAAATGCGTGGCTGGGTTTACTATTTGCTTATCAAGCTCAGAGAGAATATTAAGAAACGGGAAGTTCTCAAGCTCCTCACATTTTAGCGGACCGTACTCCCTGTATTTATTGAGTGTATTATCAACTTCAGCAAAGCTGACAGGCATGTCGATAAAAGCGGCATGAATATCGGTGACCTCGCCCTTTTCTACGCCTATCGCGACGATAGCGTCCAAATAACACTCATACAGACAGGATATATCCGGTTTGCTCAGGTGGCTGTCCCCACCGGGATGAGTATGAATGCACCTGAGACCTGAAAGTCTGTTTGTGCTGCGGCGTAGCTGGGTTTTGATCAAAGGAGCAGTATTATGATCACCGAGCATGATCTCATTAATTTTTCCATGACGGTCAATATATACCGCAATCTCCCTGTCGATCGCGTCTGTCAGTGCGGCGAGCCCTTGGGCAAGCACCGGACTGACGAGGAGGTGGCGCGGGAAACTCTCGTTTTCGAGAGCTTCCAACTGTTGCAGTATGCTTTTTTTGATATTCGCAGTATTACCCGAAAGCCCCAATGCACGTCGCTCCTTCTTATCATAATGTCGGCGGATGCAACCTTTAAAACGCAAAACACTCCAGCGGGAGTGTCTGTCTTCTAGCAAATTATAGCATATGGGAAAGAGAAATACCAGAATATGCATGCGAGATACAACTTAACATGCGGGGATATTCACAAGACGAGTTTATCGGTTCAATCTTTATTATGATTTAAGGGAATAACGGATATTTTCCTTTTAAAACGCCATAGGACGTGATAAAAGGTAGTCCCGAAGGCCAAAGAGAAAACCAGATTGCCCAAGGCATGTAAAGTATCAAAGGGAAAACTGGCAATATAGGTAGCCATAAACGTTTTCCAATTCAATGGATAGATATAGCCAACCCAATGCCAGATGTTCATGAGCCAACCAAAAATATATCCCCAAGCGGTTGCCAGTATTGTAAAAGATAGCAAGTCAAAAGCCTTGTTTCTACCTCCTAACAGGGCGGCCGATACGCCGCTCATTCCCCAGCAGAACATCTGCCAGGGCGTCCATGGCCCTTGGCCTAAAAATATATTTGAAGAAAGAGCTGCGAGCGCCCCAACCACAAAGCCGGTTTGTATGCCAAAAACCCATCCTGTAATCATCACCAGAAAGGTAGTCGGCTGTACACCCGGCAGAATGGCGAAGGGCACCCGCGCAACTGCGGCGAGCGCTGCCATCGTGGCAATCAAGGAGATTTCTTTAGCTGAAGGATGGCGGAGTTCAAAGCTGGCGAAAAAGGAGAAAATGACGACTCCCAGAAACAGAAAACTAATCAGCGCCCAATTTGCACTGAATAATGGATTATTGGGAATCAGACCGAAAATCAGAAGCAACAGCATCAATAAGATGATTAAAATAAAGATCTTATTTTTCAATCTTTATCCTTCTTTCTTTCTCCAGCCAAATTACTTGTGCTCCCAGCTTTTCCGAGATATAGCGCACAGGAACCAGGGTTCTTCCGCCCTCAATGATTGCGGTGGGAAAATCTAAATCCTCTGTGGCTTGTCCGACAAGCAAGTAAAACGTCCTATCATTAAAAGTTATCTCAATACTGGAGGACCCGGAAATCCAGCGAAAGCGGGCACCCAGCCATTCCCCTACCACCCGCAAAGGAACCAGAGTATGGTTATTAATAATTACCGGTGGAGAATCAAGAAATTGTTTCTGCCCATTAACAACGGCTTCTTGACAATCCACAGTCAGGCTGATGCTTATTTTCTCTGCAGGAAGTCTGGCATAATCAATATTGACCGGCAGGGGTTTTTTACTTAGCGCCATGATGGCGTAAGAGGTCATTAATACAGGTTGGGACCGGACTTCCCTAGTCCAGTTAAAAGACCCATCATCATTCTGAAGCTTTAATAAATGAGTTATAGGATTGTTGGCCTGTACTTGCCATCGGGTATCTGCAGGGTCAGAGCCAACTGCAACAAGTCCTTGGATTACCCAGGCATCGGTAGCGGCATTGCTTTTTTGCCCGGTCCAGGCAAAGCCGCCATCCTCACCCTCCTGCCCGTGCAAGTAAGCGAGGGCTTTTTGTATCGTTCGGGAACTATTGGGTTTATCTCCTAAAAGCGCAAGTACGGTTATGGCAATTCCAGTATCGTCTGGATCGCTTGCTAAACCTACCGCCCAACCAAAACCTCCATCCTCGTTTTGGCGAAGCTTTAGCCATTCTAGCGCTTTGCCTTTTTGAGGTATTTCACGATCCGCGGAATACAGAGCCAGGATAGACCAAAGATGGGCATTGATCATATCTAGTTCATTTCTGTCGGGCTGGGCAAACTGGCCGTTGTCTTGCTGAAAGGAAATTATTTTCTCCACCAGATTGGCGTCATGGAAGAAAACGTCCCCTCCTGCTGCCGTCAGGGCCAAAAGCGTTCTGGCATAATCGGTTGTTGCTGTCGGTGAAGTAATACCGTTACGAAGATAGTCCAAGGGACTGTGCCCGTTTTTAACCCATTTCCCAGAATTAATATCTTCGCCCGCCGCCTCTAAAGCCATGATAACCCAGGCTGTGGTAACTTCGCTGCTGGGCCGGTCTCTGTCACTGGAGAACCCTCCATCGGTGTTCTGCATGCCGGCAAGGTAAGTAAGACCTTTATTGACGGCAGTTGTCGGGTCATCAGTGGAATAGGCTGCTGAAGAGCTTCCCCAAAACAGCAGACCATAGAATAGAAAAAAGAATAAACACGAATAAAGCCGTTTGCGGTGCATACCTCATTCCTCCAGTTTGTTCAGGTTAAAATATTCAGATAAAGCTTTCTTGCCTTCTTGAAACGTGACAATAGAGTCGTCAATTTTATAAAACAACTTGCCGATTTGAGACGAGTAAAATATCGATCGACTCAACATAACATTTTTATTATCCCTGGCCAGAACCTGTCCCCGGCTCATGAAGAGGATTTCCGAAGCATATTCTGCGGCAAATTCCACATCGTGGGTTACCACTAAAAGGGCATGGCCTTCTTTTTGTAAATCTCCAAGCAGTTTGCCGAGCAGCGCTTTCATTTCGTAATCCAGTCCCCTGGTAGGTTCATCCAAAATAATCAAGAGCGGATCGGCAGCCAAGATTGAGGCCAGGGCTACCCGCTGCCTTTCACCTGTACTCAAATCCCGGGGATTCGTCTCGGCATAGCGGGTTAAGGCAAGCTTTTCCAGAAGCATCTCAACCTTCGAATCCTTATCCAACTTAAGATTATGTAAGGTAAACTCGATTTCTTCCCTCACCGTTGGTTGAAAAAGATAATCATTGGGATTCTGGGCCAAATACCCCACTGTTCCTGCCAGAGCTGCTACCGTCATTGTTTTGACTTCACTGCCTTTGATCCTGATTTTACCCCTGGAAGGATGGAGCAGTCCTCTGATGTTTTTTAGCAGTGTTGTCTTACCGGCGGCATTTTCTCCCATGATAACGAGAAAATCGGACGGGAATAGGGTTAAATTGACATTCTTTAACACCTCGGTGCCATTCTCATAACTGAACCACAGTTTTTCTATCTCTAAAAGAGGACTTTCTTGCTTGATTTTAGGGCCATCGGCAATTTCCGTATTATTAGATGAACTTGTTCTCTGGAGATGAAAAGAGGATTTCAGTAATTTTCTTCCTTCCTTAACCGTCATTGGCGCCTGTGCAAATCCCACTTCGGCAAAAAGCTTGGCCAGGGGCGGAATAAAAGGATTTCTATTGGCTGCTGCCCAGCTTGCCGTCGCTTTACGGTCGTTGCTGTTATAGATAATTTTACCTTGATCCATGAAAAGAATCCTGTCCGCCAAGTGAAAACATCTTTCCAGTCTCTGCTCAATCAGAATTACAGTGATTCCATTGTCTTCATTGAGCCTCCTGACCATGGTAAGTATCTCTTCTCCTGCAACGGGATCAAGTTGTGAAGTAGGCTCATCGAGTATCAATATATCAGGCTGCATAGCCAGAACAGAGGCAAGCATCACTTTCTGTTTAAGTCCTCCCGAAAGCTGTGGAATACTGTTTTTCAGAAATTGTTGCAAGGATAAAGCGCCAGAGACCTCCACTATTCTCCTTTTCATCAGTTCAACAGGCAAGCCCAGATTTTCCATGCCAAAGGCAAGTTCATTTTCGACATTTGTCATTACCAGCTGGCTTTCCGGGTCCTGAAAGACCATTCCGATCCTTTGCACAATTTTGGATCTGTCCAGGCTGCTTAAATCTTCACCGTCAAGTTGAACAGAACCGCCAATTCTCCCGCCGTAGAAATCAGGGATAAGCCCTGTCAGCGCTCTGACTAAGGATGATTTCCCACTGCCGGAGCCCCCCACTGCTAAAACAAATTCCCCCTCCTGTATGGCAAGGTTAATATGGTCCAAAGCCGGCCGCTTTTCATCAGGATAATAATAAGTTAGATTTTTGACCTCAAGAAGCGCCATTTTTCCCACCCCCAATCTAATAAAGCAGGAAAGCAGAAAAACAATGCCAGGCAAACAGCTATGATGATTTCCTGCTCCTTGAAAGGCTGCAGTTTCGGGTAGTAACCGTATCCGTTCCGTCCTGTTAAAACCAGCGCCATACCATAAGCGGAGCCTAGCAGAACTGTAACTATTACCAGATAATCTCTGGGCCGCCATAGTACTTCTCTGCAGTTGGTTCTCTTTGTTGTCCCATAACCCCTGGAATGCAGGGATTCCGCCAGTTGAAAAGACCTCTCCAGACTGGATAACAGTACGGTATGCAGGACAGGCACATATTTTTCGAGGCGCTGCCGGAGGTTCCTAACCTTGAAGTCAACCCCTCTGCAGCGCTGCGCCTCTGTAATCCGTACAAAATCATCTGTTATCAGCGGGAACAAACGAAGGGAGATGCCTAAAGCAAGCATGATTTTACTCCATCCCCCTCCAAGTGTTTTTAAGATGAGATCAGGATGAACGGCATAGGTTAAGAGGCAGAAAGAACCCAGCATGACCAATAGACGAAGTCCCATTCCGGCGCCGTAACAAAGGGCTTCCAACGTAATACGGATATTGCCGATGAGGGGGACAGAGACCCCGTATAAAAGGACGGTAGCCCCTGCCCTCACAAATAGCGCATTTACAAGAATGATTAGGAAAATCAGCGTCAGACTGAACTTCAGGTAGGTCAGCCACTGCCGAACAATACCTGCAGACAGGATAACCAGGTTGAGAGCAAAGAATAGGGCCAAGAGATACAAGGGATGGGAAAAAAATAAAGAAAGGAAGACTAAGGCAGCAATATAGCTCAGTGATACTTCACAGCACAGGCTCTGAAATAATTTGTCTTGTTCTTTATAGGCATACATTGGCTACCTCATGTAGGGCAGTTTGATGGTTCCATCCGGGACAACAACAACACTATAGGCTGCCCAAATATCTTCAGGATGGTGAATTAAAACGGCAAGAGCTGCTTCTGTTCCGCTCCTGTCGGTTCCGGTGATAATCCAAAGGGGACTGCTATCCCCGTTGCCTTCCCCTATAGCCATGATCACACCCGCCGTACCCTGGATTTCCGAGGCTACGTTCCCTTTGTAATCTAATAAATCCAGACCCTTTTCCGTAAAATGAAGATATGTTCCATTTCGCTGGTAAGCCGCATTCAGTTCCCTGAACCAGGAAAGCTTCTTCAACTCCTGCCACTCTCCGAGGGCTAGCGACGGACCTTCTCTTTTTTTCAGCAAATCGTCAGCAATTTCCCTGACAACGACAGCCGAAACTCCAGCTTCCTGTAGGGACCTCTGTAATTGCGCACCCTTTTCCGCCATTTCTGCTGAGCCTATAAGAATCGTGGTCGTTTTAACCTGACCGCGATAGCCATGCAAAAAGGGTTCGGGAAAACATCCGATTACAGCCGGGGTTCCCTGTGCTGTTTTCCAGGTATGGTAATCCCACCAGACTATTTCACCGGGTTGTGGTAAATAGTCCAGGGCGCCGCAATCGGCAAAAATTCCATTGACGAAATAGAACCAGTCGCTTCTTTCTCCTGCCTTTCCGCCTTGCTCAGATTTTAAACCGTTTATATCGCTGATAAAACTACCGCCGTATGAGGTTTCTATAGCTGCGCCTGTTTTCAACAGACCATCGATGATATTAGCATTTTTCTGATATGGAAGCTGCTTTTTTAGAAGTATGGAATGGCCGTAATTTTGTGTGATAATATATTGTATTTGTTCCTGCTTTTCCGTCGGGGTTGTTTCGCTGCCGATAAGATCAGGTTTTGTTGCCCCGCTGTCTTTAGCGCAGGCCGGGATGAACAACAGTAGTCCAATTAAGAGTAAAAAGTAAAGTATTTTTTTCATGAAATCCCCTCCGCGCTAATTCTTCCGCTAATTATGGACCGAAACGATTATTTAACAAGTTCTATTCTTTGGTTGGATGAAAACCACGTAACTCTTGCGCCCAGTGATTCAGCCACATAGCGAAGAGGTACCATCGTGCGTCCGTTAACAATGGCAGCGGCAGTACTAAGATCTTGCTCAGTTTGATCAATAACCAACTGCAGCAATCTTTCGTCTAGCCTGATGTCTACGGTTCTCTCCTTCTCCATCCATTGCACATCGGCGCCTAAGCTCTCAGCGATAAACCTCAGAGGAACCAGAGTGCGGTTGTTAAGTAGGATCGGCGGCACGTCTGTATAGCTTCTTGTCCCATTGACAGTAGTGGTCAGCATGTTGATTCTCATACTCACAGTCACGAGATTTGCTGCTTTAACAATTCCGTAATAACTGAACTGTTCGGTATAGAAGGTAAACGTTTTTGTCGCCGGATCATAGCTCCCGCCCAGCTTCACGGGAATTATATTGCCCGAGGCGTCTTTTTCATACCTTACTGATGTAAGCTTGGCTGTCTCTTCTTCTGTTAAGGTGAGGCCGGATAAATCCAGCGTGATTTTCACAGGCTCGTTAAAGCTAGTGAGTATTTCGGTATCCTTAGCCCCGTCACTGCTTTCTCTGACAATCTGGGCAGTGAGATCCACCATTTTACCGCCAATTTCAAAAAGCCCGGTGGATTGGCCAATATTTGCGTTAGCAAGCAGTTCCTGTTTTTCTGAGGCCGTTACCTCTCTGGCTCCTAATTGTAAAGTTGCATTATCTTCTCCCAAAGCCTTTGTTAATTGCTCTGTGTAGAGGGCGTTGGGGGTGAATGTGAGCTCAATACCCTGGTTAGTCAAGGACATTTCTCTGTTGTTTTCATTCAGTTGTCTAATACTGTCCGGTGCTATTTTGACGGTTTTATCCTCGCTGTTTTCCAGGCTGATTCTAACTTCCTGCGCTTTATCAAGAGCTTCTTTGATTAATTCATCTCCTGTTTTTTCTTTGGCCGGAGTTATAACAATGCCCCCGTCTACCTCGGCTATGTTCGCGGAGTCGGTGCTGTAAAACCATAAAACCTGGTCATGGGCAGCCAAGGTATACATAATAGCGGAAACCCCCGGCGTGGTACTGTTGACCTTATACATCCAGCCGCACATTCCCTGAGGACCCAGACCGGCAATGGTATGTATGTAATCGATGGAATCATAGCTGTAGCTGAGACTGGTTTTATCTAGGGCGCCTACCGGGGTGAGGCCATGCACATCCTGTGCTTGCAGGGTCACAGTTTGGCTGAACAATGTTTCTCCCGCCGCGCCGGTTACCGTTACAGAAACGGGAATACCCTGTTGCTGGGGGGAGTCCCCGCCGCCTTCCGCCACAGTGACACTTGCTGTTCCGCTGATATCCTGTTTTGTTGCAGTTACAACAGCATTGCCTGCCGCAACCCCTGTCACAAGACCGCTTGCGTTAACAGCAGCGATATCGGTATCATCAACTGTCCAGGCAGCTGTCGCGCTGACGTCTTCATCTGAGCCGTCCATTTTAAAAGCCGTGGCCGTATACTGGCTGGTCTCATTTACGAGGATATTGGCCGCAGCAGGCGATACTTTTATGCCGAGCTCCGTTTCGGGCGCTACGTTTCCCCCCAGTACACGATAGGCATCGATAGCCCAAGTGTCATCAACCAAATTCTTCGAAGCCCCAAAGGTCCCGTCGCCATTTAAGGCATTGTCCCGCATATAGTCAACAGCACTTTTACCACCCACTGTCCAGGTGGCAGGGTCTATCGCCAAACAGTTTAAAGTGAGGATGGTTTCCGCCGTATCAACCAACGGGTCGTCAAAGCCTGCTGCGTCACGAAAACTGCCGTCCGTCTGTTGCCTGCTTTGCAGCCAGGCGGTTCCATCGATTATCGCTGTCTGGACGGCAACTGCCTGGGCTCCGGCCAGAGGTTCCAGGCAGTTCAATGACCTCACCGCCTGGGCTGTTGTTGTGAAGTCATTCGTAATCCAATTAGGTGCATCTTCAGTAGGCCAGGCCTTTGTGGTTGTGTCCTGGCATGACAGGATATAGCTGATGGCTGCTGCCGTATCAATTTCAGCGAGATCTCCCGCCCGTCCAAGAGCCTCAAAAGCAGGCATATTGCTGTAAATCCCATAAAGGGTAGCATCAAATGATCCGTTGCCGCTGGCAGTTTGTCTGTTTTTCAGGTTGGTTAACAATTGTACCGCCCTTAAATCGGCCCATTGCTTCGCCGCCAAGTATTCCTGGGCTACTCTTTTGGCCGAGGAGTTGTTTGCTGTCCCCTCGTTGGAGATTGTCGCATCGATAAGACTTAATACCCCGGCTTGAAGACTTGTTTCATTATATACCCAGTTGTTTACGTTTGCTCCTGCCTGGGTTAAGATATAGGCGTCATAAGCCCCAAAATGACTATAATCCCCATCTGTTGCAAGTCCTCCCTGGTGTAACCCGTAGCTGTTTTTTACAGCTTTGATGGCTAAATTATCAAAAGACTCAACCGCAAATACCATCCTTTGATTTTCTTGAAAAAAGCAAGGTGATAAAGGCAGTATTACCGTGACCAGCATGATTATTAACAGCAGTTTAACCAAGATGCTCTTGCTTTTTTGTTTTAGATAAATATTCATCGACAATACCTCCAAATTAATAAAAGTTTATTTCTATACTTCCGGACTCCGTTCTGAACAAATAAGCCTTAGCTTCTCAAGACGAGAAAACTAAGGCCACGCATTAACCCAGATATCGGACATAAGCGCTCCCCCTCTCTATCGCGAAGGTAAATGCACCAGCAACAGGCAGGTTTCCTGACTATGGTTCATCGAACTTTTCACCTTCCCAGAAATGGCATCCGGTGGTTATTGAAAAGTCTCCCCGTTCACAGTGGCGCGTCCGTCCGGGATTTTCACCCGGTTCCCTATTATCTCATCAAAGGAGCACCTGTTGCTATTTGAAGTTGTGTTATGAAAAAAAAGTCCCTTAGCATCGCTAAGAGACTTTTCCCATCTTGAAAGTCACTATTCTTAAGTGTTAATACTAGACGATAAATATTCCCCATCGTCCATTTCACAAGTGTAAGGCAGGTCTCCTGGCTCACGGTTCATCCTCATCTCCGCCTTCCCATGCTTATGCAAAGTGGCATATTCCAGTGACCTGGAATATGGAGAGTTGTCACCGCTCACAGTGGTGGGTCCGCACCGGATTTCGCATTGCGCGTTACCGGTTTCCCTATTATCCCTTCAATGAAGGGCACCTTATACTTAAATTATGCAGTTTAAATATTTTTCTCTGCTATTGTACCATAATAAGGGAGCTGGTGTCCATCCGAAAGATTTAGGAGTATAGCTACGAATTATGTTATTAGCGTTTGCCCCAATGCTTCACAAGCTTGCTGATTTCACCGGAGAGGAAAGGTAAAACAGCAAAGGCTAAGACAATGTACCAATCCTTCATATGGAAGGGTTCGAGTTTGAAGAGCTGTTCGAGCGCGGGCACCAGCAAGACCAAGAAGAGCATGACCAGAGAAACTATGGTAGCCATGGTCATACTGCGGTTGCTGAAGAATCCTATTTTCCATACTAAATAGCGCTCTGAACGAGTGGTGTAAGCACGAAGCAGTTCGGCAATTACCAAAGTGACAAAGGCATAGGTCCGGGCAAGCGGCAGGTTATTATATTGGGCCAAAGCAAAGTAAAATGAACCTAAGACAGCAATCGTGAGCACTGTACTTTGGACGATAATGGCGGTGCGCATATCCCTGTTGATGATAGGCTCATCAGGGTTCCGCGGCGGCATGTTCATGATATTTGGTTCCTTCTTCTCCATGCCGAGAGCCAGGGCTGGGAAAGCATCGGTTATAAGGTTAACCCAGAGTAAATGAATGGGTAACAGCGGGATTGGCCAGCCAAACAGCATAGCCAGAAAGATTATGAGTATCTCACCCATGTTGCAGGACATCAGGAAAAAGACAAACTTGCGGATATTGGAATAGATAACTCGGCCTTCCTCAACTGCGGCTACAATGCTGGCAAAGTTATCATCGGTTACAATCATATCGGCAGTTTCCTTGGTTACATCGGTACCGGTAATCCCCATGGCCACACCGATGTCAGCCCGTTTTAAGGCCGGAGCATCGTTGACGCCGTCACCGGTCATAGCTACGATTTCACCGTTATCTTTAAGGGCTTTAACAATCTCTACTTTGTTTTCAGGGGAAACCCTGGCAAAGACTTTTGTATTTCTGACGGCTTCGCGCAGTCGGTCATCGTCCAATTTGTTCAGTTCTGTTCCGGTCATAACCGGGTCGTTCTCTGCGATTATGCCTAGTTCTGCTGCAATAGCCGCCGCCGTATCCTTGTAATCTCCGGTAATCATGGTTACGCGGATTCCGGCAGTCTTACAGACCTTAACTGCCTGTACTGCCTCAGGCCGGGCAGGATCGATCATTCCAATTAAGCCGCTGAATATCAGGTCAACTTCTGTTCCCTCTGGGGTAGGGCTAGCGGGGATGCTCTCGACCGGCTTATACGCCAGCGCTAATACCCTTAAGGCTTGTCCAGCCATCTGTCGGTTATGCAGCATAATAGCCTTGACATCATCCGGGGTCATATTTTCAACCTGGCCATCAGGCTTGAGGATTTTATTGCACACGGAAACCAGAATATCCGGAGCGCCCTTCGTATATGCGTAATTCTCTCGCTCCAAAACCGTATGGAACGTAGTCATTAATTTTCGTTTGGAGTCAAAAGGTATTTCCTGAACGCGAGGATACTGTTCATTTAACTTAGCGGTAGTCAAGCCTGTTTTAGCTGCCGCGACGACGAGAGCGCCTTCGGTCGGATCGCCGAGCATGCGCCAGTTTTCTTCTTCGCCCAGGCTGTCATATTCCAAACGCGCATCGTTACATAGGGCAGCAATATGCAGCAGCTTGGATACGGCTTGATCGCTGTTAATATCAACAGGGATATCCTCGAGAGTGATCTCCCCTTTTGGTATGTAGCCTTCGCCTGTAACATGATAGACATTACCACCTGTGTAAAGCTGCGTTGCGGTCATCTGGTTTTGTGTTAATGTGCCTGTCTTGTCTGAACAGATGACAGTAGTGCTGCCAAGTGATTCAACAGCATGGAGCTTCTTGATAATAGCGTTTTGCTTGACCATACGCTGCATACCCAACGATAAGACGATGGTTACTACCGCGGGCAGTCCTTCGGGGATCGCGGCCACAGCCAGACTCACAGCCGTCATAAACATTTCAATGATGGGTTCGCCACGGAGCAGGCCCATGACGAAAACAATAGCACAAACAACCAGGCAGACAATGCCCAATAGCTTCCCAAACTCGGCTAGTTTCCGCTGGAGGGGCGTTTCCTCCTCTTCTACTGATTGAATCATTTCGGCGATTTTACCGATTATGGTAGTCATTCCAGTCGAGGTAACTATGCCTTTACCTCGGCCATAGGTAACCAGAGTACTCATAAAGGCAAGGTTGATCTGATCGCCCAAGCCTACTTCATCATCTTTAAAGACAACATCGGCAGCTTTTTCAACGGGAACTGATTCCCCGGTAAGGGTTGCTTCCTCTACCTTCAGGTTTACCGATTCGATGAGCCTGAGATCGGCAGGGACGTAATCACCAGTTTCGAGCAGCACGAGGTCGCCCGGTACTAGCTCCGTAGCCGGAATCGTCTGCCGCGAGCCGTCACGGATGACTTTTGCGTTAGGTGAGGCCATTTTTCTCAGAGCTTCCATAGCCTTGCTGGCCCTGTGCTCCTGGAATACTCCCAAAGCCGCGTTGACGATAACAATGCCGATAATAACCAGAGAATCCGCCACTTCGCCGACCAGGATTGAAACGATACTGGCCGCAATCAGAATCAGTACAAGGAAATCCTTGAACTGATCTAAAAACATTTGTAAAAGTGATGAGCCTTCCTTCTGCTTCAATTCATTAGGACCATATTTAGCGATACGGGCTGCGGCTTCGGCAGGTGTAAGACCGCTTTGCAGATTGGTTTCGAGCTCAGTCTCCGTTTCTTTTAAGGATTGCTGGTACCATAATTTGTTGTTGTCCATCTTCTCATCCCTCTTAATTAAACAAAATGTAAACACTCCAGTGGGAGTGCTTATCTTCTAGAAAATTATAGCATATGAAAAATATAAATACCAGGATATACCGTCAAATTACGACTAAATGGAGATTAAAGACGCTCTGATTTTTAATTGCGGTTTGCTGCGAGGCGAATATCGCTGCTGTGAATTAAAATCAACTCATTGCGCGAGATATTTGACTCGGCCACAAGTCGCAAGGCCTGCTGACGCATGGCTTTTTCGATGAGGTTGCGTATTAAACGGGCATTGCCGCTATACTCGTCAGAAGTGGCTTTGATTGCGGTTAAGACATTTTCAAGTTCGGTTTTGGCGTCCTCGGTTAACTGGTACTGGCGTTTTTGCAGCATTTGCACAGCGATGTTCATCAGATCATCCTTTGTATAATCGGGGAAATCGATATGTATTGAAAAGCGTGAGCGCAGACCTGGATTAGTCTCGATAAACCAATTCATTTCATCCTTGTACCCAGCGAGGATAATGATCAGGTTGTCTTTATATTCCTCCATATTCTTCACTATCGTGTCGATTGATTCTTTGCCGAAATCCTTTTCACCGCCTCGCGCCAGTGAATACGCTTCATCGATAAACAGAATTCCCCCGAGCGCTCGTTTGATTTGCTCCCTTGTTTTTTGGGCGGTATGACCGATATACTCACCAACTAAATCAGCGCGTTCTATTTCAATGATGTGGCCCTTCTCCAATAGTCCCATTTCCTTGAAGAGACGCCCGACAATGCGGGCTACTGTTGTTTTGCCGGTACCTGGATTGCCTTTGAAGATCATATGCAAAACCATCGGCTCAGTAATAAGGTTTTCTTTTGCTCTGCGTTTTTGTATTTCTACAAACGCCCGGATTTCCAATACTAATTTTTTAACTAACTCAAGACCAATTAAGGAATCTAACTCTTCGAGAATTTCTTCTATCTTTTTCTGACGGGGGTTCACAGTTTCATTACTGAGTGGGATTTTTTCATACTGCTTGAAAATGGTCATGTCCGTTAGTCTGGTCACCTGCGGCGCCGGTTTGCAAATACTTATCGAGGGTGGGTCATCTCTTTTTTGAGGATTAAAAGATAGTCGAATGGCCATTTCCCGACCTCCTCCAATTTTGATACATTTACAAAATATGTTCAAAAAAGAAGTTTGTGCCTTGTTACAAATCATAGATTTATGTTAAAATTATCACAAAACTTTAAGGGGGTCAGGTTTTGTATAGGCAGCCGGAAAACCAGGGGTTAGATAGCAGGCTCTTTGAGAGCATTGTCAATACCAATATAGAATGCAATTATCATGAACTGTTAGGTATTTATATAAAGACTGTCCAACCAGGAATTTGTGTTTTGACGATGGATATTCAGGATAGACTTATTAATCCGCAAAATATTGCGCACGGCGGAGCAATGTTTTCTTTAGCAGATACGGCTATTGGTATGGCTACGAGATCAAAAAACAGGATAGTAAGGACACTCGAAAGTTCGATAAATTTTTTACATCCCGTCAGACTCGGTGATACACTGAGTGCCACCGGCACAATCGTCAGCTTCGGCAGCAAAATAATTGTGGGTCAAGCCGAAATTGTCAATCAGAACAACACTCCGGTTGCAGTCATGACGGGTACGTTTTACAACAAGGAGAAGCTGTTTGAGGAGTTGGATTAAGGTATTAAAAAAGAGCTGGTTATTTTACCAGCTCTTTTGCTTATCTATTATTATTTATTTTCAGGATTTAGATTAATGGCGCGAAATGGCGATATCGTTGAGATTGCATGCTTGTATACCAATTGCTGTTTTCCGTCCATCTCAAGAACCACCGTGAAGTTATCAAAGCCCTTGACGTTGCCCTTTAACTGAAAACCGTTTACGAGAAATATAGTTACACCAATATTTTCCTTCCGGACCTGGTTCAAAAAAGAATCCTGAAGATTTATTTGTTGTTTGGTCATGCTGTTACCTCCGCTATTTTCGTTAACTCAATCTTTACTATTCGACATTAATATTGATAGTCCTGCCAACAATGGATAAGATTTCTATAAGTAATTTATCATAAATATTATATTCTTCTATGTCAAACCAATGTATCTGGTGGTCCCGTCGAAACCACGTCCATTGGCGTTTGGCATAACGCCTTGTATCGCGTTTGATATCTTCTACCGCCGCCGAGAATTCGACCCGACCATTTAAGAAGCTGACCAGTTGTTTGTAGCCAAGCCCTTGCATTGACGGGAGCTCCGGCGAATATCCCATTTTAAGCAATCCCTCTACCTCTTCAAGAAACCCCTCCTCAATCATCTTATCAACTCGCTGATTGATGCGTTCATAGAGCCGGGCGCGGTCCATAGTCAAACCAATCAGCACCACATTATATTTGGCGTCTTGCGAACAGTCATATCCGGAGTTTTTGTCGGAGATGCGTTTTTTTGTTAGGAAATAGTATTCTAAAGCCCGCCTGGTTCTTTTGCTGTCGTTAGGATGTATTTTTTGCGACGCCGGAGGGTCCACCTCGGCGAGAAGCTGATGTAAGTACTCATTGCCGTGCAGTGCGGCAAGTTCATCAATTATCTGGCTTTGTGTTCCTGTCTTTTCCTGCTCGGTGAAGTTATACCTGCTGTCAATGACCGCCTGGATATATAAGCCGGTTCCCCCTACAATTATCGGGATATGGTTTCTTGCACAAATCTCGCGGATTTTGTTTTCGGCTAGCGCTTGAAAATCTGCTACATTTAACGTTTCATCCGGATTTCTGATATCAAGAAGATGATGAGGGACAAGCTTCATTTCTTCCGGCCTTATTTTCGCGGTGCCAATGTCCATGTGGCGATAAACCTGCATAGAATCACCGGAGATTATCTCTCCGGAAATATTTTGAGCTATATCCAGACCGACTTTTGTTTTGCCGATGGCAGTTGGCCCGACAATCACTATCAAAGGAAGCAATCTTTTCTTTCTCCCCTCTTTGTATTGTTACCATCCTGGCAGATTTTACACTTTACAAA
This sequence comes from Peptococcaceae bacterium UBA6129, assembly GCA_002422465.1. GTDB lineage: Bacteria > Bacillota > Peptococcia > DRI-13 > UBA6129 > UBA6129. The sequence continues at coordinate 19,097 of DIVP01000053.1, read as the reverse complement.
CTCCGTCTGCATGAAGTTTCACTTAATCCAGATGCCATAAGCGAGGTTGCTGTAACGGCCGCCGGTAACGAGATGGGCTTTTAGGCGGCTGAATTCCAGGCTTTTGGAGGTCTCCTTTAAGACGACGCGGTATCTGGCAACTCGAAAAGCCTCCTGCAATGACACTTCAGTTAGCGGCTCATGCCTCGCAAATGGACGCAAGGCATTTAGCGCAGAGGATTTTTTCAAGCTATACCGGAACATCGGGTCAAAATAGACGACATCATGACTATTATCCGGCTGTGACGGGAGGTATTCGTCATAGCTCCGATTAAGCACGGTGATGCGTTCTAGTATGGTTTGGATATGTGTATTTTGTCCGGAAAAATTCTGCAGCCCCCATTTAGTAATAAAGGCGATGTATTTGTCAGCCTCCAGGGCTGTAACATGCCCGTTTTCACCAACAATGGAAGCTGCGACCAGGGCGTCGGCGCCTAAGCCCAGAGTACAATCAAGCACAGAATAGCCAGGCTTGAGGCCAAGCGCTTCGACCATCGGGTCTTGTTTACCCTCCCGCAGCTCTTTGAGGCGCGGGACGGCCATGCTCGGATGCCAGGCCAGGATAGTAGCGCCTTTCAAGATGACCCTATCCTGTTCGACGATGAGCAGGTAATCAAGATTATGCTCGTTCCTTAACTTGTCCAGACTTGTCCTCCGGCGCTTAATATATGGAATATCCAGTTCGGCGGCGATAGCTTCAGCCCGGGATATTAAGAGCAAATCCTCCTTGGATGTCGTAACGGCAACCTTCACTTTAGTCTCCTTTCGATTCAAGCACATTCGCTGTTCCGATATATTTGTCATTTAGCTGCCTTCATGATTCAGATGCGATGGAAGGCTTTCAGAATATCCTTATGCGGGATGTGGTAGATGATTGGCCGACCATGCGGGCAGGTCAGTGAATTGTTGGCCGCCTTGAGGTCACAGACTAGTTTTTTCATTTCCTCCGGTGATAATACTTGATTTGCTTTGATGGCGCTTTTACACGAAGTCATGATGAGGTATTCTTTTTGAATATCGCTTCGTGACATTTTTTTCGTGGTGTTCGTAAGCTGTTGCAGCAGCGCATAGAAAAAATCCTCCGGATTGCCGTCGAGGCACGTCGGTACTGCACGCAGCAAATAACTGCGCGGACCGAAGTGCTCTAAGATAATGCCAAGCTCAGTCAGCGGCAGGATTTGTTGAATAACCAGTTCCTCTTCAAGGGCTGTAAATTGCAGTGCGACCGGGTGCAGGAGGAGCTGACTGTCTACTGTACCCCTTTCGGTCTGACGCAGAAGTTGTTCAAAAATAACTCTTTCATGTGCAACATGCTGATCGATGATATATAAACCCCCGTCACCTTCGGCGAGAATGAAGGTGGCCGCCAGCTGACCGATAATGCGCAGCTCCGGGAGCACGCCGGTCTCAACAGCCGCAACAGACGGTTCCTGTTGTAACGCCGGTGGTGGTTGCTGTTGTGACTGACGTTGTTGTGAGTCTTCTTGGTACGGTTCTCGTTGCTGCTGTTCTTCTTGTTGTGATTCCTGTTGAGCCGGTTGTTGTGCCGGGTAGTCTGGTATGTTTGTTATGTTTGGCATGGCCGTATTCTTGAATTCAAAGCTGCCCCAGCTCTCTTGAACGGATATGGGCAAATCAGCGGGTCTTGATAATGGCGATGCTGCAGGTCGGGATACGGCTATATCCGCAGGCGAGGCAGGCTGCGCAGGCACGTAATGCGGAACTGTTTTCTGGCCGCCAAGCTTCTCCTTGAAGAGCGCAGCCAGTTCACGAACGATGGCCAGATCGCGAAAGCGGATTTCGAGCTTGCTCGGATGCACATTCACATCTATTAAAGAAGGCTGCAGTTCAATATGAAAAACTGCCAGCGGAAAATGGCCTTTGGGCAGGGTGTTTTCATAAGCTTCTGCAAGTGCCAGCAGTAATTCTTTAGAAATGACCTTGCGGGAATTGATGAAAAAATGGATACCTTTCCGGTTGACGCGATGAAAGGTCGGGAGTGTCAGATAACCGGTGACTTTTCCTTGGGTAATTCCGGCCTCAAGCCGGATTAAAGAGTTCTTGACGTCATGACCATAAAACAGCTCGATTAAGTCAGTCAGGTTACTAATACCGGTTGTATTCAGGATTTCCTTGCCGTCGTGGGACAAGCGGAAACTGATATGGGGATGACTCAACGAAAAGTGGATGAGTAATTCGTGGATTAAGCCGGCCTCGTACCCGGCTGAACGCATGAACTTTTTGCGTGCCGGGGTATTGAAGAATAGATCGGTAACGGTAATAGCGGTGCCTGCCGGCGCTCCGGCGGGCTCTGCGCTTAAAAGATTATTGCCCGCGAGCAGCAGCTTTGTGCCATAATCACTAGCGGCTTCTCTGGTGATAATTTCAACCTTTGCTACGGAAATAATGCTCGGCAAGGCCTCGCCGCGAAAACCGAGCGTCGCTAAAACATTCAAATCGTCAATAACCCTGAGTTTGCTCGTCGCGTGCCTTTTGACAGATAGCAGCGCATCCTGTTTGGACATGCCTGCTCCATCATCGCGAATTCTGATTTGCGTTAACCCGCCCTGCTGTATTTCCACGGTGATGTTAGCAGCGCCGGCATCAATAGAGTTTTCCACAAGTTCCTTGACGACTGAAACCGGTCTTTCAATGACCTCGCCGGCTGCAATCTGGTTAGCCGTTAAGTCGTCAAGAAGATGAATATTTGCCACTGCAATCACCCCTTCTCTTGGAGATAATTATCTTGTTATTTATCCTGTAAACAATAAAAGTCATAGGCTCCATTGCCGATTGATTTTTTCTGCAGTTCTTCTCCCCAGAGTTCATAGGCTCTGTGCCGACAATGTGGGCAGGCATATAAAGGTATCGAGATGCCCCAAATTCTATAGTCACGGCCATAGGCTTTCTTTGCTCCGGAGATTACGCGGTACAAGCCCGGACAATCAGGGCAGTACTCAACAAATTCCTGCTGCTCTTCGGAGATCTGATCGGTGTCGTAATAGATATTCCGGCGTCTCGTATAGATACGGTTTGGACCAAACAGGCTTTCCTTGTCCGGCGCGTCTTGCGCGAGCTTCTCCTGCCAATAATTAATAATCTGCGTGATATACCTGGTTGTTTCAGGTGATTGTTTTAGCTCATGAGGTTTGTACTGAGGCTCGACAACCTTGCTGTAGTCCTCTCCAGCGAGGGCTAAGAGTATGGATAGGTTCACATACGGCAACGCTGTTTCAATGGCGTAGCCGCCCTCTAAGACGGCGAGGTCTGGTTTTAATTCCTCGGTTAGTTTCGCATAGCCCTGTGCGGTTACTTTCATATTTGCGAGCGGGTCGGTGAAATGGTTGTCCTGACCGGCGGAGTTTATAATAAGTTCCGGCTGAAAAACCGCGAGAGCGGGTTTAATAATCTGCCGGCAGACGCTCAGAAAACCCTCGTCTGTCGTACCGGGCGGCAGGGGTATATTGATGGTCTTCAGGTGCGCTCCGGGGCCGCCGGCCTCATCTACAAAGCCTGAGCCCGGATAAAGGGTGCGCCCGTCCTGGTGCACGGAGATGAAGAGTACGTCAGGGTCGTGATAAAAGATGTCCTGGGTCCCGTCGCCGTGGTGGACGTCCGTATCGACTATGGCTATTTTCTTGAAGCCGTATTTTGCACGGAGATATTCCACGAGAATTGCTTCGTTATTGATATTGCAAAAGCCTCTGTTGCCGTGTACGATGCGCATGGCATGATGGCCGGGCGGTCTGACAAGTGCAAAGCCGTTTTTAATCTCACCGTTGACGAGAGCGTCGCCGAGTTTCAGCGAGCTTCCGGCTGAGATAAAATGAGCGCTCGTAGTCTGGCTATCTACATCAGGCACACAAAAATGTACGCGGTTTATATCGTTGTTTGTTGCTAGACGCGGTTTGTATTCGAGAATCTTCGGATTGTCGAGGATGCCCTCTTCAAAAATCTGATCGCGCGTATATAAAAGGCGTTCTTCGCGTTCCGGGTGAGTTTCGGAAATAGCCCAGTCAAAAGCGGGGAAAAAAATCAGGCCTGTTTTTTTCACTGCTTGGCCCCTCCTTCCGGAGCTTTCTTGCTGCAGGGGTGTAAGACGGTCTGAATCCCCGACGGAGTCTGCAGCCCTATTTGAAAAATCTTTCCGGAGGTATGCCAGTCTCTGATCAGATTAAAGCTCTCTTCATAGATGGTTTCAGGTATATTGCCGGTATAATCTTTTTCGAGTGACCACTTATCGCTGAGTTCACGGAATATAGAAAGAGCAAATTGCTTGGCCTCATCTGTGTTCTTCAGCTTAGTCGCTAATGGACCGCCCACACTGCCAAGGTTTGTTGAGTAGCGCATTTGCTCCGTATCTGCGTGCAGTTCCAGCCGGAGGGTAGTTTTCGCCAGCGCCGCGCCAATTGCATTGGCAACCGGAGAATATGGCGGGATTTGCACGTCCCAGCCTTTTCTTTCGCCCCAGAGCGCGCCGAGTCCGTCAGCCGGTCCGCCGAGGCAGATTATCGCTGCAGGTCTCTTTTTTTGTTGCGAGAGGACCTGCCAGATATGATACGCAGGCTCCTCCTCCCATTTATGAAACATTTCTTCGAGTTTTGCTTCGAGCGTATCCATAAAAATATCGATTACTTCTGCAGCTATTTCCTGTGGCTTTCGCCCGAGCGAACCGGCAAGCTCGCCGAGCGCTCCTACAACTTCTTCGCTGCTGCTAATATCGCTTTTGCCGAGATAAACGAGGATATCTGTGATCGTCAGGCGCGGACCGCCGAGACAGTAAGCCTGCCCTTTTCTTGGCCCCAAGCTCACGCGCCCGTTTTGAGCAGTGATGCTCGTGTCTCCCCCGAGCGCGAGTGAGGTTAGAGCAAGGCCCCTGACAGGAATCGGGTAATTGTCAATAAAGGCCCCGCGCTCCGATAATAGCGGTACCCCATTTAGGATTATGGCCAAATCCGTAGTTGTACCGCCGATATCCATAACGACAGAGGTTATGTTTTTATCTGCAAAAGCCAGGGCGCCAAGAGCGCTGGCAGCAGGACCGGAGAAAACAGATTCAAGAGGGTATTGCAGCGCCAGCTCTAACGGTAAAGTTCCGCCATCCGCCTTGAGTACATAAATCGGGCAGCATATTTTCATTTTGGCGAGGCTTTCCTCGATTTGCCGGATAAAAAAATGATATTTTTCCGATATCATCAGGGTTAAAGCAGCGCCATTAGCCCGGCGCAGCCAGTTCAAGAGGCCGCTGACCCGGTGGCTTGCTATCGTTATGACTCTGGGATAGCTTTGTCCGAGATACTCGATAACCTTGTTCTCCAAGACCGGGTTTCTCTGACTAAATTTACAGGCTACCGCAATACTGTTGATCCCTTTAGCGAGCATACCCTCAACAGCCTGTTGGACTTCACGGAGGTCCGCTTCCACAATGATCCGTCCACGGTAATCGACAGCGCCTCTGATAACAACAGTAGGACAGACAAAGTTCAAATCAGCCGGGTTAACTCCCGGACCCGGCAGCAGCAATAAACCGACAGATTCATGCTTTTTTTCAGCAAGCAGGTTTGTTATTAGAGTCGTGCTGATAACGATTTTGTCGATGTTTTCCGCACCGTTATTAGCGGCAAGCTGTGCAATAACAAGCTCTATCGAATGGGCAAGATTCTTCTTGGTGGGTATTTTTACGGTTTGTATGACTCGGTCATGGTCAATGATAACGCCATCTGTATATGTGCCGCCGACATCAACGCCTATGTGCATATAGTGTATCCTCCCTGTAATAGCTATCGGATTAACGGCTTGCCGAAAAGATACTAGCGCTCGCCTGTATACCTTTTAAGTTTCTGCTGAAGCTCATAAAGGCTGTTAAGGGCTTCAAGGGGCGTGGTGGACATTGCGTCAAGCTTCATAATGATTTCGAGGCATTCGGCAACCTCTTGAGGAATTTCTGTGGTATTACTCTTATCGGAATTTCGCTTATCCTCAGGAGTGTTTTTATTCTCGGGAATATTTTTATCTTCAGGGAGTTCGGCTTTTGGTGCGGAATTGCCGTTAAGCCCCTCTCTCTCGAGGTTTTCAAGAATCTCGTTAGCCCGGTCGATAACCTCCTGCGGCAGGCCGGCCAGCCGTCCGACATGAATACCGTAGCTTTTATCGGCGGGACCGGAAATTATCTTATGTAAGAAAACTATCTCTTCCCCTGCTTCCTTTACGGACAGGGACAGGTTTTTTATAGCCGGGAAAAGCTTCGCCAATTGTGTAAGCTCATGATAATGCGTCGCGAACAGGGTCTTGGTGTGCAAGTGCTTAACAAGGTATTCGCTGACCGCCCAGGCCATGCTTAAGCCGTCGTAAGTACTCGTCCCGCGCCCGACTTCATCAAGGATAACCAGACTGGATAAAGTGGCATAGCGCAGGATATTGGACACCTCATTCATTTCGACCATAAAAGTGCTTTGCCCGCTGCGCAGATCGTCACTCGCACCAACTCTGGCAAAGACACGGTCCCTTAAGGAGATAACAGCTGCCCTAGCCGGGACAAAACTGCCGGCCTGAGCCATGATGACACAAAGTGCGACACTGCGGCAGTATGTACTCTTCCCGCCCATATTCGGGCCGGTGATAATATGCAGATTCGTGGTTTCATCCATATGGAGGTCATTAGGCACAAAGGCTGCGAGTCCGGGTGTCTTTTCGACGACAGGGTGCCGCAAATCCTGCAAGAACAGAACATTCTCGCCCGACTCGCGCAACTCCGGGCACACATAGGAATTTTGTACCGCGATTTCCGCTAAAGATTGCAGCACATCAAGCTGAGCCAGGATATGTGTGGTCTGCTGCACTCGCTGTGAGGCTGTGCCGAGCAATTCCAGCAGCTTCATATAAACCTCTTCCTCAAGCGCTAAGAGCTTTTCCTCCGCGCCGAGGACTTCATTCTCGAGGCGAATCAGCTCATCTGTGATATATCTTTCGGCATTGGCCAGCGTTTGTTTCCTCTGAAAATAATCAGGAACAAGCGCATAATTCGATTTAGTCACTTCAAGATAATAGCCAAAAACCTTATTAAAGCCAATTTTCAAAGACTTGATGCCAGTTTTTTCTTTTTCTTCAGCCTCCAGGCGGGCTATCCAATCTTTACCGTGTTTGCTGGTCCGGCGAAGGCTGTCAATCTCAGGATTGTAGCCGGGTTTGATTATCCCGCCGTCTTTGAGGTTATGCGGAGGATCGTTGACGAGCGCTTGCTCGAGCAAGTCGAATACATCAGTGAGCGGATCAAAATCCTCTAACAGCAAAGATAAATAGCTTGAGCCGGTTAGGGCTTTCGCCAATGTTTTCAACTGCGGTAAAACAGCCAGAGAATTCTTTAACGAAATCAGCTCTTTGGGGTTCGCCCGTTTGTAAAGAATGCGAGTCATGAGCCTTTCAAGGTCATAAACCTCAGCGAGATATTTTCTGGCAGTCTGTCGTTCAGACCAGTGTTTCGTATACTCCTCCACGGCATAGAGTCTTTCCTCAAGCTTATCCTTATTATTTAAAGGCCTTTCGAGCCAGTTGCGGAGCATGCGTGAACCGGGGGCAGTCTTTGTTCTGTCGAGCAAATCATATAAGCTGCCTTTTTTTTCATTAGTCCGTATGGTTCTCGTTATTTCTAAATTCTTAAAAGTCGTGGCATCAAGCATCATATAGGCATCAATGTAATAGCGCTCGAACGCTTTTATTTGCTGCGGCGGCGCCTTTTGCGTTTCAATCAGGTATTTAAGAATAGCTCCGGCGCAGGAAATAGCCTGTTTTGATTGGTCAAAGCCTTGTGCGCTTTGGCCATAGAGACGTAAATGTTCCCGCAGCAGATGGATCGTCTTGCTATATGAAAAAAAGTCTTGATTTAATGTGGTTATGAGCATGCCTTCGACTGCTGTGGCGATGTTATTTTCAAAATCATCCGGGACCAGAATTTCAACCGGATGCAGGCGGTAGAGCTCGTCTATCAGGGTGTTGGTTCCATCGGGGCCAAAGAATTCGGTAGCCCTAAACTCGCCGGTGGAAACATCACAAAAGGCCAGTCCCCAGACTTGTTCATGAAAACTCAACGCAGCAAGATATGTATTGCTAGGTGAATTTAAAAGCGGTGTATCCAGATTTGTACCGGGCGTGATGACCCGGATTACCTCGCGTTTGACAATACCTTTGCATTGCCTGGGGTCTTCCATTTGCTCACAGATAGCAACCTTATAACCTTTTTGAATCAGTTTGGCAATGTAGTTTTCAGCTGCATGATAGGGCACGCCGCACATTGGGACACGGCTTTCCATGCCTGCGTCCCTTCCGGTAAGAACTATTTCAAGCTCCCGTGACGCCAGTTCGGCATCGGCTGCGAACATTTCATAAAAATCCCCGAGACGGAAAAACAAGATAGTATCGGGATATTGCTTTTTAATTAGCTGGTACTGCTGCATCATTGGAGTATTTCCAAGCATATTAACCTCCGCCGCTTTCCATGTTTATAACTAAAAAACCGTAAAATACCATATTACGACTTATTATACCATGAGAAAAAGAGGAACAGCTACCCTCGTGATTACTATTATGATTAATGTAAATGTTCATACGTTGCGCTAGTCTAAAAGACCCTGCCGTATAAACGACAGGGCTCGCTAAACATCCGGCGGACAGATGGTTGCTATTGGTATTTTCCTTTGAGAATCCAGGTTTGCGGTGAGGTTATCTTCACTTTGACAAGTTCTCCAACCAGGCTGGCGGGGCCTTCAAATAACACGGTTTTGTTTGTTTCCGTGCGCCCGGTCAGCATATCCTGCGAGGTTTTGCTTAAGCCGTCGACTAAGACCTCTACTGTTTTTCCATTGAGCTCCTGGTTGATTTCGAGACTGATTTTGTTTTGCATGTTCATGAGCTGCTGCAGCCTCGCCTTCTTTACACCGGTAGCTATCTGCTCTTTCATTGAAGCGGCCGGAGTGCCGCTACGTGCGGAATAAATAAACGTAAAAGCCGAATCAAACCTGAGCTGCTTCACTAGATCAAGGGTAAAAGCAAAGTCATCCTCCGTTTCGCCGGGGAACCCTACAATAAAATCGGTTGTAATGCTGCAGGATTCAAACTGAGCGCGGATTCTGGCAACTAAATCAAGGTAATCCTCTCTCGTGTAGCCACGATTCATGAGCTTCAGTATCTTATTGCTGCCGGACTGGACCGGGAGATGAAAATGACGGCATATTTTTTCCGTTGCAGCTATCGTCGAAATAAGCTCATCCGAAAAATCGCGCGGGTGCGAGGTCATGTAGCGGACGCGTCTTAATAACTCAATTTTGTCTATTTCCCTAAGTAATCCGGCAAATGTAAGTGGCGGTGCAAGGTCTTTACCGTAAGAGTTTACATTTTGTCCGAGCAGCATTACCTCTCTTACGCCTTCTTTGACCATAACCTCAATTTCCTGAATGATGTGCTGCGGCCGGCGGCTTTTTTCTCGTCCCCTGACATACGGGACAATACAGTATGTACAGAAATTATTGCAGCCATAGGTTATGTGTACGAGCGCTTTATGTTGAAACTGCCGCTTACTTGGCAGCCCTTCGATGATTTTCTCCTGAGCCGGAAGCACTTTTACCTGCGGCTGATTATTTTGCCTGATATTCTCTATTAATTTCGGCAATTCATGAATGTTGTGAGTGCCAAAGATCAGGTTTACATGGGGGGCGCGGCGGCGCAGCAATTCCGGAAGTTTTTCCTGTTGGGTCATACAACCGGCCACACCAATAATCAGATCCGGCTTTTGTGCTTTCAATTCTCTCAGTTCGCCAATTCTGCTGAGAACTTTATTTTCGGCTTTTTCCCTGATACAGCATGTGTTAAACAGGATAAGATCAGCTTCATTGACATCGGTTGTGGCCTCATATCCGGTTTCTTTCAAAATACCGGCGATGATTTCAGAATCCCGCTCATTTGCCTGGCAGCCAAACGTAGTAATATGGTATTTCATGAAACCTACCCCTTCTTTTTCTTCCCTTGAATTTCAGAACCGGAAATGAACGATTTACACTGCGCATAATCCCCACGTTTGGAGGTGGGGTCTTGCGCAGACTTATATCGGTTAAAAGGTAATATATCCTGTCCACATTGTCAATAGGAAAAAGGCTATCGGACTAAAGAAGTCGGTCCACATCAGGTCGCCAATAATTTCTTTATCGCCGGGAGTGCGTTTTTTGTCGCCTCATAACCACAGGAAATAATATAATCAATCTTGCTCATATCGCTGTGTCCGACGTTATTCATTGAAGGCAGGACCAGGATGTCCGCAGAATCCATACTGGGCTTGGTTATCTGATAAACCATAATATCAATACTTTGCAGGGATATTTCGAGGATATTGTCAACACCGGGGACCGGATAACCGGTATAACCAAGATTTACGGCTATGACCTTTTGGGCGCCCATACGGCGGCAAATTTCAACAGGCAGGTTGGCTCTTATTCCCCCATCAACCAAACGCATTTGATTGATTATTTTCGGCCGGAAAATGCCAGGGATCGCAATACTAGCTCTTATCGCCTCTGCAAAGGTGTTCTCAGTCAGGTAAATATAGTCTTCCCTGCGCCATAAGCGCTTATTATCCGACACAAAAACAACGAGATTAGTTTTATTTATATCGACGGCGGTTATGGATACCGGGATTTTTGCTGATTTTAACTTTGCGCCTTTTGTCAGACGGAAAAAGGCATCTTCGAGGTAATCGCCTTTGATCAAGCCACTGATATTAACGCTGCCGTGACAGAAAATGCCGACAAGCGAAGCCAGTATTCCCGGGTAATCGACATCATAATAATTACGCGCGAATTTATTGGCAATCATGCCAAGCTCATTGGGCGTATAGCCATAGGCATATAAACCTGCGACAATCGAACCGGCGCTTGTGCCTGAGATAATGCCAGGTCTGATGCCGGCCTCGTGAAGCGCTTTTAATACGCCGATATGGGCAGCGCCTCTCACTCCCCCTCCGGAGAGAACCAAACCTAACGACATGTCTACACCCCGCTTTATGATTAGGTAATACAATATATGAAGCGAGGCAAGGACTACGTGAATAGGAGATTTATAAAATAATTGCCTGGGAAATAATGTAAATTGTTTCAATAGTCATTTGTCGTATGTTAATGGCCGGAAAAAGAAAGAATAAGTTATAACCTTGCTGGGGGTGATTATTTATTATCAAGAGGCTCAGGAAAGAAAAAATTATGAAATGCTTTATCACAGGGATAATTATTGTTTTGCCATTCGTTCCAGGTCGAATTGCATTCTCTATCCCGACAAACCCTGATATTGATACAAATAGTACTCATCAGGAAAGCGTCTGTTGTGAGGAAAACTTTCCGGATCTATACCTCAATAATCCGTATATGCAAAGCCCGGAGGTTTTAGAAATTCAGGAAGCGCTCGCAATGCTCGGATTTTATCAGGGCAATATGTCAGGTGAATATGATGAAGATACTGCTTTTGCCGTATTGTCTTTTCAAAAAAAAATTGGTTTGGCAACAGACGGACAAGTCAAATATCATGTCTGGCTTAAGCTGGCCAAAGCACTGGAGGATAATGCCGCAGCGAAGACGACCATGTCCCCCCCAACCGGAGATGTCTCCGTAATAATAGATACTTTTCGGAGAAAGCTAATCGTGTTGAATGACAATACCCCTTACGCACAATTTCCGATTGCTATCGGCAAAGCCGAAACGCCTTCACCGATTGGCAACTGGAAGGTTATCAATAAAAGAATGAACTGGGGCTCGGGTTTCGGCACACGCTGGCTTGGATTGAATGTGCCATGGGGTGTTTATGGTATCCATGGGACTAATAAACCATGGTCTATCGGTTCAATGGCCAGTCACGGCTGTTTTAGGATGTGGAATAAAAATGTCGAGATAATCTATCCCTGGATAAAAAACAATACTCCGGTTACGGTGATAGGTAATCCATTTGGTTATATGTCAGGCGGCTTGCAGACATTAAACGCCGGCGACAAAGGGTCTGCGGTTTTATATGTACAAGAAAAACTTAAACGGCTTGGATTCTATGAGGGCGTGCCGGACGGCATCTATGGACAACAAACTGAAAAAGCAGTTTTCAGGCTTCAAGAGTATTACAAACTTGAGAAGACAGGGCAGATTGGCTTTAAGGAATACACGGCGCTGAAGCTCTGGTAAATGAAAAAAAGCTAGTCTCTAGGATAATCATTTGTTCCTGGTAACTAGCTTTTAAATATCTTTTATACTTTTACATGGCTTGTTTATTGTAGTTCTCTTCATTTTGTAATAGTACAAGTCTTTTAGTCTGTACCTTGATATAGTTTATACCCGGGTCCTCTGTCCCTTGCAGTTCGGCGGCCTCTTTTTTAAGGACATTCACATAGTCAATAACGTCTTGGTTGATACGTTCACCGGGACATATGATAGGTATACCCGGCGGATAAGCCATAATCATTTCCGCACTGATTTCGCCTTCCGCCTCATTTAAGAGAACAGCTTTTGTTTCGCCATAAAAGGCGTCACGCGGTGACATCACTGCATCCGGAATAGCCGGCGGTTGAATAAAATATTGGACATGGTTTTTGGATGATTTCCCTTTAGCCATATCTTTCAAAGAAGTGAGCAAATGCCCCAGAGTTGAGTCGTCATCACCAATTGTAACGAGCAGGATAATATTATGCAAGTCGGAAAGCTCAGGCTGAATACGATATTTTTTCCGTAAAATCTTTTCTGCCTCATAGCCGGATAATCCTAAGGCCCGAAAATTTAATACTATTTTGGTCGGATCAAGTGCATAACAACCCGGCTGATTGAGAATATCATCATCAAGCAGGCGGATCGGCTTGATCTTGCGGATCTGCTCGCGAAGCGCAACTGAATGACGGCAGGTCCTTTCTATCATCTCCTCGCCTTCAAGCGCCAACTGTCTGCGCGCAATATCTAGCGAAGCTAAGAGGATATAGGATGGACTTGTTGTTTGAGTTAAATTCAAAGATGTTTTTATCCTCCGAGGGTTAATAAGCGAACCCTGATGAAGCAAAAGCGAGCTTTGTGTTAAGGAGCCGCCGAGTTTGTGAGTGCTGCTGGCAGCAAGGTCTGCCCCAGCTTCCATCGCAGAAAGCGGAAGTGTTGAACCGAATTTGAGATGAGCTCCGTGCGCTTCGTCGACAATGACCGGCACTTCGTAATTATGAGCAATATCAACAATGGCTTTTAAATCTGAGGCAATTCCATAATAAGTGGGATTAATGATGAATACGGCCTTAGCATCAGGATGAATTTCCAAGGCGTTAGCGACTGATTCTGGGCTTACGCCCATGGCAATTCCAAAGCGGTCGTCTATCGCCGGCTCAATATAAACCGGTTCCGCACCGCTTAAAATAATCCCGCCTATCGCAGATTTGTGGGCGTTGCGCGGGATGATAATTTTATCACCTGGTTCGCAGACGCTTAAAATCATGGTCTGAATACCGCTGGTTGTCCCATTAACGAGAAAGTAAGCGTTCTCGGCGCCATAGAGATCTGCGGCCAAGGCTTCAGACTCTTTAATAACACTTATCGGATTGCATATATTATCTAGATCTTCCATACACGTCAGATCTATGCTGAGGCAATCTTTACCGACTAGATTAGTTAATTCCTGACTACCCCGACCTTGCTTGTGACCGGGGACGTGAAAGGGTATGATTTCGTCTGTTGAATACCTCTTCAAAGCAGAAAAAACAGGCGTCAGGGTTTGATTGAGAACAGTGTTTTTCAATTAATTAACACCCCCCTATTTTTTTTTTACAATGAAAATATTAAAACATATTTTATCGATAGATACAAGATATTCCCCGAAAAAAATAAAAATAATTTTAAGAAATTTGGGAAGCTTATACATACTGGGTTTATACAGTATGTTCATGTATTATCCTTGACTTCTTATTGAATACTAGAATTATGTTTAATCATTAAAACAGAGGTGAAAACATGAGGGTGAAAAAAGAGCCCTATTCCTTTAAATTCCGCCTTTATAAGGATATTGGTATTGATTTGGGTACAGCTAATACCCTTGTTTTTATGAAAGGCAAGGGTATTATTCTGAATGAGCCCTCAGTAGTTGCAGTCGACGCAAGATCAGGCGAATTGTTGGCTGTCGGGGACGAAGCAAGGGAAATGATTGGCAGAACCCCCACAAACATTATTGCAACGCGGCCTTTAAAAGATGGAGTAATTGCGGATTTCAATACTACACGATTAATGCTTAGTTATTTTATTCAAAAATCAGTCAAACGGAACGTCATCAAGCCGCGTGTATTAATTGGCATTCCTCTTGGAATAACTCAGGTGGAAAAAAGAGCGGTGCTTGAAGCTGCCCATCAGGCCGGAGCAAAGGAAGCTTATCTTATTGAGGAACCGATTGCGGCTGCAATTGGCGCCGGCTTACCAGTATCAGAACCAAGAGGCAGTATGGTTGTGGATATCGGGGGTGGTACAACCGAGGTAGCTCTCATCTCACTCGGCGGTATTGTTATAGGAAAATCCTTGCGGATTGGCGGCGACGAGATGAATTATGCGATAATCAGGTATATGAGACGGGTGTATAACCTAGATATTGGTGACCGCACTGCGGAAAATACTAAAATGGAAATTGGATACGCTATAGATCCGCCCGACGGGGAGATGTATTACGTCAAGGGACGGAATTTAGCAACTGGGCTGCCCAATAGTATTGAGGTTTCCGCAAAAGAGATCTCCGAAGCGCTTTCCGAGCCCTTGCAGGCAATTCTGGAGTCGGTTCAAGATACTCTAGAAAAAACGCCGCCAGAATTGGCGGCGGATATCCTTGATTTTGGCATGACCTTAACGGGCGGCGGCGCTCAGTTAAAAAATATTAGCAGATTTTTACAAAGCTCTACCAACCTGCCGGTATTCGTCGCAGAAGACCCCATGTCATGCGTAGTCAGGGGTACAGGCAGAGCGCTCGAGGAAATAAACCTGCTCAAGACATTGGCCGTAA
This sequence comes from Peptococcaceae bacterium UBA6129, assembly GCA_002422465.1. GTDB lineage: Bacteria > Bacillota > Peptococcia > DRI-13 > UBA6129 > UBA6129. The sequence continues at coordinate 4,031 of DIVP01000053.1, read as the reverse complement.
GTTGATGTCCATAAAGCGCTAATTTTGATAAACGTGTTACAGAATGTTTTTTAATGAGGCAACAAGTTGTTCCATGAACGGGTGTGGCCCGATAGTAATTCTTAGCCAGTCAGGCAGATTGAAGGAGCCTGTATGTCTGACGAGGATTCCGTCCTGCAGGAGTTTCTCGGTAACCATAGAGGCCTTAGCTTCGATCTGAACAAGAATAAAGTTTGCCTGAGAAGGCAATACATTAAGGTCTAATTCCAGCAACTGCTCGGTCAGCCAGGTTCTTTCCGCTATTGTTTCACGAACAACCTTATCTTTATATTGCTCATCCATAAGTGCAAAAACTGCTGCTTTTTGTGCGATAGTGTTGGCGTTAAACGGCTGTCTGACTTTTTCCAGGTTTAAAATAAGCGCAGCGTCAGCAACAGCATAGCCGATTCTTAAGGCTGCCAGACTGTATACTTTCGAAAAGGTCCGAAGTACGATAAGGTTTTTAAATTGCTTTAACAAAGTACCTGCGGACGGAAACATCGGGCTGTTGGCATAATGACAGTAAGCCTCATCTAAAACGACAAGCGTATCGGCAGGTATTTTCAGAAGAAAGTCAGAGATGTCCTGGCTTGTAAAAAAAGTACCTGTCGGGTTATTTGGATTACATAGAAAAATCATTTTTGTATTCTCATGAATAGAATTTGCGATTTCTTTGAGGTTAAAAGATAGATATGGTTGAGGGATATAGTTGATTTTGCCTCCGGCTACCTGGACGGCAGTTGCGTACTCACTAAAAGTAGGTGTCGGAATAACGATCTCATCGTTGGGATTTAAAAAAGCATTGGCAAGCATGAATATTATTTCATCGGTGCCATTGCCGACACAAAAATTATCTATATTTAAATGCCAGTATTCAGCAAGTGATTTTTTTAATTGTCCAGCTCCTCCGTCAGGATAAAACAGAAATTCATTGGTACAGTTCTTTAGATAATTGAGAACTGTAGGAGCAGGTCCCCAGAGGCTTTCGTTGGCGAATAGTTTTACGATTGGTTTGCCGAGTTGTATTTCAAGTTCGGAAACCGGCGTCCCCGGACTATAGGGTATTATATTCTTGATACTCTCACGCATAAAACTGCCTCCTTTAATTACTATGAAAATGATTTTATCACATTAACAAAAAAAGAAAAAGACAACGATTTTTACATTGTCTCTTTCTTCAATTTTTGTATACCGTTATTATCGATATAATAAAAGTCCTTGTAGATTATTTCTGAAATAGGGACTATCCTATACCCTTCTTTCTTCAGGTATTCAATAATTGGCTCCAGCGCTTGAGGTGTATTTGCGCCGTCGTTGTGAAAAAGTACAATTGCACCGGGATGAACCTTAGTTGTTACCCTCTGATAGATCGAATCTGCAGAAAGATTCTTCCAATCAAGTGAATCTACACTCCATTGGATCGGAATGAAACCGGCATCGCGGGTTATGGTGAGTACTTTGTTATTATATGCTCCAAAAGGTGGTCGGAAGAGGAGCGGCTTTTGACCGGTTATCTCAGTTACTAATTTAGCATTTTCCGTCAGTTCTGCTAATATTTTTTGATCTGTCAATCCTGTCATATTCGGGTGTGTATCGGAATGCAAAGCTGTTTCATGGCCTTCTGAGACGATCTGCTTGGCTAAGTCAGGGTATTGCTTCAACCAAATATTAGTCAGAAAAAAAGTTGTCTTTATTTCATGATCAGCCAGGATTTGCAATATTTTCGGTGTGCGGCTGTTACCCCAGGCAGCATCAAAAGAAAAAGCTACTACTTTTTCTTTTGTATCTACAGCATAGATAGGGTGTAATTTGGCTCCTGCAACAACCGTAGTGAGCATTCCCTCCGAGACACTCTTTAGTGAGGTGTGAAATACTGTCAGAGTTATCCCGATCAGGATTACAATAAGAGATATCCGGGCCAAATGATGTTTAGCAAGGTAGATAATGGTGATAGACACCCCTCCTTTCTCCCTACAAAATATTTATTCAGCGCACATAGTTCTATGTCACCAGAACATCAAAAAATAATCAAAACAAGCTTGACAATTAAATGAGAATATTAACAATATTGTTTCACGTGAGACAAAATTACAATAATTATTATTAGAGCCGCAATGGTACAGCCCAGACTTTTATAAAAGCCTGGGCTGTAATAGATGAAGATAATCTCTGAAGTTAAAGAGTATAATTTGGCGATTCCTTCGTTATCTGGATGTCGTGTGGATGGCTTTCGCGCAAACCGGCAGCAGTCTGGCGGATGAATTGCGCTTTCGTCTTGAGCTCAGCAAGGTTTTTACAGCCGGTATAACCCATACCTGAACGCAGACCCCCCATAAGTTGGTAGATTGTATCAGCAACAGATCCTTTAAAAGGTACTCTTCCTTCTACTCCTTCCGGAACTAGCTTCGCAACATTTTCCTGGAAATAGCGGTCACTGGAACCTTCCCTCATAGCAGCTAATGAACCCATTCCTCTGTATACCTTGTAGCTTCTGCCCTGGTATATCTCAACCTCGCCGGGACTCTCTTCGGTACCAGCCAGGAGACTTCCGATCATAACGACGTCGGCTCCTGCTGCGATAGCTTTGGTTATATCCCCGGAGTATTTTACCCCGCCGTCTGCGATTACCGGGATATTATGTTTTATGGCTTCGTTGGCGCAATTGAATATTGCTGTTATCTGAGGCACACCGATACCCGCCACAACTCTGGTCGTACATATTGATCCGGGACCTATTCCAACTTTAACAGCATTGGCGCCGGCTGCAATTAAATCACGAGTTGCCTCAGCAGTCGCAATATTTCCGGCGATAATCTGCAGGAGCGGATAAGTATGGCGGATTTCTTCGACAACCCTGAGCACATCTTGAGAATGGCCATGTGAAGTATCTACTACGAGTACATCAACCTTGGCGTCTACGAGAGCCCTGACGCGCGTCATCGACTCGGAACCGGTACCAACTGCAGCGGCAACGAGCAGTCTGCTGTTTGGATCCTTAGCGGAGTTCGGGTATTTTATTGTTTTTTCAATATCTTTAATCGTAATGAGTCCTTTAAGATTAAACTCATTATCTACGAGCGGCAGTTTCTCTATCTTATTTTTGCGAAGAATTTCTTTGGCTTCTGCAAGAGTGGTATCAACAGGAGCAGTGATTAAATTCTCCCAGGTCATTACTTCGCTAACCTTTTTACTGTAATCTGTTTCAAAACGAAGATCCCGGTTTGTTAGAATCCCAATTAGTTTACTTCCTTCAGTTATAGGTATGCCTGAAATATGATAACGCTCCATGAGCTCTAGTGCAGCTAAAACATTATGGTCTTTGCTTAGAAAAAACGGATCAGTAATGATGCCATGTTCAGAACGTTTAACTTTATCCACTTCCATGGCCTGATCTTCAATGGGCATGTTTTTATGGATTACGCCAATTCCTCCTTCACGGGCTACAGCGCGGGCCATCCGCGAATCAGTTACAGTATCCATTCCGGCACTTATAATTGGGATGTTTAGGTTAATATTTTGGGTTAGTCTGGTTGTAACATCAACATCTCGTGGTAATACTTGTGATTTGGCAGGTACCAAAAGAACATCATCAAACGTCAATCCTTCTTGGGGAAGAAGTTTGTTCATCATAACCGAAACCTCCTCTCTTTTATTGAACTTTTTCACAAAAATATTATTATTGGCATTATATCATATTACCTGTAAGTAATTAAACACAATTTATTCTTTGTTTTCTTTATCATCTTTAAAATAATAATCAGTCTCAATAACATCTTGTTCAGTTTTTTTCAAGACATCTCGCTGGGCTTTATTAACAAACCAGTTCAAAAGAAAAAAGATAACAAACAGATCATCTATTTGGCCGACGAGTGGCAGATCCGGGATAAGATCAAGAGGCCATAACAGATAACCGAGGCTTGCCAGAACAACCACAATTTTACGCCCAAATGGTATACTGGGGTCGTGTAACAGACGCCAACTGCTTTTGATGAGTCTGGGTATGTTCCAGATTA
>DIVP01000141.1 GCA_002422465.1 Peptococcaceae bacterium UBA6129 | reverse complement strand
CATCGGGCGCTTTATAATCGAAAGCTTCCGTACGGACAGCCTGATGCTCTTCTCGACACTGCGGGCTGCCCAGGTCGTAAGCGCCGCAGCAATTATTGTATCTGCCGTGTTTCTTTACCTAAACCATAAGAAGAAACGGACATCCGAGGCCGAGGGTTAGTACCCCGGCCTCTTTATTACTAAAGTATAAGCCAGATAGTTGTCATAAAATTGGTCGTTCCCAATATAAGTATTACTAGTGGAGAAGAGGGGGGAGCGATCAAAATGAAAAGGATTGCGCTTATATTAATCGCAGCGCTGACAATTTCCGTTATCCTAAGCGGCTGTACACTTACGGATAAGCTGACTTCTTTAAAACAGGGATTTGCGAAGGATAAACAACAAAGTGAGAATCAAACAACACCTACGGTAGTAATCGAAACGAAGGATACAGAGCCAACGGCCAATCTGGAGACGAAAACAGTAACCTTGTATTTCGCCGATTCAACCGGGGAAAAACTGGTTGCCGAAGACAGGACAGTAACTAAAGTAATCGGAATTGCAAGGGCCTGCATTGAGGAGCTTATCAAGGGCCCGGCACAGGCAGGATTAAAGCCGGTATTGCCTGTCGGCACACAATTGCTCGATATCAACGTTCGTCCAGACGGGTTATGTATAGTTGATTTCAGCGGCGACCTTATCAAAGAATTGCCTGTATCTGCGAAGAATGAAAGACTCGCAGTTTATTCGATAGTCAACACCCTTACTCAGTTTCCCACTGTCGAGAGGGTTGAAATGAGGGTGGATGGAAAAACCGTTGATACATTGCTTGGATATGTGAAGTTGAATGAAAACCTTGTACGTAATACCAGCCTAATCAAGTGAAGCTTTACTATTTTGGATTCTATGAGGGGGCTGCCTCATCTTTGATAAGATGAGGCAGCTTTTTTAGCAAAGGGCAGCTTATTTTACAATATGTAATGATTTACCACCACCTTTTTAAAGGGAATTTGCCGAACCTGGTCGAAATAAGAAAGTGTTAAGTTGGAGGTTAGGGTAATTCATTTTTCTAAGGAGGTGAAGTGGTGATAATTACACCCCAAAAAAGGTGGTTCCTTTATTCCCTGATACTTATTTTTTTACTCATCGGAGTTCCCGTTTGGGCAGGGGAAGAGGGTGTAGTGAAAGGCAGTGTAGTAAATATACGTCAGGGTCCTGGTACAACGTATAAGGTTGTTACGCAGACGAAAGCCGGCCAGGTCTTTTCTATACTGGAGAAATCAGGAAGCTGGCTTAAGATCCGCTTACATAATGGACAAGATGGATGGATAAACAAGGATTATCTCGAGGTCAACACTGTCCAGAAACAGGTTACGGTAAACGGAACTAATATTAATGTACGTAAAGGGCCGGGGACAGGGTATGCGGCTATTGGAAAGGTACAGTCAGGTCTTTTGCTTTCCGTTTATGAAGAAAAGAATGATTGGTATCGTGTGAATGTTCCGGGCTTGGGACAAGCCTGGATTGCAAATTGGCTGACTACACAAACTACACAGAATAATACACCTACAAATAATACAACACCTGCAGGTAACACAATACCTGCAAGCGATACCACACCTATGCAGGGAACGATTACTATTACCGGAAGTACGGTTAACATCAGGCAGAAGAACACGCTCGATGCCCCGGTTGTAACAAAGGTAAATGCAGGTGACCGCCTGTCTGTACTTAGCAAACAGGGAGATTGGTACCAGGTCCGCCTTGCCGACGGGTCAACCGGCTGGATTGCCGATTGGCTTGCTATACCAGATAATGGGACGACCCCTTCGCGCTCTGATCAGGAGAGCGAGGTGTTGATTGCCCCGATAGCCGAGGGCAAGACTTTTAAAATAATTGATACCGGCGCAAGGCCAATACTTGTTCTGGAAGGTTGGAACAGTACAGAGTATAAAATTTCGACGAGACAGGAAACAAATTCAATCGTTCTAGAGCTGCAAGGACCAAGCGAACGTAATTATGAGGGGAAGCTAACGCGGTTAGGGATTAACAACATCAAAATTTATCCACAGGCTGATAAGGCTATAATAGAGATGGCCTTTGCCTATCCCATAACCCAGTCCGTGAATTACATCGGAAACCTTAAAGTGACAAGGATCCTGGTTGGGACCGCCGAGAATAAACAATTGAGCGGAAAAGTAATAGTTCTTGATCCTGGGCATGCCAGTGTTCAGTCGGGAGGTTGGCTCGATCCGGGGGCCCTCGGAAAGACTACCGGTTTGAAGGAAAAGGATGTTAACTTAAGTATAGTCTTTAAACTTAAGACTTTGCTGGAGGCTGACGGAGCCAGGGTCGTCCTGACGCATGCCGGGCAAACTTATTTGTCGCTCGCCGAGAGAGCGCAGGTAGCAAATAATATTTCCGCCAATATTTTTGTCAGTATCCATTCCAACTTCTCGGACGGGAATAATATTTCAGGCCATTCCACGTATTATTATGCTCCTTCTAGTGACCCGGTATTGGGTAGCCAAAGAACCAGCCGCCAGAAACTGGCCACGCTTGTACAGCGGGAAATGGTCAAAACAGGAGGCCGGAACGACATCGGTGTACTGCAGGCCAATTTTGCAGTGTTAAGAGAAACAACTGTTCCGTCAATCCTGGTTGAAACAGCTTTTCTCTCCGACAAGACAGAGGAGAGCCTATTAGGTAGTGATGCGTACCGCCAGAAACTGGCCGAAGGTATCTATAACGGTATAAAGGCCTATTTTCAATAGTAAAGAATGAAAAGGAAAGCAGGGTATCGAACGGAAGTCGATACCCTGCTTGTTTATGGTGCGCCAAAGATAAAAGTTATTCCGCCACTTGCCAGTTTCTCTTAGATAATTATGTTATAGACAGATTAGCGTCTTAGCCGGAGCATTTTAATAAGAGAGGGGCAGTTTATGATAGTATTGCTGATTTGGGCTGGATTTAAGCGCTGTAAGGAAGCTTATCTCAATTGACATTTATTCTGGGCAGTAGTATTTTAAGATAAAATGGGGTTTGTTAATTAAAATATGCTTAAACTGATGCGGTATTCTTCATACTATTAAGGGAGGGACATGATATGCTAAAAACAGCCATTGCATCTTTTTTTAGTAAGGTTGAAGTAGGAGCAATAAAGGTAGTATTCTGGGATGGGGAAGAGCTTAATGCCGGTACAGGGGAGCCAAAAGTACAGATTATATTTAAGAAACCGCTGCCGTTGACTTTTAACATTTCCGACCCGATCTTAGCTTTTGGTGACGCCTTTTGCGACGGGTATATCGATATTATCGGCGATTACGAGGAATTGGGCAGGGTTCTCTATTTAAACAAAGATTTATTTAAGACTGACTCGAATAGTAATACCAGGAAACTGCTGGGTATCGTAAACGATTTTTCATTAAAAATAAAACAAAAAAAGAACATAGAGCATCATTATGATATAGGTAACGACTTCTATTCCTTATGGCTCGATAATACCATGAGTTACTCCTGCGCATATTTTAAGACGCCGGAGGATACGCTCGAGCAGGCGCAATTACAGAAGATTGATCACACCCTGAAGAAACTGCAGCTTGCACCTGGGCAAAGACTTCTTGATATCGGTTCAGGCTGGGGCTGGCTCATTATTAAAGCAGCCCAACAGTATCAGGTCAAAGCGCTTGGGATAACCCTCAGTGACAACCAGTATGAGGAGACAAAGAAAAGAGTTCATGACCTGGGCCTATCATCCTTAGTTGATGTGAAGCTTCTGGATTATCTGGAGCTGAATGAAAGCGAGTATCAGTTTGACAAGATTGTCAGCGTCGGGATGTTTGAACATGTAGGCCAAGAAAATTACGGAAAATACTTGGGAAAAGTAAATCGCCTCCTGGCACCAGGCGGATTGTCCTTATTACATACGATTACGAATCCTATAGAAGGGCCGGTTAATTCCTGGATGATCAAAAATATCTTTCCAGGCGGGCATATTCCTTCTTTGCGGGAAATCGTCAACCTGTTGCCGGAGCATGACTTCCATCTTCTCCATTTAGAGAGCTTACGGATGCAATATGCAATAACATTAGATCATTGGTTTGCTAACTTTGAGAAGCATCTGGATTATATCACCCAAAAATTCGGGGAGCGCTTCGTCAGAATGTGGAGCATGTATTTAAAAGGATGTGCCGCGAGCTTCCGGGTCTCCGGACTGGATATCCATCAGTTGCTGTTTTCAAAAGGACTCAACAACGAGCTGCCTATTACGTATGATTATATCTACCGTTAAGCACAGTAGAATATAGTGTAGAAGTGCATAGTAAAGGGGCTGCGTCTAAAGAATGAGTTTAGATCATCAGCCCCTTTGTTTAACTATTTACGCTAAATAGAGTAAAAAGCCTAAGTAATGAGCAGTACTTCCACCTAAAACAAACAAGTGCCATATTCCATGATTAAAAGGCAGCCTCTTCCATAAATAAAATATTACACCACAAGTATATAACAATCCGCCAATTAATAACCAGACAAAAAATCCTGCAGGCATCGTCATGAGCATTGGTTTAACCGCTACAACGATTAGCCAGCCCATGCCAACATATAGGAGTACGGATAAATATTTCATTTTTTCCAGGCTAAAAATATTGAGTATTATTCCCGCGACGGTCAGAAACCAGATAATCCCGAATAATGACCAACCCCAAGCCCCTCTCAAAGATACTAGTGTAATAGGGGTATAGCTTCCGGCTATCAGCAAAAAAATTGAAATATGGTCAAATTTTCTCAGCACTCTTTTTGCTCCTTCATGAAACACACTATGATAGAGCGTAGAAGATAAATAAAGAAAGAACAGCGTAAATCCGTAAATACTAAAACTTACAATTCGCCAAGCATCACCACGAATACTGGCCACAGCGACAAGTATAACCAAGGCGGCAATGCTGAGAAAAGCCCCGATGCCATGACTGACACTGTTAAATATTTCTTCCGGCAAGGTATATCTGTTTGTAAGCTTCTCTTGGTCTTTTTTAGTGCCCGTAAGTTTATAGGTATTCATAATAAGTCTCCCTTATGTTCAATACATTTGATTCTATTATACTCCTTTTTAACCTATGGTAATCAATTACAAATCCCAATAAAGGGGGCTGTGTCAAAATAATTTTGACACAGCCCTTTGTTTATCTTGGTAGCTAACTGCTGCGAGTGCTCCCTCTGAATGAAGGCCCATTTTATGGGGTTAACGAATATTTGAAACCTTTTAAACCCTCGCGTTCATAGAGCTTATTAATCTTATCATCCAGATTATCTTTGACCTGATCATAGAGGCTGACGCCATCAGCGTCTGTCTCGACAATAAACGGGCCCATTTCTTTAATCTCAAAAATCCACATGGCCTCGGTATAACCCAGTTCTTCCCAGTGGACTTCTTTGACTTCTACGATTGATTTAGCCAGATGGATCCAGGTTCCGGGCGCCGCAAAATGAACGCAGTTTAATTTCTTGCAATAGGTAGAGCTGCCATCAATCATACCCTTGCAGACGATGGCGTCAAGGCCGATTTTTTCGACAGCCTGCCAGGTACGCGTTCCGCCTTCTCCGTTCATAACCCAGCCTGGCATCGGTACGAGGGATTTAATCTGATATGAACCGTCGGCTTTCTTTTTCACGATCGGGCCGCCATGAAAGATTGCTCCGACACCTTTGGCATGAATATCGACCGGCAGAGGGCGTCCCTCCTGGACAACCCGTAAATACCAGCGGGATCTGGCGTTAAAAATGCGGCCTGACAAATAGACTATATCTCCAGCCTTGAGAGATTTTTTTGTTTCTTCGGTTAACGGTAATTGTACTATTCTCTTTTCCATGCGCTCACTCCCTTTCCGCAAACCAGCTAGAGACTAATTTGTTTTCGAAACGTCCATCGGCATAGAAACGGCATGTTACCCTTCTAACCGCCGGACAGAGCGGATAAACAGCGACACAAACCAGGGCAGGATGGGTATAGGCTGTTTCGATATGAACATCAAAGGCCGATGTTTTGCCGCCCAAACCCCACGGCCCAATAGCCATTTCATTGATGTTATCCAATATTTCTTTTTCCTTGAGTGAAATTTTTTCATCAGGGTGAGCTTCCCCGATTAATCTTAAATATGCTGCCTGTTTGGCCAGCGCGCAGCATTGGTCCATACTTCCGCCAATCCCGATACCGAGGGTATGCGGCGTACAGTTTCTGCCTCTGACGCGCAGGACAGAATCAAGGACAAATTTTTTCATACCTTTCCAGCCATCGTTAGGCGTCATCATCAGAGCCCGCTGAAAAAGCTCCGGGCCTCCGCCGAGCGCGGCTGTAGTTATTTCCACGTAATCTGCACCCGGCCGTATCTTATAAACGACATTAGGGACACCTTTACCGACGTTGGTGTTCGGATTGAAGCCGGTCAATGGGTCAACGGCGTTGGCACGGAGCGGGACTTCAATAGTCCCCTTAGCAACGACTTCTTTTATCGTCTCAGTAAAACCGGCAAAACCTCCCGGAAGCTTATCGAGCATCTTTTCGCCAATGATTGCGTAATACATGATTGTTCCGGAATCACCGCAGTAGGGGACATTTTCCGCGGCTGAGCTGATCTGTGTGCAGATGTTGACATCGAAGTGGGTTTTAGCAAACGGGATATCTTCTCTCTCAAAAGCTTCCTTCATAACCCTCTCGAGGTCGGGCGGGAAAAAGTATTCCATCCTCTTTAGTTCGTCGAGCAGGTTTTCCGCTAAAGACTCTTTAGAAATCATTTTTCTACTCCTTTTATCAAGATACTATCCCAATCTTCTTATAGATGAGCTTTTGGTTTTCCCTGGTTTTTTTGCTGGTGTCATCATAAATACTGTTGCCGTGAGCATCCATACCGACAACGAGCGGACCCAATTTATTGAAAACAATCTTCATGGCCAGATTCGGTCCGAGATCTTCCCAGAATTTCGTCGTAATTTTCTCTGCCGCCTCGGTGCAAATCTGTGTACAGCCGCCTACCTGGGCGAGGTAGATACAGCCAACATCCTGCATGGCTTTTAGTGTCGCTTCATCCATCCCACCCTTGCCTACGACGGCCCTGACCTTGAATTCCCTGATGAAGGCAGGCTGAAACGGGTTTACCCCTGCACTCGTGGTTGCGCCAAGAAATTTGCACTCCAATCCGTTGTTATCCTCAGTAAAACAGGTATAGCAATGATAAATAGCCATATTCTCTACATCGAAAGGCACAGGTTTGCCTTGCGCCGCATGTTCCAGGGCTCTTTTATGAGCAGCAGCGGTCAACTGTAATATCTCGCCGGATAGATAGACGATATCACCGGCCTTGATCTCTCGGACGGTTTTTTCTGTTAAAGGAAGAGATAAAATCCTTTCCATGACGAAGTCCTCCTCACCTTAATATGTTTGCGGAACGTTACGTTCATTTTGCGGTTCATTTTAAAAATATTGAACTGTCCCGTCATTGTACAATCTCGCGGTTTTTCTTCTGATGGCCCAGCAGTTAATTTTGACAGCCACCGGAAGCATCGGGGTATGAGTGTCTCCATATTCAATATTAACAGCCAGACAGGTAGTTCTGCCGCCTAAACCCATCGGACCTATTCCTAATTCATTAATCAGCGCAAAAAGCTCCTCTTCGAGGTCGGCGATCATCTTTTCCGGATGCCGCTTATTAAGAGGCCGCATAACCGCATCCTTGGCCAGACGGTTGACATATTCAAACATGCTTCCTAGACCTATGCCGATGACCATCGGCGGGCAGGGCTTGCTGCCGGCTTCAACAACAGTGTCAATAATAAATTTCTTAACACTTGCAAAGGATTCATAAGCTGAAAACATTTTTTGCGTGCTGACGATATCCCCACCGCCGCCAACCGGCTGTGCGGTGATTTCCACGTACTCGGCGCCCGGGATAACATCCCAATGCACGATTGGGACATAGGGACCTGTTCCGGTCCCGGTGTTTTCTCTCGTGATTGGGTGTACGCAGTGAGGAATTGCCGGTAATGTTTTTGTAGCCAGGGCTGTTCCGTCCCTTAAGGCCTTGACGATATCCCCGTCAATTCGAGCCTTTGTCCCGATTTTTACCTTAAAAGATGAGATACAGGTATCCTGACAGACAACATTGTTTTTCTCTTTGGCCAGGCTGGCATTCTTTAAGATCGTATCCAGTTGAATCCGGGCTAATTCCGAGGTTTCGGCATCCCGCATTTCTTTGAGCCTGTCGATAATATCCTGAGGCAAATCAATGATTGCGTTCGAGTAAAGCTTTTGTCCAACCTGTGCAATAACGGCTTCTGTAATGCTCATTTTTCTCCTCCTTTATAACGGATATCGGATATCCCAGATATTCTTACTAACCGGGTCAGTAATTAGCGGACACACCTCCTTTTACCGTAAAACTGCTAAACTACCGGCGATATTGGCAATCTGTGCTCTTAAGATCGAGGTGTCTACTCCGACTGCCAGCATATCCGCCTTTTTCCCATAGTTTAAAGCAGAGTCGATATCCCAGGCTAAATCACCGAACGCAATATTGTGGGTTTTGCAGACTTCAATAAATTTCGCGCGATATTCCTCGATAACCGGGTCAAGATGCGAAACCTGCAATTGCACGGATAAATCAAATGAACCTAAAAAGACAGCGTCAACTCCATCAACGGCTGCCAGTTTTTCGAGATTTTCCGCGCCCTCTTTTTCTTCAACGAGCAAGATAACGGCTATTTCCCCATTTGCTTTGCTGTAATGCTCAAACCAGGGGATGTTTCCATATCTGGCCGCTCTGACAGCCGGGCAGGCGCCTCTGATTCCTGTCGGGGCATACTTCACGGCGCTGACAACTTTTTTGGCGTCCTCCACGGTGTTAATGTGCGGGACCATGATACCTTTGGCGCCGCTGTCAACAGCCTTTAGGATCATGCCGGCATCGTTAGCGATGACACGGACAATCGGGATGATATCGGAGGCATAAGACGCTCTGACTAAGTGTTCAAGTTCCTGGCCGTAAGGGCTCACTGAGGAATGCTCGGTACAGATAATCACAAAGTCCAGCCCCGAGAAACCTAATATTTCGATAATTGTAGGACTGCCGGAAAAAGAAAAGGTGCCGATGAGCTTTTCTCTTTTCGTAAGCGCTGATTTGAGATTCTTCATTTGTCTCCTCCTTGCTTTTAGAAGAATTGCGAAAATATTAATTTCCTATAAGTAATTATTCAGATTGATATAATTATAACATAGACCAGGCTTTTTTCAGGCTAAATGTTGAATTAATACATAGGAGGAAAATAACAGACCGCCCTCGCCCTTATCCTTAAACAAGGGGAGAGCAGCCTCTTCAGAGTGGGTTTGTTTTATTTGACAACAATCGCCTGCCGGGCAGCCGGAGGCGTATTTCTGCTCTTCTGAACTAAAGCTGTCCGTCAATGATGACACCTGAGATTCTAGGGATGTCCCCGACCTCAATGGCTTCAAGGGCATTTGTTCCAACCGAACCGAGTGGGTAATCTATGATGACGAAATCGGCCTCCGGATGTTTACTAAATCAGAATGATAAAGGCGCTCAACACCCAACTGCGCCTTTATGCCGATATTCTATTTGTGGAAGAGGCCGCCTTTTAATCACGGAATATGGCCTTTGTTTGGCATCATATATGATGTCGGTAATGATTTTTATTCCAAGAAACCGCAGGGATCATCGCCAACATTGGTTTCACAGCTAAGATTATCAGCCAGCCCATGCCTACTCTTTTTTAACCGATGTAGACTGAGCAATTCTTCTTAGCTATCAACGGTTTCATAAGCAGCTTTTATTTCATTCGCGGTCAGTCCTTTATATAATCCTCCCGAAGTTCCAAAGATATAGCCGGGAAAACATGCCCACTCCTTTATAAGTTGAGCAGTTTCCAAAACAACTTCTTCGCATGTCTTTAATCTTGATCCCGTTTCCAATTCAAAGTTGCCCCAGAATACCCAGTCCCTGAAGATTTTCTTATCAAAACATGATGCGCTTATCTCGGCGGAAGGTTGTAAACCTTGTACTCCCTTAAAGCCACACTGCTTAAGCGGGATAAAAATATCACGAATATCACCGTCAGAATGGAAAATAAAGGGCGTATTTTTGTAATTAATATCTTCAAATAAATCATTAAATATTGGGAAGTAAAAATCATTAAGGTATTTTGGGGATACCAACATTCCATGGTTTCCGGCCAGATCGTCAGCGATTATTAGTCCGTGACACCCATTGTTTAAAGCCTGGGATATTTTATGTTTTTGCTTTCTTTGAAGAAAGTCTCTCATAAATGCTTCTGTTTCTTTTGGCCTTTTCAGTATATGATGACAAGCGCTTTGTAAACCCAATGTATTTATCAGAGCTGTAAAAGGGCCTTCGAACAGACCAAAGACAAATAGCTTTTTATCAGAAAAATGCCTGATTAAATTTTTATCATAAGTGTTTACCGGCAATGTTACCAAATCAGCATTTAAAGTATCCAAAAATGCGCTCATATCAGGATACGGCGAATCACTGATAAAATCGTTGGCTACTAACAGTTCTCCTTTTGGAGGACGTCCTGTTGAGAAGCTATTAAGTGCATTTAAGACTTTATTGTACCCGAATTCCATAGTATTCACCCCAGATGATATTTTGTAAGTATGTAATCCCCAGATATATATTATCAATAATACTAATAATAATTATATAGAATAAAACTGCAACTGTATTATTTTCCACTCTTTTTTAGCGTTTGTCCAATATGTATTGTAGTCCTACAATGTTTAATACAATGTTCGTCTTGACATTTTTAAATATGATGGTAAAATAAACTGATGGTAATACCACATTTAATTAATTGCGGGGGGAAATGAATGAATGAAAATTTTAAAGAATTTAAAAAGGTAAACAAAGAAAGTTTATCTGACCAAATTATTCAACAGATTAAGGAAATGATTGAGAAGGGAATATTAAAACCTGACGACCGACTTCCCGCAGAAAGAGAATTAGCAGTAAAACTTGGGGTAAGCAGAATTCCACTTAGGGAAGCTTTAAAAACGTTACAGTTTATTAACGTATTGGAAATAAGACCTGGAGAAGGATATGTGGTAAAAGGCTTAGAAACCGTTAAATTACTTGATATACTTGACGTTGTATGTGAGCCGGAGCAGGATGTTCTAGATGACTTAAAGGAAATGAGAATGACGCTCGAGTTGAAAGCAGTAGAATTGGCGTGTTTAAGAAGGACGGAAAAAGACCTAGGTAGGATGGTTTCTGCAATTGAAAATATGGGAAAAAACATGGATACTGATCATAAGGAAATGATACAAGCTTCAATAGATTTTCATAATGCTATCATGAAAGCCAGTCATAATAAACTGTTTGTTTCAATCCTAGCTTGGTTCAGTGACATTATTAATGAAGGAAGAGAAAAATCTGGAACTATTGAGAATCGATATAAAAAGGCTATAGAAGAGCACAGAGCAATATATAATGCTATAAAGAATCGTGATTGTGATACTGCTTTATCGTATATGAAAACTCACCTGGAAACAATTTATTACAGCGATAATAATAATCAGTAATGGCCGGTAAATACTACTATACGGAGAATGGGGCCCGAATTTGTTCGGGTCCTTTTTGTATTATATTATAACGATAAGAAATATAGTTATAGCTACTTTTTATAGAAGAAAACTATTTACACATGTAACATATATGGTATAATGGTAATACCAACATGTTAAATATAATATAACATTAAAAAATAATACCACATGATTAGCGTAGTTAAGTAAATTCTGTTGGAACCAATAACTAAATTTATTCGGTTAACTTCAGAGAAGAATTAAAAAAACAACCGGAATTCGGAGAGGAGGGTAGCAGCAGTACCTGATTGACAGACTATTATTTATAGGAGGAGTGCTAAATGGATTTTTATGGATTTCCAAGACCGGATGGGCAGGTAGGGGCAAGAAACTTTATTGGAATTCTCCCCGCAGTGGGTTGTGTTAATGCTGTGGCATTGCAAATCGAAAGACTTATTAAAGGAACTAGAGCTATAACACATCACCAGGGATGCTTGCATCCACCTCAGGATACAGAGCAAGTTACACGAACACTTATAAATTTGGGGAAAAACCCGAATTGTGCTGGGGTGTTGGTAGTTGGGCTTGGCTGTGAGATGGTAAAGATTGAGGAAGTAGTAGAAGGCATAAGAGAGTCAAAGAAACCTGTTGATGCTGTTGTTGTTCATGAACTAGGCGGAATGCTGGAAACGATAAACAAAGGGGCACAGATTGCGGCCGATATGGTTATGGAAGCCAGCAAAATCCGTCGGGAAAAGAGCGGGTTTGATAAGCTGGTGTTCTGTACTAAATGTGGATCGTCAGATACGACCTCCGGATTGTCATCAAACCTGGTTGTGGGCGAAGTGTGCAAAATGTTAACGGATATGGGTGGCACATTTATCCAAGGTGAAGTATGCGATATTATGGGCGGCGAATATGCACTAAAAGATCTGTGCGTTAACCCTAAAGAAGGCGATAAAATTGTTGGCTTTGTAAAAGATCTGTATGAAAGAGGATTGGCAGTCGGAGCTGATACACGCGGTTGTCAGATGACGGCCGGTAATGTTGCGGGGGGATTGACTACTTTAGTGGAAAAAGCTATGGGCGCAAATTCCAAGGGTCAGATGGTGCCGATTCAGAGCGCACTACTTTATGGTGAGAGACCTCAGTGCGCAGGTCGTCACATCATGGCTACTCCCGGACATGGATTTGAAAACCTGACTGGCGGAGCAGCAGGGGGATCCCAACTGATACTGTTTACTACTGGGCGCGGAGCGCCTAATGGACATCCGGTAATTCCTGCGGTAAAAATCTGTGGTAATGCGAAAACAAATTTAACAATGAAAAGCCACATTGATATAGACGTAGCTTCTGTGATTAATGAAACGGAAACTGTGCGGCAAGCAGGGGAGCGACTGTTTGAATTAGCTGTGGATGTTGCTTCTGGGAGAATGACCAAGGCCGAGATTCTTAATTTTGATGGGCACATGGAAATCTTAATTAAGGGTCCGGTTATGTAAAGGAGGGGCATTGATAATGAAAAAGTATGCAAAGCTCGTAAAGGTTGGCGACAATGTTGTCACAAGCGTTGCGGATATTGGCGAAAACGAAACTTTCATTGTAAAAACGGAAAATGGGGAGAAGTCTTATAAATCAAATCAAAAGGTTGATTTTGGACATAAAATTGCTGTTGAAGAAATTAAGAAAGGTGAGCAAATACTTAAATATGGACAGGAAATCGGTATAGCAACAGCTGATATCAAGGTCGGGGACTGGGTGCATATCCATAATGTGCGTGATAACTACGAAGTAAAATAGGTTAAAGGGTTCTGCCCCATTATGGTGAGCAGAACTCTGGTATCCTTTGGATGACAGCAGCGAAGGAAGGGTGAAAGATGTATTTAACTAAGCAGGAAGAGGATATGGCAGTTGGTAAATATGGTAAGGGTATAGAAAAAGCCATAAATGTCTTAATAAAGTTTGGAAATACCTTTGGAGCTGAAAAACTGATCAAAATAACTTCAGCTCACGCTATGCCGAAAGAGCCTCCTGAGCTATTACTGGAGTTTTCGGAAGGCTTGATAGGGGTTCCCGTTCTTACTACGTTACATCCTTTAATGTCAGTTTTTAGTCCTGATAAATACAAAGAAATGGGGATAAAAAATGATTTTGCTCAAGAGGAACTCCCTATTTGCAAAAAGAGAGCGGAGATGCACCAAAAACTAGGCTTTAATCGTACATACAGTTGTTTGCCATTTTTAGCTGGGAATATACCGCGTCCGGGTGAATCCATTTCCTGGATTGGTAGTTGTGCCCAGATTTTTGCAAATTCTTATCTTGGAGCCCGGACCAATAGGGACGGGACTATTATAAATCTCTGTTCTGCTATTACAGGCAGGACTCCGTACTGTGGTCTTCACCTGGATGAAAATCGTTATGCAAAACTTTTGGTTAAATTTGACGGCATAGATTTTGATAATGTTACGGATAGCGATATAGGAGCTATTGGTTACTACATTGGCGCAATTGCCATGAATAGGAATGTTGTATTTGATGGGATTCCCCGGGATTATGGCATAGATAAGCTGAAGTATTTGATGGCGCCTCTTTCTACCAGCGGTTCAGTTAGTATTTGCCACGTGGTTGGGATTACTCCTGAAGCGCCAGATTTGCAAACGGCTCTCGGCGGTAAAAAACCAGAAGAAGTCGTTACAGTTGGGCCGAGAGAAATGCTTGCTACCAAACAAGAATTCATGGGAACGTTCAAGAACAAAGTTGATCTCGTAATTATTGGATGTCCACATACTACCATCGAGGAAATCAAGGGTATTGCGTGGCTTCTGAATGGGAAAAGGATTGGTAAAAATCAAAGACTCTGGATTGGAACAGGGGAACAGAACTATCAATTGGCTAAAATTATGGGCTATGCGAATATTATCGAAAAAGCCGGCGGCGTTATCTCCAGCACATGTATGGCAACTATACCTGATTCACCTCTGCCGGAAGATGTAAGAGTTATCAAGACCAACTCCTATAAGGCCGCTCATTACATTGAATCATTCCAGAAAGGAAAAGTGAGCGTAATTATTGATGACCTCGCAAACTGTATCAAGTCGGCTATAACCGGCGATGTGGAGGTGATATAAATGGAATTCAAAGGCAGAGTTATTAATAATGGAAAAACGGAAGGGCTAGCGGTTGTTCTGGATACTCCATTTTCTTTTATCGGCGATATAGATCCAAATACCGGTGAATTGACGATGCATGGAAATTCACAGGCAGGGGTGTCGCTGGCCGACAAGATTTTGGTATTCCCAACGGGAAAAGGAGGCACAATTGCGCCTTTCATTGCTTACCAGGCCCAGAAAAACGGAAAGGCGCCCCGCGCTATTCTGTGTGATCAGGCGGAACCAATTACAGCAGAATGTGCAATGACAATTGATATCCCTATGATGGATTCATTTTCTGTAGAATTGACGAAAACAATAAAAACAGGCGATAAAATTAAGATAGATACAGATAAAGGTTGTATTGAAATAGTCCGCTAGTAATAGAATTGGATTTTTGAAATGGGGGGTGAAATGGTTGAGCAAGGCAAATGACTTTTTCAAGGGAATTGCAATTCTTTCAGTTCTGATCATGATGGTATTATCAACACTTGATGTTATCATACGGGGAGCATTTGACGTAGCCTTGGGACCGGTTATGTCAATTTGCGAGACCATGATGGTTGTGATGACATTTGCTGGCTTGGCAAAAACGGAAGAAGTCGGAGCTAATATTAATGTGACAGTCCTAACAATGCATTTATCCGAAAATAAGCAACGAATTCTTAGAATTGTATCATCAACAGTGTGCCTGATATTTTTCATAATTCTTTTATATGCTACCATCCAGGATGGTATATTTGCTTTTGATACTAAAGCTTATCGTTCGGGCTGCCCTTGGAGGTTCCCTGTTTGGTGGGCCAGATTGTTTGTTCCCCTTGGAGTGCTTATTATGATTGGACAGTTGGTTCAAAATATTAAATCGAATTGGGTCACACACATAAACCAGAAAAAAAGTCTTATGGGAAAATCTGGCATGGAAGGAAGTGGCTCATAATGGACACGAGTGTATTACCAATAATATTACTGCTAGCTGTCTTAATGCTTGCGGGGCTACCTATTTATGCAAGTCTTGGGATAAGTGGTTTTGTCGGTATTGTGTCAATGCTTGGATTTAGTTCTGGTATAGCGCAACTTAAGACCTTTCCATATAATAATGCGGCAGATTATCTTATGATGGTTGTACCAATGTTTATTCTCATGGGGCATATGGCGTTTGCAGCGGGTATAAGCCGGGACGCTTATTTTGTTGCTCGAAAATGGCTTAATAGACTACCCGCAGGCATCGGCATGGCCACAACGGCAGCTGGCGCAGTTTTTGGCGCATGTTGCGGGTCTAGTGTGGCTTGTGCGGCGACCATAGGCAAGGCGGCTCTGCCGGAAATGAAAGCTGCGGGTTATGATCCTTCCATCGCTGCAGGCACCGTTGCAGCAGGAGGCCTTTTGGGTATCATGATTCCACCGAGTACTTCGCTTGTTTTTTATGCCACATTAACTGAAGTTTCTGTTGGCGATATTTTGTTGGCGGGAATTATTCCGGGAATACTGACAACCATTATTTATTGTTTTGGTCTGGCTGCACTATCTAAAATTTATCCAAGCCTCCGGCCTGGACAAGAAGTAATAAGCTGGAAGGAAAAAATATTGGCGTTGCGGTCTTTTTGGGGAGTGGCGATTCTCTTCGGGTTAGCCATTGGTGGGATATACGGCGGGATATTCACACCGACGGAAGGAGCGGCTGTTGGGGCAATAGGCAGTTTTTTAATACTGATATTTAGAAACACACCTGAAACACCCAATATGAAAGAAAAAACTAAGGCAGCAAAAACAGCATTAAACGATACCATTTTTAATAGTTGTATGATTCTAATTATACTTATCGGGTCCGGGCTTTTTAGCTATTATATGGTATTGGCGGGTGTCCCCGCTGCGATTAACAACTGGGTTATGACATTAAGCGTGCCGCCTATGATGATTGTTATATTCTTTCTTATAGCTTTGTTGCCCTTAGGAATGTTTTTAGATCCTTTTTCAATCATGGTTATTTCTTTGCCGATTACTTTCCCCGTGGTTTGTACGGGGCTAGGCTATAATCCCTTGTGGTACGGTGTTTTAGTTAACCTTATGATACAGATAGGAATGGTTTCGCCTCCGGTAGGGTTAAATTGTTATGTTATTGCTTCGCTTGACCCTACCATTTCCTTAGCACAGGTTTTTAAAGGAGCGGCGTGGTTTATTCTTTTTACAATAGTTGTTACAGCAATAGTCCTGGTTTTTCCGGATGTTGCTACGATTATACCGGCTATGGCCAAGGGCCATTAATACTATTTTTCATTCCTGCAAATGGGATTTAAACGGTTATAGGGGGTGATTACTGTAAGACACACTGCTCAGCGTTATTAATAATAAAAAGGGAGGAATTAAGTTGTTAAAAGGTAAAAGAACTAGATTGCTACTATCAGTATTCCTATTGCTAGTTTTTATTTGCACAATGTTTGGATGCAGCAACGATAAAACAGCCTCCAAGGAAGAACCGCAAAAAGTATACGTAATGAAATATGATTACTATACGACACAAGATAACGAAGCTGCAGCTGTGGACAAGTGGTTCTTTGACGAAGTTGCCAAGAGAAGCAATGGGAGAATTAAGATTGAGTATTATTGGGCAGGGGCTCTTCACAAAACAGGGCAGCACTATGCAGCCGTGAAGGATGGCCTTTCGGAATTAAGCTTTATTCAGTATGGGTATTATATGGCGGAATTGCCAATCAGCCGCGCCTTAGAGTGGACTTGGAGACCAAATTTGGATAGCGCGGAAGTAGCATTTAAAGTAGCAAATAAACTATATAATGAAAACGCGTTATGGCAAAAGGAATATGAAGGCGTCGGCCTTAAAGTGCTCTATATGTCGAACTTTGGTTACAATACCTGTCTTTTCAAGAAACCAATAACAGCTCTTAGCCAGTTAAAGGGACTAAAATTACGGAGCTTCGGCGTTGAGAGCGATGCTCTGACCGCCCTGAAAGCAATACCATTATCTGTTGCTGCTCCTGAAACATACACTTCATTGGAAAGAGGAATTATTGATGGTGTAACATGTTTTGGCACGAAAGCCAGTTATTCAATGAAAATCAGCGAAATTGCGCCTAATATAGTATTGATGAAAAACTCTGCTTTAGGACCGGCCGCTGTAATCATGAATAAGAAATTATGGGATGAGCTTCCCGCTGACTTGAAGGCTATTTTTGAACAGGTCAAGCAAGAACTTATGGATGGTAAATTTGCGGAAATTATGAATCAGGCGCAATCAGATGGTGTAGAGAATTGGGCTAAAACGGGCTGCACAATTACCCAGCTATCTGATGAGGATATTCAAAAAGCTACCGAGGTAGTTCTTCCAATTCAGGAGAAAAAGTGGATTGATGATATGCTTAAGTTGAAGTTGATGTCTGAAGCTGAAGCAAAAGAATTTTTAGCTAAGGTCGATAAATATGCCGCAGAGTTTTCACCTGGAAAAACACTTAACCAATATGAGCTTTACCAAAAGATGAAAAAAGAAGGTAAAATCTGATTAATTTTACACCCTACTCGGGTTAACAAAACCCGAGTAGGGGAAATTAAGGAGGCATCTAATATGGATAAATTAGAACAATTGTTCGCTTTTGTAGAAAACGGCGATAATGAAGAAGCCAAAGATCTGACGAACGCACTGCTGAAGGAGGGCTGCTCTCCACAGAAAATAATTGAAACGATGACAGATGGTATGCGAAAACTAGGTGATTTATTTGAGAAAAAAGAAGTCTTTCTTCCTGAATTGTTGGTAGCCTCTGATGCCTTGATGGATGTAATGGAAATAGTTGAACCACTGCTTTCTTCTGCGGATCAGGTTAAGAAAAAAAGGGTTGTAATTGGTACTGTTGAGGGTGATCTGCATGAAATTGGTAAAAATCTAGTCGGCATGGTTATGAAAGCTAATGGCTATGAAGTGATTGACTTGGGCGGAGACGTAAGCATACAGAAATTCATTGATACAGCAGAAAAGGAGAAAGCAGATGTGATAGGGATGTCTTCGTTAATGACGACGACAATGAAAGAGCAGCAATCACTTATAGAGGAGTTAAAAAGGTTAAACATACGTGAAAAATATAAAGTAATGGTGGGCGGTGCGCCAATCAGTCAAAAATGGGCTGACCAGATTGAAGCCGATGCCTATTGTGTAAATGCTTTTGAGACTGTAAGATATTTAGATTCAATTTAGTTATGGACTTAGATAAAAGAAGGGGTGAGTATATATGATTGTAGACAAAACACAGGCAAAACAAAATGAGATCTCACCCGGTGTATGTATCACTCATTATATTGATAAAGATAAGGGATCGGGCGGAGTATCCATGGGAATGGTTGAGCTGCTGCCAGGTACTCATATTAAAAAACATTTTCATAAAGTGGAAGATTCCATGATTGTTATTGCTGGAGAAGGCATCTTCATTGTAGATGACACTGAATATCCGATAAAAGAAGGTATGGGACTCCTTGCTCCTGCCGGTGTGCCGCATGCTCTTAAAAATAATGGTCATATCCCTCTTCGGATAGTATATACCTGGCCTTCTGTTGAAGTAGAGAGATTCTTTATATGACTATGAAAGAATGTATCCAATTAACAATAAACAATAGAAGCGTAACGGTGACGAGAGGAGAAAAACTATTTGACATCATTCAAAGGGAAGGCTTCCGTATTCCAAATTATTGCCAGGGAAGAGGCAATTGCGGAAAATGTCGGGTAAGGCTAGAAGGGATGTATTCAGATATTACACCGGAGGAAGCGGAGAATCTTTCTGAAGAGGAACAAAAAAAAGGAATCAGACTTGCCTGTCAGGTAGTTGTGGAGGGAAATGGCTGTGTATGGATAGAAAATGAAGAAAATCCTGTCATTGTGAGTTCTGGCAAACAGCCTGCGGATATAGGCGGATTCTCTTCTCCCCTGATGCTACGCGCCCTGGAAAGTAAAGATAATAAACTTTCTATGGATATCTCACTTGCGGAGAAACGCCTAAAAAATAACGAAGCTTACCATTTTAATTTAAGCGTTTTAAAAAAGCTTGCCACGTTGAACAATGGTCAGGATTATAGTTTTCTTATCAGAGAAAAAGAAGTAATCGATTGTATTAAGAAAGATATTCAAAACTGTATATATGGGGTCGCTTTTGATATCGGAACAACCACTTTAGTAGCATATCTGATTGACATGTTTACAGGCAGGGAGATTAACAGCGCTGCTATGTTAAATCCCCAAGGAGTATATGGGGACGATGTACTGTCAAGGATATCCTATTGTGATGAACCTAATGGACTGGAGATGCTAAACGGTATCATTATAAGAGCAATTAACGAACTGATTGCTAGCCTATGTAGGTTGTCTTCGATCGATCAAAAGGAGATTTACGAGATTACAGTTGTAGGCAATCCTACCATGTGTCAATTATTTTTAAATATACCGCCCTATTATATCGGAAGGGCGCCCTATTCCCCGGCGTATCGTTCCTGTTGCTCGATATCGTCGGCAGAAAGTGGATTAATAGTTAATCCTGTTGGAAAAATAACAGTTCTGCCGAATATTTCCGGATATGTTGGCTCTGATATTGTAGCTGGGATATTAGCCTCGCAGATATATAAAGGAAATAAACCGTGTGCGTTGATGGACATTGGCACGAATGGGGAGATAGTCGTAGCAAATAACGGAGAAATGGTGGCTTGCTCAGCGGCAGCAGGGCCAGCTTTCGAAGGGGGGAGAATACAACTAGGAATGAGGGCGGTAGAAGGTGCTGTTTATTCTGTAGATAAAAACGGAGTGAACGTTATTGGAAATGGAAAACCAAAAGGTTTTTGCGGTTCAGGGATTGTGGATGCGGTAGCGTTTCTTTTGGACAATGGTGTAGTAAATAATAAAGGCATCATACGTAATTGCGAAAACGTAAGAAGACTTAAGAATCAGGCAGCATATTACTTTAACCCGTCCTTATATGTAACCCAGAACGACATTAGAGAAGTACAATTAGCCAAATCAGCTATCTATACTGCTTTAAAACTTGCTTTGCATGAACTGGGATTGGAAATGGAAGACCTGGATAAAATTTATATAGCCGGCTCGTTTGGCAGTTATTTAAATTTGCAAAGCAGTATGAGGATTGGCTTGTTGCCTGAACTTGGATTGGAAAAATTTGTACAGATAGGTAATTCTGCTGGGAGCGGGGCAAAGATGGCCTTGATTGACCTTGAGACAAGAGCTATCGCGGAAGACATCAAAAATAATGTGCACTATTTGGAACTCTCACTGAATTCCTTGTTTCAAAGGCAGTTTATTGAGAATCTGGTTTTTGGTTAATACAAATATTAAAATATTTGATTTGGGGGAGATAAAATTGGCAGACACACAAATGTCTTCATATCAAAGGATAATGACAGCGTTGGAAGGCGGAAAGCCTGACTGTGTTCCTGTTCTTCCGCTGGTGCATCACTGGACATATACACAAGTTGGTTTTAATGTTATTGATACCTTTGAAAGCATAGAAAAACAAGTATACTCACAATATAGCTGCGCAAGGGATTTTGGCTATGACATAGTAAATGATTATGCTGCTATATGCGCTGATGCTGAAGCTTTAGGAAGCAAATTTAAACTCCACGAAAACATGTTGCCCACATTGGTTGAGCCTGTAATAAAAGATTATAAAACTGATTTGCAAAAGCTCAGGATTCTGAACCCTTATAAAGACGGATGGCTTCCTCTTGTTTTGGAGAGTGTAAGAAGATTAAAAGAACTATGTAAAGATAAAATTGCAGTGGTGGGATATTTACAGGCGCCTTTTCGCTGTGCAGCTATGCTTAGAGAATCAAGCAAAGTATATATTGATATGAGAAAAAACAAGGAATATTTACATGAATTGATGGAATACACCACTATTAATGATTTGGTTATCGGGAGTGCACTGGTAAATTCGGGAGCCGACGTTATTATGATTTCTGATCCCACCTCCTCGGGGGATACTATTTCAAGAGCCCAATGGGAAGAGTTTGGATTTATACATACGAAAGAGCTGGTAAAAAACCTTAAGAAGACCAAGGTTAAAATATTTCTCCATGTTTGTGGAAATGTTATCGACAGAGTGGATAGTTTTGCTGAATTAGGTGTTGATGGCATTAGCGTGGATGAAAAGGTAGATTTGGCTGAAGCAAGAAAAATTGTAGGAAACAAAGTATGCTTGATCGGGAACGTAAGTCCGACAAATATTGCAACTAAAACACCGGAAGAGATCAGGGAAGAGACTAAAGCTTGCATTGAAAAAGCCGGCAAAGAAGGGGCGTTTATACTTAGCGGGGGCTGCCAGATACCGCCGGAGGGCAAGCCGGAGAATATCCGTGCTATGGTTGAAGTTGCACACAATTATAAATATTAATCAAGGCGATTTAAGAATAAATATTTGAAATAAACTTTTGATTAACGGAGGGGAATAAATATAATGAATGGAAAAGAAAGAGTATTAAGTGCGTTGAAATTTGAGAATACTGACAGGACCCCCTGGGTTCCCTATACAGGAGTGCAGGCGGCTAATTTAATAGATGTAGACGCCGAGCAATTCCTAAAAAGCTCCGATAATATCGTAAATGGGATATTGAAAGCATTTGAAATGTTTAAACCGGATGGACTGCCCATAGCATTCGATTTACAAATAGAAGCCGAAGCACTTGGATGTCAGTTGAAGTGGGCCAAGAATAATCCTCCGGCTGTGGCAACCCACATACTTGAACAAAAAAGTCTGTCAGAATTAAAGCTGCCAACTGAAAAAGACGGCAGATATCCAATCGTTCTTGATGCAGCAAAAAGAATTGTCGAAGCAATAGGCGATAAAGTAGCCTTATATGCCTTAATCTGCGGACCATTTACATTAGCGCTGCATCTAAAGGGCACACAGATATTTAGCGATATGATGGGTAAGCCTGAAAAGGTAGAAGAACTAATGAGTTTTTGTACTCAAATTGCAAAAGACTTTTCAGATATGTATGCTAAAACCGGGGTGGACATAATTGCGGTAGTAGACCCCATGACTTCGCAAATATCTCCTAAACATTATAAGAAATATGTCTTGCCATACACTCTTGAATTGCATAGGTATGTCAAGGAGATAGGCTTAATGGTAACGAACTTCTGCTGCGGGGATTCCACTAAAAACATTGAACTGATGTGCCAGACCGAACCCCATGGTATCGCCTTTGACGAGAATGTTAAGTTGGATTACGTAAAAGAAATTGCCTCAAAATATAAAGTATCTTATGGTGGAAATCTCCCATTGACCACGATTATGCTTTTCGGTTCTCCTATGGAGAATGTTGAGGAGGCAAAAAGGGAAATTGAAATCGGCAAAGGCCCCGGCTTCATATTATCACCCGGATGTGATATGCCTTACAACACTCCTATCAATAACCTGCTAGCAATCTCCAACTATATAAATGGTGATTTCGCATCATTAGATATGCTTGAATCCGAAAGACAGTATGTGGATATAGAAGAACCAGTGTTTGACGATGTAGAAATTAAACCTGGGCAGATTTTCGTTGAGATTGTTACACTAGATTCTGAAGGTTGTGCACCTTGCCAGTATATGTGTGAATCGGTTAAAAAGATTTTGCCGCGCTATAAGAATAAATTAACATGGCGGGAGTCACTTGTAAAAACAAGAGCAGGGATTAAGAGAATGGCCGATCTTGGTGTAAAGAACCTTCCCGCTATGCTGATTAATAATCAGGTTGTATTTGATAACATTGTCCCGTCTGAGCAGGAATTAATTGCTGAGATTGAAAAAAGATTAAGCTGAATCACTTTGTGTAGCGTATCATGTTAAAGCTAGTCCTTAACATGATACGTTCCAATCAATAGGAGGGATAACATGACAAATAATAAACAAATCAAACTATATCTCCTTTCAGGTTTTTTGGGAGCAGGGAAAACCACTTTTTTAAAAAAGCTTCTTAAACACCTCTCCAATGCGAAAGTCGGCGTCATTATGAATGAGTTTGGGAAAATAAGCATTGATGGTATTTTAATAAGCAAACATGGGATTGATATTTTGGAAATAAACAATGGATCGGTTTTTTGCAGCTGTCTGAAGCAGCCTTTCATTGAAGGGTTGATTGCTTATTCCGAACTGCCTATAGATTATTTATTTGTAGAAAGCTCCGGCATGTCAGACCCATCAAATATTGAGCATATTTTGAACAGTGTAGTTGGCAAGATGAGAGGTAAGAGCTATGATTTCCAGGGTACAATCTGTGTTGTTGATGCAATCCATTTCCTGGATCAGGTAGATTTGCTGGTCGCTATTGAGAAGCAAATAGCTGCCAGTAACCTGATAATAATAAACAAGGTGGATTTGTGTGACAAAGAAACCCTGAATCAGGTTATTGAAAGAATAATGGACATTAACCCTGTCGCAGAAATAATCAAAACAACCTATTGTGACTTCAGTTTTGATTTTCTTGATGGGAATATTCCAGTAGTATATCCAATTGAGGAAACGGAATGCTGCAATACGCCCACTAATAGACCAGTGGCATTCACACTTGGAGTGAATGGAGTATTTGACAAAGATAGATTGCTTGATTTTCTTAAGAGTCTAGCCGATTCGACGTTACGTATAAAAGGGTTCTTTTATCTCAAGGACGGCTGGCATCAGATTGATGCGGTTAAAGAACAAATCGAAATAACGCCTACTGATATTAAGCAGGATATATCAAAACTAGTTCTTATATCTAAGGATAGATTGCCTACACTTCAAGAGATATTTAAGCAATGGGATAAGAGATTTACCGAGGATATGCACATTGATTAAAATACATCCAGATATTTTAAGATGCAAAACCGGGATAACAATATTGAGGTGAATACATGAAAGATTATATAAAACTCACGAAGACAACCTATTCAGAACAAATTATTGAGCAGATAAAAGAGTTAGTTGAAACGGGTATTTTAAAGCCATCTGATAAACTACCTCCCCCAAAGGGATTAGCACAAATGCTTGGAATCAGTATGATACCACTTAAAGAGGCTTTAAAAACACTTCAATTCATGAATGTTATCGAAGTAACCACCGACGGATTTATTATTAAAGGTATGGGAAAAGCAAAACTCCTCGAACTTTTAGAGAAGGCTGCTAATTCACATGATTCGCTTAATGATCTTAAAGAGGCCAGGATGGCTTTAGAATTAAAAGCAATAGAATTGGCATGTATTAGAAGAAACGAAGAGGATCTGGAACGAATCAACCTTGCAATGATATCAATGAAGGAGGAAATTGAGTTAAATAAAGGAACGGGAATTATAGGTTCATTAGAGTTCCATAATGCTATCATTGAAGCATGCGGCAATCAAATTATTTTTGCCTTGACAACATACATCAATGAGCAGCTCGTTGAAGGAAGGAAGGAGTCCTTAAAAATACCGGGCCGTTATAAGGTAGCGCTTGAAGAACACGAACAGATTTATAAGGCAATCAAAGAGCAAAACATAGATAAAGCTATAAAGTGTTTAAAAAGTCACCTAGAAACGAGCTATTAATAGCAGTATTAGAAACTATTGAGCATTTTGATATTACGAAAGAAGGAATTGTGATGAATGCGACAGCCCATATCCAAGCCGGTATTTGTGGCTTTGTCACAAAGGTATATGTTTCTTATGATAGGAAGTTAAAACTGGCTAATGTTGAGATTGAGACTAATTGCGACAAAATAAAAAAGATGAGTCAGTTAATTCAGGAAGTTGCTCCAATGTATGAGATATCAATGGGTTTTGAAGGTAAGATAATGTCCGGGGCACGTAAAGCGTTGGATGGGTGTTGCACTGGCTGTGTTGTCCCAAGCAACATATTTAAAAGTGTTCAAGTGGCTTCCGGTTTAGCCTTGCCAATGGAAATTGGTATTGAGATACGTAAAGAAAATGAATAAGTGAAAAAGGGTGTTCAAAGTTATGAAAAATAAAATTGTTGTAATAGGTACCAAGCCGCCT
Source organism: Peptococcaceae bacterium UBA6129 (assembly GCA_002422465.1). Classification (GTDB taxonomy): domain Bacteria; phylum Bacillota; class Peptococcia; order DRI-13; family UBA6129; genus UBA6129. The sequence goes on along the minus strand of DIVP01000141.1, from coordinate 8,062 downwards.
TGCCCAAGATGCAAGATATTGGATAATATAGTTCAAGACAAAGCGGGGAAGATGGGTCTGGATTTTGAATTTAAGCATATCGTCTTTAATGATTCGGAAGCAAAGGAAATTGGACGGCAAAATGGGTTGGTTCCGGGAACGGCCAAGCATGTGGCGGAAAAGATTGGACAAGAAATAGATTTTGAAAAAATATCTGAAATTGTAGAAAAGGAAAACCAAATCAGTGATGAATATACTCCCTATAATGATTGTTACTGGTCATTTGAACTGGACGAGGCTCTGAGATTTTTTGAAAAAAAAGCCAAAGAAGTAGGAATTATGATGACTCCTGTATTAGTAATAAACGGTGCGATAAAACATCAGGGGAGCGTTCCAGAATTAAAACAGATTGAGCAATGGTTATCGGAATTGTTGATTAAATAGCTATAGTATTAAGGTTGATTGAAGTATCAGAAGTATCATACTGCCGTTAATGATATTTCATGGAAATTTTGCGGAGTATGCAAGAACAGTATCAAGATTTTGGTTGTAGGCATTATCCAACAGCGGGGCGAAAAGATCGCCCTTTTGTTTTATTCTCTCTTCGATATTAAGCAGGTTGAAATCCTCCGGCTTGACGCCGCTTTGCAGTTCTTCCCACTCAACCGGCGTTGAAACGTTCGCTTGCGGTGTTGCCCGCGGCGAATAGACAAGCATGATGGTCTTGCCGGACCACATCTGCAGGTAGTCAAAATAAACCCTCGAGCCGCGCTTCTTGACTATTCTTTCAATAGTTATGAGATTAGGATGTTTTGTACTTAAATACCGGCCGAAAAAATAGTTGATCTGCCTTGCTGTCTCATAAGTATATTTTTCACCAAGCGGGATATAGATTTGCAGCCCTGTGGCCCCTGAAGTCTTCACCCAGCCCTTGATACCCAGCGAATCCAAGGTTTCATGTATTAAAAGCGCCGCTTCGGTAACCTCAGTAAAAGATTGACCGCTCGACGGGTCAAGGTCAAAAACCAAATCGGTCGGGAAAGCTTCGTTTGTGTATAAATTGAAGGCCGTATGAAATTCCAGAACAGCCTGATTGGCTAGATAGGCTAGTGTAGCCTGTGAGTTGAGCAGCATATAATTAGTATCGTTATATTTATTAACATCGATCCATACAGGGGCAGAGGCGGGGACGTTCTTTTGATAAAAGGACTTACCGTTGATGCCGTCGGGGTAGCGAATTGCTGTCAACAATCTGTTAGCGGCATGTTTGATAAGATGAGGAGCGAGCCTCATGAGGATGGCGACATAATCAATTTTTCTTATTCCCAATTCTGGCCAGAGAAGCTTTTTAGGGTTTGTAATCCGGATAGGTTTACCGTCGATTATGATAGATCCCATTCGGTTATTTCTTCCTTTCCGCCGGCATTTCGAGCCGGTTCGTTACTGAAGCCTCTAACTATGGGATGACGCAGTTGTCCGTTAGCCGTCCATTCGAAAAACTCCACCCAACAGGTTAAGAGTGGTTTTACCCATCTGATATTGGATAGGTTCGGGGTTCTTTGAAAGGGTGACTGAGGCTTTTCCAAGAATGGGAGGTTTTCGTTCAACACTTGTAAATCCGCAGGTTTGAGCCTGAGCGAAGCTTTGCCGATAAATCGCAGCGTATGTTTATGGTAGATTCCAAGAAGCAGGGAGATAGTAAAATTGTTCTTAAATTGAATACCACCAATGACAGTGAGCAGTCTTTTCGTGATTTTTGTTTTAAACCAGTCGTGGTGGCGTTTACCCGCACTGTATATGCTCGCTGGATTTTTGGAAACAATACCTTCCCAGCCAATTGCCCGCATGTGCGCAAATAGGTTCTTGCCGTCGGAGAAATCATCGGTAATCATGATTGAAGCATTGGGGTTCAGGGTATCCCTGAGAATCTGCAGCCTTCGGCTCAAAGGCTCTGTTGTTAAAAGATGGTTGTTTAGCGACAGGATATCAAATACTATATATTTAACAGGATATCTTTCAGCATAATAGTTTATTTTTTTTGGTGAAGTTATTCTTTCGCGCATGAGTATGCGTTCAAAGCTAGGCTTTTCCTGTTCATTTAACGCGACGATTTCTCCATCGAAAATTGCCTGATCGGCAGTGGTCAGGTCATGGAGGCAGGTCAGTTCAGGATAGTATTCACTTCGTTCATGACCGTTTTTGGTGAAGATGCGGAGGTCAGGACCGTTGAGATAGCATAGCCCTCTGATTCCGTCCCATTTCACCTGATGGATCCAGCCTTCCCAGTTTACTATTTCAGCAGAAAGAATAGGTTCCATCGGGGTTATCAGGCGCTGATTCAATGACATCACCCACAAATACAAGTTCATCAATTAGCAGGATAGCAGGATTAACAGGATAACCGGTTTAAACTGTAGTTTTGACCTTGACCTTTTCTTTCTCTTGCGGCTTCGCAGTTTTTTTAGCTTTCTTTTCCGGGGCGCCGGTTTGTTCAACGCTGGCCTGCAAGGCCTTCATGAGGTCTATGATATTGTTTTGCGGCCTGGTGGGCGCCGTTTTAACCTCTTCTCCGTCTATTTTTTTGTTCAGAAGTTCTTGGAGCGCCTGCCGGTAATCATCGGTATACTTGGCTGGGTCAAAGACGGTTGTTAGATTATCAATCAGTTGAACCGCCATGCTCAGCTCTTTGCTGTCAGTCTCGGCATTTTGCGGTACACCGGGGACTAAATCGACAGACCTTATCTCATCAGGATAGAAGATGGTTTCTAAGACCAGCAGATTTTTATATACCCTGACGGCCGCAAGCGACTGCTTAGTCCGGATAGATATCTTGGCAATCGCTATTTTATCTGTATCATTCATGGCTTTTTGCAGGAGAATGTAAGCTTTTGTCCCGGTATCCTGCGGTGATAAATAATAGGTCTTATCAAAATAGATAGGGTCGATTTCCGCTAGACTGACAAAATCAACAATATCAATAGTTTTTGTCATATCCGGACTGATATCTTCGAGATCCTCATCCTTAATCACGACAAAACGACCGGGCTCATACTCATAACCCTTGGCGGTTTCTTCCCAGGAGATCTCTTTATTGCAAGTGGGACAGGTTCGAATGTTTTTCACCGGTGTCCCGCATACGGCATGGATATATTTAAACCTGATATCTTTGCTTTCAGTAGACGCAAACATTTTAATTGGAATGTTAACGAGGCCGAAGCTGATTGAGCCTTTCCACATTGTGTGCATTTTGACGGCACCTCCTTTAAACTAGTCTTTGCCGGAATAAAAATTTCATGCAATTACCAGGAACATTTTGTCTCTTCCGAACGTCAAAAAATAGTATAATCATTCGTATAAGTATAGCAAGCGTCAAAAAAAAAGGATTTAAGCCTGGATTCGCAAATTTCTTACATAAAAGGAGCAACAGATGAATAAAAAAATGCAAGCCGCCAGATGGCGGAAGATTACGGCACTATTCGTAGCAACTGCAGTATTAAGTATTGGGCTGCCTTCGGCAGGACTGGCGGCAGGGGAAATCAAGCTGAAGATTGATGGGCAAAATGTCACGACATCTCCGTCGCCGTTGTTGCTTAATGACCGCACACTCGTTCCGGTGCGGCTGGTCTCGGAAAAATTGGGAGCCGAAGTGGTTTGGAATGAACAGGACAGGACGGTAAGTATAAAGAAAGGTAACGAGGCGATGCTGCTGAGAATCGATAACCGCCTCGTCGAGTATAAAAGAGGGGAGACCCTTTATAACATTTGCGATGTACAACCGCAAATCATTGACGGACGTACCTTTGTGCCGCTCAGACTCGTCAGCAATGGCCTGGGCGCAGATATCCAGTGGGATGGCGTTAGCCGCACGGTAGTGATAAAATCAGGGGCCGCTACTGCGATTACACCATTTTATGATATGACCATCGCTTCTATCAAGCCTGGTCAAACCATCAACAATACGACGGCGCTGCAGAGTTCCTTCCCAGGTGTACCGCCGGCCAATGCGGCCGAAATCAGGTATCACCTGATGGATCCCCAGACCGGACGTGGGGTCGTGATTGCCCGGGGTACGGACTTAACGGGAAGGTACTACTGGCTGCCCGAACCACAAGAACAGGGCACGAGAGTTTTAGCTGCCGGAGTTTATGATAAAGACGGACATTTCCTGGCCGGACAAGCTGTGCCGGTACAGGTTTCCTTTACTCCGCAGATATCCTTGACCGGGGTTAGCAATGGACAGCTGGTCACGGATTCCCTGGCGCTGGGGGCAAGCGTGAATTTCTCAGCTCTTTATGTTAAATATGAGATTATTAATCAGGACAAGGGCAAGACTTTTGTGACGGCAGAAATGGATCCTCAGGGTCAGTACACCTGGATACCGGAAGTAGCTGATTTCGGCAATACAACAATCCGCGTAATAGCGTATGACCGTCTGGGGCAGGCTTTTACCAGCCAGGCGCTGGGCGTTAAGGTAGATGTAGTGCGCAAGCTTGAGCTGCGCGGCGTAACGGCCAGCAGTAAGGTGATTAAACCGGTTACTCTTTGGACTTCACGTAACTTCGAGGTCAGCCAGACCGAATATATCCTCAGGGACCCGCTAACCGGCAAAGAAGAAGTCTTAGCCAGTTTCGGCTACGGTAACTACAGTTGGTTTCCCGGACCTGAGCAGGCCGGAACAAAAGAACTGGCTGTACGTATTAAGGACACCGCTAATAAGACTTCTACAAGCAGCTTTGTTACGGTGCAGGTGACCGGAAGCCCGTTGCTTCTTCTGGAGACAATTGGACCTAACCAGGTTCTGACCGGCCCTGTTCAGCTCAAGTCGACGGCTAATGTCAGTCTCAAAAAGATGGATTACTTCCTGATTAATACGAAAACCGGAGCTCGCAGGGTTATTGCGGGTGGCAGTGACCCGACGGTAGTAGAATATACCTGGACGCCGCAGGCAACAGACAGTGGAAACTGGAATATCCAGGCTGAAGGAACACTGCTGACGGGGGAAAAAGTTCAGAGCGAAGCAATCCCCATACAGATTTATCTTGGCAAGGTTTACGGTCCGGTTCCAATTGCTGACAAAGACGCCTTTCTTGAGCTAGCTACAGGCATGGCCCTGAAATCATATCAAACGACCGGCATGTCTGCCGCGTTGCAGATTGCGCAGGCTATCCTCGAAACCGGTTGGGGGCAGAGTACTCCTGCGGACAAATATACCGGATTGAAATCCAACAATCTCTTTGGCATCAAAGGGGTCGGACCTGCCGGGTCTGTCATCTCCAACACTTGGGAGGAATACAACGGTAATAGTTTTCGTGTTGACGCCAAATTTCGCGCATATCGAAATCCGGCGGACAGTTGGGCTGACCACAAGCTCTTTTTGCTAAGCGGCGCGAGATATGCAACTTTTCGGGCTGTAATGTACGACAGTCTCGAGGGAGCTTGGGCGCTGAAGAGGGCAGGTTATGCGACGGATTCGAAATACCCGCTCAAGCTTATGGATATAATCAAACAATATAATTTACAAACCCTTGATGAAGTGACGATGTAACCAGTGACCAGGCAGTTACATTTAGTACTTGACTTTGCAAGTTGACTGGGATTAAAATATTATAAAGTGAAACTTCATTCGGATGGAGTTAAGCAGTTTCGTAGGATGGCAGGGTTTCTATTAATACAACTTAAAAATGGTAGTAAGGTAATAATGGTAGGAATAGAGTTTTGTGCGATGGACCGGATTTCTTTTGCGCTGTTTTTGTGCGAAACCGGGACGGTTACATGAAATATTTGAGACTCCTACATGGAGTCTTTTTTGTTTAATGAAGAAAAGAGGAGCTGAGAGAATGAAGGGTAAAAAACTAATTCTGTTGACAGCGATGGTAATGTTGACAATGCTGGTTACCTTGAACGGGTGTTCAAAACAGGCTGCTCCGGCAGGGGAAGTCAAACAGCAAACGGTTGAGCTGAGACTGGCCCATTTCTTCCCGAGCACGCATCCAGCTGAAACAGAGCTGATTCAGCCATGGGCTAAGGAGATCGCAGCTGCTACCGGGGGTAAGGTGAAGATTACGAGTTATCCTGGCGAAAGCCTCTTACCGTCTGCCCAGATCTATGATGGCGTCGTTAATGGCATAGCAGATATAGGGCTATCGTGTTTTTCTTATACGCGCGGACGTTTTCCGGTACTCGAGGTCTTTGAACTGCCGGGCATAACATACCCTGATTCCAACGCAGCCAGCAAGGTTGCCTGGGAGGGTATAAAAAAACTGAATCCGAAAGAGATTCAGGATACCAAGCTGCTTATGGTTCTGACAACAGGCCCCGGCGACCTTTATACAAAGGTACCGGTAAAAAAACTAGCTGATCTGAAAGGACTGGAAATACGTGCCACCGGGTTAAGCGCCAAGACCCTACAGGTCCTTGGAGCTGTTCCTGTAGCAATGCCGCAATCAGAAGCCTATGAGGCTTTGTCAAAAGGGATTGTCAAAGGAAACCTCGGCCCGGTTGAGGTTTTAAAGGGCTGGAGACAGGCGGAGGTTACAGATTATTTGACGAGAACGCCTTTCCTCTACAACACTTTGTTCTTCATAACAATGAACCTCGACAAATGGAACTCGCTTGATGAGCAAACAAGAAAAACTATTGAAACGGTAAGTGAGAAATATTTTAATGATGTTGCCTGCGGCTTATGGGATAAACAAAATACCGATGCCTGGAAATTGGCTGTTGAACAGGAAGGTATGAAAGAAATCACGCTGTCAGATGAAGAAGCGGCAAAATGGATAAAACTAATCCAGCCTATTCAGGGTGAATTTGTTGCCTCAATGGATAAACAGGGATTTGAAGGGCAAAAAATTCTTGATACGGTCATGGCCTTGGCTGAGAAATACGCTAAAAAACAGTAAAGCTAAGCAAAAAAAATTATAGATAAAGACCAAGGAAACCTTGTTGGAGGGAGTTGTGCGTCGACAGATGGAGAAGTTTTGCGGGATAGTAAAGAGATTGAGCAGGGAAATGGATAAACTGGCCGGGTATTGTGTTGTTGGAGTAATGCTGCTCGTGGTTATGAATATTATTTTACGCAAGGTGTTTAAGCAGCCTATTCCGGGGACATATGAGATCATTGGTTATCTGACGGCGCTGGCCATCAGTCTGGCCTTGGCTTATTGCGCAGTTCAAAATGCGCATATTGGCGTAGACTATATTATCAATAAATTTCCCAAACCAATCCGGACAGCATCCGCAACTTTTATAAATTTAGTTTCCATGTGCTTTTGGGGTTGTGCGGCCTGGCAAGTTGGACGGTATGCCCAAAGTCTTATGAAAACCGGGGTGGTATCTTCTACCGCCCAGATACCCGTATACCCGGTAGTATTCCTGATTGGCCTTGGTCTCTTGGCGCTATGCTTGGTTTCGGCGGTAAAGCTTTACGAAGGTATGGTTCAAAAGTCCAGGCTGATAGCAGAAGTAAAGGAAGGCAATTAAATGAGCGCTATTGTCGTAGGTTTAGTCGGAATAGTAGTTTTCTTTGTACTTTTACTAATTGGCATGCCTATTGCCTACGCCATGGCACTTGTGGGATTCGCTGGTTTCAGCGCGCTCACCTCCGTAACAGTGGGCTTCAATATGGTGGCGAAAGAGGTTTTTAATTCTTTTTCTTCTTACAGTTTAAGTGTTATTGCGATGTTTGTCTGGATGGGTTTTTTATCCTTCTATTCGGGCATCGGAACACGTCTGTACATCTTGGCCTATCGGCTGATCGGACATTGGCCGGGTGGGCTCGCTGTTGCGACACAGGTGGCCTGTGCTGTTTTCGGAGCTATCTGCGGATCAAACACAGCAACAGCAGCGACAATGGGGGCAATTGCGCTGCCGGAAATGAAAAAATATAAGTATGACATGTCACTTGCGACTGCGAGTATAGCAGCAGGCGGCGCGTTAGGCGTGCTGATTCCGCCTAGTGTCATCTTCATTGTCTATGGCATAGCTACAGAGCAATCTGTAGGGAAACTTTTTATGGCCGGTATCATTCCTGGTATTCTCTTGATGCTGTTGTACATTGCAGCAATAATCATAGTCACTGTGCGTA
>DIVP01000067.1:25055-34351 GCA_002422465.1 Peptococcaceae bacterium UBA6129 | reverse complement strand
ACCAGAGAAATATCGTCGATGGTAACTCCATGATGATTCATATATTCTACTGTCTCAAGTGCATAATTTGCAGGCTGCACATTAAGCCCCATCTTCAGCTGCCAGGAACGAAATGCCGTACTGGGAATAGGCCCTCTTGGCATTTTTTCAAAACCAAGTACAAGAACTGCGTCATATATTCCTGTCGCAACGGCCTGGTACGCAAGTCTGAACGCAGAAGCACCGCTGGAACACGCATTTTCGATATTAACAATCGGGATTCCAGTCAATCCGATTTCCCTAAGCCCCTGATGGCCGGAACCAGTCCCCTGATACACGCTTCCGCAATATGCCGCCTGTATTTCCCGCCAGGAAAATTCCGAATCCTTCAAGGCTTTCATAATTGCTTCGGTTGCCAAGGCATAATTCGGGGTATCCGGATAAGATCCAAATTTTACAGATCCAATTCCTGAAACTACAACTTCTCTCACTATTGCTCCCTCCTAATTTCAGTGATAGGTTGGAATTTATAGCTAATGATTTCTTGTTCATTCTCTTCAAACAGAGTATCCAGTACAACTTCAACCCTATCGCCGATACCGACCTTATCAGCATCCGCATGAATAAGATGGGCCTGAACATAGACCCCTTCCGGGAGCTCAATAAGAACATAGATAAACGGAACGCTCCCTTTGTAGAAGCCTCCGGCTGGTGCCTGATGCACAACCGTGAAGCTATGAATATTACCTTCACGGGAAAGGGTCAGCGGTTCAATACGTTCACCTTGGCAATTAGAACAGATGTTGATCTCCTTTTGCGGGAAGAAAACCTCACCGCAGTCCTTGCAAACACTGCCGATAAGATAAGGAATGCCTGCTTTTACTTCCCACATATTATTTTCGACTGGAATCTTAGCTTTTGTTGTCTCGCTCATAAAACACGCTCCTTTCAATTAGCCTTTTCTTCCGCCGGATATGTGTAAGACATCCCCGCTAATATACTCAGCATCATCCGAAGCAAAAAACATAACAGCCTTTGTGACGTCATCGACAGTTCCGATACGTTTGATGGGTGTTTCCTTAATTTGCCTTTCCGCAATCATATCGAATGTCGGCAATTTCCGTAGCATCTCGGTATCAATCAAACCGGGGGCTACGGCATTGACTGTGATGTTATACTTTCCAAGTTCTTTTGATAACGCTCTGGTGAAACCGAGAATTCCCGCCTTAGCTGCGGAATAGTTAGCCTGTCCGGGATTGCCAAGGTACGCCCGGGAAGATGTGTTGATAATCCTGCCATATTTTTGTGCAATCATATAGGGAGCAGTGTATTTAGTGCAGAAGAAGGAACCCTTAAGGCAGACATCAAGTACTACATCCCAGTCCAGCTCCGTCATCTCCGATACTTTCGTGTCCCTGGTCAGCCCAGCATTGTTAACAAGGATATCAATTCTTCCATATGTTTCGATAATTTTTTCCATCATCACCTTAACCGAATCTTCATTGGTGACATCTGCCTTGATAGCAATGGCTTCGCCGCCTTGTTCTTTGATTGCTGCGACAACCAGCCGGCAGTCATCTTCCTTGATGTCACAAACAACTACGCGTGCACCCTCTTTCGCAAAATTGACAGCGTGATTTTTACCGATACCGTTCCCTGCCCCCGTTATTACGACTACCTTTTGTGCAAACCTCATTCTTAACTACATCCTTTCTGTGGTGATTTTTTTCACTGTATAATGGCCTTATATATAAGCATCAAGTGCTTATTATCGCTTAGAGCAGACCTGTATTTTTACATTATTTTGTGCGGAACTAATTAGTAATCACCCGCCCAACCTCTTGTACTTAAACTATTGCAATAACCATGCCAAAGAGGTTTCCCTCATTATTAACGAATATACTGGCATAACCTGCATTTTGAATAAAGGAACATAGTGCTTTTAAACAGCTGCAAATACTGCATACTTCCCCTGCTTTATCCGAAACTAATGGTGCAGAGCAAGCAAAAAGCATCTCATTTCCACTTAGATTGTGGAAACGAGATGCTTCATTTCATCATAATAGATTTAGTTTTTTGGTGTCTATTTATAAATATATTTATTTACTACCCCTTCATAAATAAATATATCTGGCGTTTATTTTGGCGTTTATTATTCATAAAGAACGCCAAAATGTATCTTCAAATAACACTATATACTCAATTTCAAATTTATTATCATTCAACCAGAGTTTTTATTCATGTCTATTAAAATTTGAATGCCTTTACGGGTTAACTTAGTTCCCTGTTTAGTCTTGCCCGTAACAATAAAACCCATGGAATCCAAATGTTCCAGATACTTTTTGATTGCGTAATCTGTCATTTTTATATTCCTTTTCATTAATTCGTCTTTTAGCTTAGGTCTGCCTAGGCTTCCAGTTTTAGTATTATTAATAATATCTATAATCTTATATATAATTTCTATTTCATCCTTATTCTGTATTGTTAAAGATTTCTTATCATTGTTAGTAGTCTCGTACTTTTCTATAGCTTTTTTCATATACATTGGAATATCTTTACTCTCAATAATGTTTCGTCCTTTTGCTGAATAATAAATAAAATCTGCTATGTTAATTAATTCCCTAACATTACCAGGCCAATTATACGCTAATAAGGTTTCTTTAATTTTCTCAGAAAACTCTATATCGATCCTGTACTTACTGCTAATATATCTATTTAAATAAAGGAAGATATCTTCCTTATGTTCTCTTAATGGAGGCGTTTCAATAGATAGTACGTTTAGTCTATAGTATAAGTCGGCTCTAAAAAGATTTTTTTCAACACATTCAGCCAGATCCTTATTGGTGGCAGCTATGACTCTTACGTTCACAGGAATTACCTTATCTCCGCCTACTTTCATAATTTCTTTTTCCTGTAAGACACGTAAAAGCCGCGCCTGTATACACAGAGGGGAATCCCCAATTTCGTCCAAGAAGAGCGTTCCCCCATGGGCTTGTTCAAATAGTCCTAACTTACCATCTCTTTTCGCTCCTGTAAAAGCACCCCCTTCATACCCAAATAACTCACTTTCCACAAGGGATTCAGTAATTGATGCAAAGTTAATTGCCAAGAAAGGCCCATTCCTGCGTCTGGAATTGAGATGTATTGCCTGAGCAAACAATTCTTTTCCAGTACCGCTCTCACCTGTGATCAAAATAGTATTCTCCGTATCGGCAAAGGTTTTGGCCCTCTCTTTAACAAACATCATCTTTTCATTTTTACCCCAGATGTCTGAAAAGTTATATTTTGCAATGTATCCTTTTGTATTTAGTTTTCTCCTTACCTCATTTTCAAGTTTTTGAAGTTGGGAAACTTCTTTAAACATATATATATGGTATTTTCTTTCATCATCGACAATCGGAATCTCATTACAGACTATATCCTTCCCTTGGCTATTAACAATAGTATCCAAAATGGGCTTTCTTGTACTTGCATCTTTTAATTCGTTCGGGAAACCAAGTCGTTGAAAAAATTTAGTTGCGTCCGTGCCAATTATTTGCTCTATTGAAATGTTGAAAATCTTTGCAGCAGATGGATTTATTAATGACAGCCTGTTATCCTCATTAACTGTAATGATTCCCTCATCCATTGTATCAAGAATAATATCCCTTTCTTTTCGCAAAAGTTCCGACTTGCTGAAAATATTTGCCAACTTTTGGCTGCTATGCATCAGTAATTTCGTATAGTAATTAACAAATCGAGTAAGATAACTTACATCCAGCTTTAATTTACTGAGTAAATCCAAAAAAGTAATAACATCAATTATTCTTGGCCCGATGTCGATTATTGTTTTAATTCCTTTGGGACAGAATTGGCTTAATCCTGGTGTTATTGCAGTATCAAAATCCTGAAGATTAATTACATCATTGGCACCATACGGTACATATTCAACATGATCTATTCCCAAGTCAATTAAACTTTTGATTGTTTCAACTGAAACATACTTGAAGGAACTCGCTACCAGTACTTTTTTATTTTTCGGCAATAGTATTACTTTTTCTAAATTGAGCCCGTTTATAATTCTATGTCCTGGAATAATCTCACTAAGCGGAAAGATTTGTTTCGCATCATCAACCCATATTGTACTTGATGTTAATACAATGGGGTAATCATATATAGGTCCTTTAGTATTATGTACATTAAACGAAGTTATATCAACAACTCCGCCAAATATTTCATTTAAATAATCTGTTAGATTCCTTTGAATCTCATTATCCAAAGCAACAACTGCCAGTTTTGCCTTCTCAGACGACATCTGTTTTTATACCTCCTGTCACTGCAATACTGCAATAATTCAGTACTTCGATACATAATTGATAAATACCTTCTGATAAAGATAATCCGTTTTATGCTCGGGATGTCAACATTCTTCGGGCTGTCTGCTAAGCCACTAATTGAAAACCCTTATGTTGCCGATGCTTTTGCCATTTTGCAAAATAAACATTTCATTATCAGAGCAACTATACGGGACGCCCGAGCAGTTGCTCCATCATTCTGATGTGAGAATCCATTAATTGCGTCCAAACGGTCTTATTGACATATAATTGAAAATTACATGTTTTTCTGTCCGCCAATTCAAAAAATTGCTCCAAGATATCGGGATGTGAGGGTAGAGTTATGTCGACCTCAATTTCCTTAAGCTTACGCAAGCTTTCGCAAAAACTCTTTTGAAGAGTCCGGGGCAGGCCAATTTTATCAAGATATTGATTCGACAAGCTGTTTAAACCTAAACCTCCAGGCATAGCACAACGATACTTAGTTCCTTTATCATCGGCTACAGTAAAGAAGAAAGATGTTGTTCCAGGTGTATGCCCGGGAGTATGAAGGGTTTCAACTGTAATCTTTCCCAATGTCACTGGACAATCCTTTTCGTAAAATTTGTCAGGAGTAAAATCTCCAACGGCAAAAGGCTTGTGAAAGACAACTTCCCTGTGATTTTGCATAAAATCCCAGTCCTCCCGCGACATATATATTTCAGCACCGGTGTATTCGGAAAGAGCGCGAACACCTCCGCAGTGATCTAAATGCGCGTGACTTATCAGGATCTTTTTGATATCCAGTGGATCATAGCCAAGTAGTCGAACTGATTCAGTTACCAGATACATAATCTCCTGCATGGCAGCATCAATTAAAATCAAGCCTTCTCCGGTATCAATAAGGTAACAGGCCACCCAGTCATTGCCCCCGACATAATAGACCTTGGGCGCAACACAAAACGGAGCAACTGCCGCCTCCCACGGCCGATAGCAGGTCCTCTTCAGACTATTTTGGATTTTTGAGACTATCATATCCAAATGCAACGTTTGATCTTCCATAATTCACCTCCTTTTTATACCTAATTTCCTGTCAGTGAACGGTTTCTTGATGAATACAAGTCCTCACACGTTCCATCCACTCGTTTGTTTACATTTTACCATATCCGAAATGTGTAAAATACACCCCTTACATTGTACATTTCTTTTTGGCTCTATAATAAATGTTGGGGTAAGAAGTAGGAAATAGAAAGAGCATAAGCGAAAACCTACAAGAACCGCGACGATCATTTACAGGAGGTTTCGTTTATGCTCACTTCTCATTATATCCAAGCTTTACTCGGAATCAAAGATGCAAATGTAACCAAAAATTGAATTCTTTTAGAGTTCCATACCTCAATGGTTATACCGAGGGCGTTAACTATAAACCAATATCCTTAAACACAATGCCTTTGATGTTCGTAATTTTGATAGATTTAGAACGCGCATTCTTTACATGATGGCGAGATAAAAAGGCCGCCGACTTTTTAATCTCGACGACCCATTTACGGTCTGCTTACTCCCCGTCATAGGGGCCCTCCCCTAACAATTGACAGAGAGCCATTTTTCTATTTTTAGTTTATGCTGTTTCTTCCTTTTTCTTTTTGCGTTCGCTTGTTGTCACCAAAAGAGGTTCCTCGTTGTTCTTAACCGACTCTTTGGTCACGATACACTTGTTCACATCGACCCTCGATGGGATCTCATACATAACGTCACGCATTAAATTCTCAACAATAGCCCGTAATCCGCGCGCACCCGTATTCCGTTTAATGGCTTCGATCGCTATAGCTTGCAGCGCATCGTTTTTGAATTCCAGGTTCACATTATCCAGTTCAAAGAATTTCTGATACTGTTTGACAAGAGCATTTTTGGGTTCAGTCAGAATACGAACGAGGGCATTCTCATCTAAGGCGTCAAGTGTGACAATAACCGGCAAACGCCCAACAAACTCTGGAATCAATCCGAATCTAATCAGGTCAGCCGGTAGGATTTGGCTTAGAATCTCACCAATTTTGGTATCCTGCTTGCCCTTGACTTCCGCGCCAAAACCCATGACCTTATTGCCAATACGGCTTTGGATAATCTTATCAACACCCTCAAAGGCGCCGCCGCAAATAAAGAGGATATTAGTAGTATCAAGCTGGATAAATTCTTGATGCGGATGTTTGCGTCCACCCTGAGGAGGTACACTGGCTACTGTTCCTTCGAGAATTTTCAAGAGCGCCTGTTGTACGCCTTCACCGGAAACGTCACGCGTAATCGAAGGGTTTTCCGATTTACGGGCGATTTTATCAATTTCATCGATATAGACTATCCCTTTTTCCGCCTTCTCGACATCATAATCTGCAGCCTGAATAAGCTTGAGCAGGATGTTCTCGACATCCTCGCCCACATACCCGGCCTCAGTCAAAGAAGTGGCATCGGCAATAGCAAAAGGAACATTAAGAATGCGGGCTAAGGTTTGCGCAAGCAGCGTTTTTCCGCTCCCTGTCGGTCCTAGCATAATAATATTACTCTTTTGCAACTCAACATCATCGATTTTTGCGCCTAGATTAATGCGCTTATAATGGTTGTAGACAGCTACCGCCATAGATTTCTTGGCGTTTTCCTGATCAATGACATACTGATCAAGAATAGCTTTAATTTCCTTGGGCTTAGGTATATCACCCATGTCAAGAGTGGTTTCTTCAGATAATTCTTCTTCGATAATTTCATTGCATAATTCAATGCACTCATCACATATATACACGCCCGGACCTGCGACCAGTTTTTTTACCTGGTCCTGGAGTTTGCCACAAAAGGAACATTTTAACTGTCCTTTATCATCCCCAAATTTGTACATAGAATCACCTCTCACTAACGTGTTTTGGGGTTCTGGGGAATCCTTACGAGTAAATCGTCAATCAATCCATATGTTTTAGCCTCTTCGGCATCCATAAAACGGTCGCGCTCCGTATCTTCGGCGATACGCTGCACGGTCTGTCCTGTATTCTCTGCTAATATTTTATTCAGTTTTTCTCTAATGTGTATAATTCTTTTTGCGTGAATTTCAATATCGGTAGCCTGCCCTTGCGCCCCGCCGGAAGGCTGATGAATTAATATTTCGGCATTAGGTAATGCAAAACGCTTTCCTTTAGCGCCGGCTGCGAGCAAAAACGCGCCCATCGAGGCTGCAAGCCCTACACAGATAGTAGATACATCCGTCCTGATATACTGCATCGTGTCAAAAATTGCCATTCCTGCAGTAATAGACCCTCCGGGGCTGTTGATATACAAGGAAATATCCTTATCCGGGTCCTCCGCATATAGGAATAATAGCTGGGCGATAACAAGATTGGCTACGTAGTCATCAATAGCCGTACCTAGAAAAATAATGCGGTCTTTTAACAATCTCGAATAGATGTCGTAGGCACGTTCTCCGCGATTCGTCTGTTCGACAACCATCGGTACCAGCGTATTTAAAACTGGCATCTTGAAATCTCTTTCTACACTCATTAAAACGACCTCCGTTTTTGGTATCAACAAACTATAATAATTTAAGTCTAGACAGTTTTCGCTTCCGCAATAATCAAATCAATGGCCTTATCTATCATTATACCAAATTCCAGCGCAGAAATCTGTCCTTGTTTTTCCATGAATTCACGAAGTTTAGTAGGCTCCTGTTTGTAAGTCTCGGCCATTTTATCGATTTCTTTATCAATATCCTCGGGTGTTACGGTAATCTGTTCAACTCTGGCAATCTCTTCTAAGACGAGATCGCCGCGAACAGAGGCTTCCGCTCCGGCACGGTAACTATTTCTCAAATCCTCTATTTTCGTATTCGTGGCTTGCAAATAATAATCAAAGATAATCCCTTGCTGCTGTAGGCGGTATTCAAAATCCTGGATGAGGCGGTCAATGCGCTTTTCAATCATCGATGCCGGTATATCGAGCTCAGCATTTTCAGCAACTCGTTTGATGGCATTCGATTTCAATTCGCTATCTGCGTTCTCCTGCGCTGCCTTATTTAGCTTATTCTTGATGTCTTGCCGTAATTCCTGCATATTGGCAAACTCAGATACATCTTTGGCAAATTCGTCATCTAAATCAGCCAGCTCTTTACGCTTAATCTCTTTTACAGTAACTGTGAACACTGCATCCTTTCCTTTTAAGTTCTCAGCATGATAGTCCTCGGGAAAGGTTACGGCAACGTCCTTTGTTTCATGGACATTTGTGCCGGTTAATTGCTCTTCAAAACCGGGAATGAAGGTATTGCTTCCTAGTTCTAATGTATAATTTTCTCCGGCGCCGCCTTCAAAAGGCTGCCCATCTACTTTACCCAGAAAATCAATGCTTAATACATCTCCTATTATCGCCGGACCGTCAACGACAATGAGTTTGGCATATCTTTGCTGCATTTGTACAAGCTCTTTTTCAACATCTTCATCGGTTATTTCAACGGATATTTTTTCAAGTTCAATGTCTTTATATTGACCCAGCTTGACTTCTGGTTTAAGGTCAAATTTTGCTTTGAAGATAACGGGACTGCCTTTTTCCGCCTGTACGAGGTCATATTCCGGTTCACTCACCGGCTTGTAGTCGTCTTTTATTTCTTCGAGAGCTTTTAGATAAGCTGTCGGAATGGCATCCTGCAAAGCATCTTCAATAAGTATCTCTCTACCATATATATTTTCGAGTATTCTCCGTGGTGCCTTGCCCTTTCTAAAACCCGGAATATTAACTTTCTTAATGACAATCCGGTAAGCCTTTTGCAAAGAATTTTCAAACTCCTCCTCAGGAATTTCTACCGTTATCTGAGCCTTTGTCTTATCGAGTTTTTCTGTTGATACCTTCATTGATTCTCCTCCTATACTTTCTTACGTTTGAATCATATATATTATATCCATAATATGCGGCAGATTAAGCCTTTCGAATCTACGAGAAGATAAACTAAAAAGACCAGTGCACCCTGCCCAGTCGTAAATGGAGCGGAAGACGGGATTCGAA
>DIVP01000067.1:24767-24966 GCA_002422465.1 Peptococcaceae bacterium UBA6129 | reverse complement strand
GTCTGCCAGTTCCGCCACTCCCGCATTACTCCTACCCACAAAGCAAATAGCTCATGTTTCACAAAATTTATGGCTGGGGCGGCTGGACTCGAACCAACGAATGACGGAGTCAAAGTCCGTTGCCTTACCAACTTGGCTACGCCCCAACAATATATAATTTTTTTATGGGGTGACTGAGGGGACTTGAACCCCCGAGTGC
>DIVP01000067.1:0-24731 GCA_002422465.1 Peptococcaceae bacterium UBA6129 | reverse complement strand
ACGGCTTAGAAGGCCGTTGCTCTATCCAGCTGAGCTATGGGCACACTTACTACTAATATTGCAGCAAATGATATCTTAACAAAAAAAAGGGCTTCTGTCAACTTCACCTGTCCAAAATTTCACCTATTTCAGCGCCCGTCCTGTGATTAAACGCCGTATTATTGCTACTGCCTCTTGCAGAGCCTTTCCACGGTGGCTTAGCGGATTTTTTTCTTCGACGGTCAATTCTGCAAACGTCTTTTGTAACCGGGGGATATAAAAGAGTGGATCATAGCCGAAACCCCCGCAGCCTCTTGGCTCCTCGAGAATAACTCCGTCGCATTGCCCCTGGGCGGAGTAAACCTCACCGCCCGGTGTCGCGACAGCAATCACACAGACAAAGCGGGCGGTTCTTTTTTCCGGAGGCACATCGTGTAATAGTTTTAAAAGTTTTTTATTATTGCGTGTGTCATCGGCAGGCTCACCGGCAAACCTCGCAGAGTGTATCCCCGGCAGCCCGCCTAAGGCATCAACTTCAAGCCCTGAATCATCGGCTATCGTTAATATCCCGCTGCCTCGAGCAGCTTCCTGCGCCTTCTTGGCGGCATTCTCGAAAAATGTTTGGCCATCCTCCGTAGTCTCCGGCAGCTCAGGAAACGCTCCGAGTGTGAGAATATCAACCGGGATTTCGTCAAGGAGCCTCGTTAATTCCAGTAATTTGCCTTTGTTTCTGCTTGCCATCAGCAGCGGTGGCCTCTCAGCTCTTTCTGAAGTCATACCGTATCACCTAAGATAGATTTTTGCAGCGCAATCAGCTCGGCAATTCCATTTGAGCCCATTTCTAAGAATCCTTGCAGTTCTTCTGCGGTAAAGGGATGGCCTTCCGCCGTACCCTGTATTTCGACAAACTGTCCTCTCCCGGTCATAACGAGGTTCATATCTACCGCTGCACGCGAATCCTCTTCATAAGATAAATCAAGCCAGAGGTCGTCCCCAATCTTGCCCACACTAACTGCGGCAAGCCAGTCCCTGACCGGCAGCGCCGGCAGCGTCCCTTGCGCTACAAGTTTCTTCAAGGCCAGCACCATCGCCACATAAGCGCCGGTTATCGAAGCTGTCCGGGTCCCTCCGTCCGCCTGAATAACATCACAATCAAGCGTAACAGTTCTCTCCCCTAAAGCCTTCAAATCAACAGCCGCCCGCAGGGAGCGTCCGATCAGACGCTGTATTTCATTAGTACGGCCACTGATTTTACCCTTGATCGCCTCGCGCTGGTTACGTACCGAGGTCGACCTCGGAAGCATTGAATACTCCGCAGTAATCCAGCCTTGGTTTTGTCCTTTCAAAAAGGGAGGCACCTTTTCTTCTATCGTGGCATTGCAGATTACCTTAGTTTCACCTATCTCGATTAACACCGACCCTTCGGCATACTTAATATACCCCGGTGTTATTTTGACCGGCCGCAATTGCTTGGCAGTTCTTTGATCCGTTCGTTTCATCATAGTCACCTCGTCAATTAATTATCCCGTCATTTGCCCCTAATACCATAAGTTCCATTCTCTCACCTGCCGCTTAATCCAGCTTGACGCCCCTGACTTCACCAATATCCTCCCCCAGAAAGATACTGCCTATCCGGCGGAAGGATTCCGGGTCTCCACTGGCATAGTACTGATATGAGGGCTTCCCTGTTTCTTTGAGCAGAGAAAGGCCCTTCAATTTTTCTTTGGCCCTGCTGACTGTTTCGCGGGCAGGATCAATAACAGCTATCGAAGGTCCGAGCGCTTTAATAATTACCGGAAGCAAGAAGGGATAATGGGTACAGCCCAGAACCAGGCTGTCTATTCCCTTATTCTTCAAGGGTTCCAGATACGCAACAGCCGTTTCGTAAACCTCGTCCCCTTCGATCTGGCCTTTTTCGACTAGCGGTACAAAAAGCGGACAAGACGCTGCCGATACCTCAATAGCAGGATTTTTACGCCGCAGCATATGCTGGTAAGCGCCGCTGTTAATAGTGGCTATCGTAGCAATAACCCCGATCTTTAGGTTCTTTGTCATCTCCAGCGCTTTGTCTACCCCTGGTTCAATTACACCGATAAAAGGGGGTAAGAACCGCGCGGCCAATTCTTCGTACGCTAAAGATGTACTGGTGTTACAGGCAATAATGACAAGCTTGCAGCCTTTATCGACAAGAAATTCACTGATCGAAGAGGCAAACCTTCTTAATTCCTGCGGATCCCGGGGGCCATACGGAACATGGGCCGTATCGGCGTAATAAATGAAAGATTCGTGCGGCATTTGTCTGAGCAGCTCCAGTATAACCGTTAAACCGCCCACTCCCGAGTCAAATACACCTATAGGCGCTTCTCTTGGGTCTCTCATTCCGTCACCATCCTCTATCGCTCCAGTGCCTTAAAATGTTTATCCTATTTATGTATTTTATGATACTTATATCTTATTTATTTCCCCTTGCGGAGAAATATCCCGCCTTGTGTTGTACGCGCGTCAAATACAGTACAAAAAGCGTCACAATCCCACTCATCTATATCCCTACGCAATTGGGTGCCCCTTTTTCTCGGCAAAATAATTTGCAGGATATGGCGCTTCCCTTCTCGTCCATACCCCTCGATAACGGTTACGCCGTACCCTTTGTCCCTGAGCTTTTCGGTGAGCTCCAGCGGTGACCTCATCGTAATAACCTGAATTGTCACAGTACCCACGGCAAGTTTTTCTTCGAGGAAGCTGCCGATATAATTACCGGTAGCGTATCCCGCAGCATAAACCAGAAGATTAAGAGGATTTTTGAGATTAGAAAAGATGAGATTCAAAGCAGTAATATAGATCATTACCTCAAAAAAACCTATCCCGGCAGCATACAATCTTTTGCCCCGGACCACCATAAGCATTCTCATGGTACCCAAAGAGACATCACAAATCCGTGCAAGAAAAATAAACAGATAGCCAGCCAATGTGCCCGCCACTCTACTCCCCTCCATCTGTGAACCAATTCGGCATATACCCTAGTATAACATTTGGAATATAACTTAACCACAGTAAATACGAAACTGCTCATCCCCCCAAAAAAGGCGGGGGGATCTCAGAAGTAAACTCCTCTGGATCCCCCGCTTGCTTTCATGTATGCTAATTCTTCTTTGTCAAGATACCCATCAGGCCTTCTGTTTCTGCATTCTTCTCACTCCCAGATCAAAAATAGCAACGATCAGGGCAACAACTACCGTCAGCCAGAAGCCGGGTATATTTATCATATGACCTATAATTGCTTCGGTCAACATAATCATCCAGGCATTGATGATCAGGGTTAACAATCCCGCCGTTAACAGGACAAACGGCGCCAAAACAAGAACCAGCAATGGCCTGACCGATATACTGATTACAGCCAATACTAACCCGGCCAGCATTGGCGCCAACAGATTGTCCAGTCCTATGGCGGGAAACAGATAAGCGGCCAGGTAGAAAGCTGCCGCGTTACTAATAATTTTATAGATAAACCTCTGCATACGGCACACCTTCTTCAATAAAAATCAATGTGTACTTCATTACCGCAATTCTTCACTTCCACCATTCGCCAACGACCACGTTTGCGCAATTCCTCCAGTGAATCGCAAAGCATGTCTCCCAACATCGTAATTTCTATCCCCTTGCACCATTTCAGTCCTCCGAGATTCTTCTGTAAGCTTTTCCGGCATAAAGGGAGCAAGAGCTGACAAAACAGCAAGAGGTCGCCGACGGCTCGCAGCAAAGTATCGAGAACATATAGCGGCATAGGAATGACCAGCCTCCTCCTGCCATGCAGCATGACCCTGACCAGCATTAACTGGCTCCTTCTCTTATTCCACATAGACCTCAACCTTTGTGACGCCTTTATCATCTTCGGACTCGACATCTACGAGCTTACCATCTGTTAATCCCCGGTCAAAAAGATCAACAAGTTCTTCAAAATCAAACTTTGAGATATCAATGCCCTTATTTTCCATTTCCCGCCTGGCTTCCGCCGGAATGAATCCCATACCCATATTTACAAATTTCGAGGCTACTTTAAGTAAATTGAGCGGAACATTAACATTTACTTTTTGACCAGGTCCGTTGACCTTAACAACAAGCATACGTTCCGATAGTTTAGGCGATAGCTGCACGACTTTGCTTGTCTCGCTGTCATTGAGCGCATCGAGTAACTCTATCCCTTCTTCCGGTGTAATTTTACCATTTTTAATCATTTCCAGAATCTTAATTTTCTCCTCGCTCATCGTTAACGACTCCTTTTCTTATTTTTTAGTTTCGGTTATACCTTTTTAATGGTTTAGCGACTTCCTTCAATTGCGTGACAGCTTCCTGCGGTGTCAACTCACCGTTTTCAACCGCCTTGAGAATCTCCTTTTTACGTTCTTCCTGGTTATCGGCCAACATAGAATTCTTTTCCGGATTGTAGCCCAAGGCTTGAATGACCCCTTCCAACCGTCCGCGTACTGTTGGGTATGAAATACCCAGTTCCTTTTCCACGTCTTTAATATTGCCCCGACACTTCATGAACACCTCGACAAACTCCAACTGTTCCGCCGGTAATTTGCAGAATTTGCATGTAGTAAAACTGCCTTCAATCTTGCTTTGACAGTGGTTGCAGGTTAAGCTGCTGATTGTCAGTTCATGATCACAAACAGGGCATCGGCTTGGCGCTTTGTACTTCATTAATACACCTCAAATCGAATGGTAATATATATTACATTGAACATACTATACCTATATATTAATTATGTCAATATATTAATTAATATATTTAATGTTACGCTCAATATTATTAATAATGTGGCTGTGTTTTTCGCGATTTAAAGAAAAGAGCGCGCCGCTAACCCCTCCCACCTTCGGTTAGCCTGTTTTTCCTCAGACAATACTTCTTCAAGGTAATTCAGCAAATCATGACGCAATTCCGGATAGGCTAAGGCCTGTTTTATTACGGCCTGCAGATAGCCCAGCTTATCCCCGACATCAAAACGTTGGCACGCCAGAGGCAAGGCTAACAGCGGATGATCCCGGCATATTTCACGCAGCGCGTCTGTCAGCTGTATCTCGCCGCCCCGGCCTGGTTTGATTTGTTCGAGGGCTGGAAAAATAGATGGCTTCAGGATATAGCGGCCTATCACCGCAAGATCAGAAGGCGCATCAGGCAATGCAGGTTTTTCAACTAAATCCTTAATCCAAAAAGCCTCCGTGGAATTTTGCCGGCTATAGTATTGGGGAGATACAATACCATATTTTGTCACATCCTGGGGATTTACCCGTTGGACTCCGATCACTTCCACAGAATGTTTTTCATAGACATCCATCATCTGCCGTAAAGCCGGCCTTTCGGATACCATGATATCATCACCCAGCAGCACGGCGAAGGCTTCTTCCCCGATAAATTCCCGGGCGCACAAAATAGCATGCCCTAAACCCAAGGGTTCCTGCTGGCGGATATAGTGGATGTGCGCCATTTGGGCAATCCCCCGGATAGTATTCAGGTTGTCAATATCGCCACTGGCAATTAGGGTTCTCTCCAATTCAAAAGATCTGTCAAAGTGATCCTCAATGGTCCGCTTATTTCTTCCCGTTATAACTACGATGCTTTCTATCCCTGACTGGACAATCTCTTCGACAATATATTGTATAGCCGGTTTATCTACTATTGGCAGCATTTCCTTAGGTTGAGCTTTTGTAGCGGGAAGAAATCTGGTACCCAGTCCTGCTGCAGGAATAACGGCTTTTCTAATTTTCACAAAATCACCTCATTATCTTCCCGTTGATTTACATTCTGCCCCTGCGGCATGCGGCAGTAATAAAACAACATACTCTTCAGCTTGTTGATATGTTGATATAGATCCCATAAATCCGTATGCAGCAGTTTACTTCTGTATATTCTGAAACAGGGCTTTTGTCTTCCTCCAAAAGAACTTACAAAGCGTTCGATAGGTTCTAGGCTGCTGCCATCAAAATTGAACTTCTTCGCCATGGCCGCAGTCATTTTAATGGCCTCCCACACTAACAAAGAATTAGCCCCACTGTTTCTCCACAGGCGGTCTGTTCCTGCCAAAAGGTAATATACATAGGTTTCATCCCAAACAAAATAACACGCCGTATGAATGTTTTTCTGTTCATCGACTGCAAAAAGGATTTTTCTGCACTTCCTTTCACGGCAAACCTGGTCAAGTCTCAAAAGTTGTTCAAACTTATATGGTATCGGCAGTTTTTGCCGTTCATACGATTTCTGGAGCAATTTATACAACGTCTCCAACTCACAGTCCTCGTTAATGGTGACACGCCTCGCAGCTTTCCTTATCTCTGCCCGGATTGCGGGTTTAAAGCTATCAAAGACGCTCGCCAGATTGGTCAGGTCTTCGAGAATATAGGTATATCTGTTGGTCTGCTTAAAATTGTTCCACGCAAAAGGCAGCCAATTTGTAAAACTATAATGAAAATCCTGCATGAACACATGAACCCTTAAATCATCAATTTGTTTGATAATATTTGAAATGACCTCTCTTTCATAAGACAGTTTCTGCACGTATTTCTGGCCCGGTGGATATTTTAACCAGATGCCATGCGTTGTCGTAAAAGGCGGCTGCACGATACACCGCAGAAAAATTTTCTTCTTAAGGTAATACGGCAAGGCGGCTATTATCCGCTGATCTTTCTCTACCACCAGAACATCCCAATTCTCTTCTCCACAAACTGCATCCATCCACCAATCCTGCGAAAACAGCGGTATATCCTTTTCAATTGTACAAAGTTGCCGGTATTTTTCTTTGCTCTGCATAAGAATGTCACCGTTTCTAAAAAGATTTCCATACATTATATAGGCTTGTATATCCACACATTCGTAAAATAATAAAATATTTATGCTTTTTGATAGTCATTTATCATAAAGAGAGGTTGTCTATCATAGAATTAATTGGAATTTGATTCCATATAGTTTTGCCAGAGGCGGAATATTGAGGGGGCGGGTTTGAACATGGATTTCGAAACGCTGGTTAAAAAAAAGGAGCAGGGTCTGAAACACTCCCTGTACGGGTATAGCACAAATGAAGTTGATGATTTCCTCGAGGAGCTCCTGATCTATATCAAGAGTCGGAGCAAGGAAAGCGAGAACCTGGAGATCGAAATAAAAAAAATGAAGGAGCATGAAAAGGTAATCAGCAGCGTCCTGGTCACCGCAGAAAAATCCGCCCAGGCAGTGGTTGAAAAGGCCCAAAAAAATTCCCAGGCCATTTTATCGGAAGCGGAGCAAAAAGCACACGCCCTTATAGAAGCAGCAAAAGAAGAAACACAGGCTATCTTAACTAAGGCCAAGATCGAAGAACAGAAAATTTACTCGTTAGCCCAGGAGGAAACGGCGAAAGCTAAAATGGAAGCAGAGATGCAGAAAAGAATGTTGGGCAATCTCATGTCGGCGCTTGACCAGCAAGGCCAGGCCGCTTATGACCGGCTGCAAGTGCTTTCGCAAAATTATTTGGAATTTATGAAGGAAGAATGCAATAAAGAATTCTCGCAGCTCCGCTATAATATGAATGCCGAGTATGACAGCCTGAAAAAATGACACTACGGCCAAAAAAAGAATCCGGTTTATCTTTACCTCGCAGATTAGCAATCAGTTAATCTGCGAGGTTTTTATATGTGTCTTTAAGCACAGCTCCTCTCCTTTACCGTTAAGCGCCACGCGAAGAAACTGGTGAGCCGTTAACTCACCGTATCTTGCTGAGTAAGGTCCTTCCAATAGTTCTATTTCCACAAGAGAGGGGCTTTCGAACCGGACAGTGAGTCTCTTTCCCTTCTTGGTCTGGATAATCACCAGTTCTTTTTCTCCATCTATCTTTACTGTCAGCGAAGGATCGAAATGAAAATGAGCCACCGCTTCCGCACCTGCCCCGGTTATGCTATCCAGAACAATGAATTCATAGAGTTCACGGCTCGCTGTAACGCTGCGGCGATGCCTGATCTTACTCTGAGCGTAACGAAGGTCGGCGTGGAATATTTCGCCGGGGAGGGCGTCGGCCTGTTGGCAGAACACATCCCGGACTTTTGCACAATTGAGCCAGCGGAAGGTTTTAAACTGAGTACTTTGATCTTGGTTGTCAACCATGATGGTATTGTGCGCAGCCGTTCCGCGAAAATAGCGGCGCAGGGCCGGAGCATTGTTATAGCGGTAAGTCCCGGGATCGATCAGGATATTTTCCCCGCCGAAAGAATATTCCAGATGCAGCAAATCGGCATGGGCATGAAATCTGTGTGGTCCGTATTTAACCAAAAGATAGCTATCCTCCGGAGTCCAGCCCGATCTCCAAACGCCGAAACCGCCCTGAGCAAAATTTTGAAAAAGCCCCTTTTCGCCGACAATATCCTGAATATAACAGCCAGCCATAGTTACGGCCTTATCCATTACAGACTTGTGGCTCTCGAATAGACAAAAGGCCTTGCCGTCATCACTATCGCCAATTTTTGGCCAGCTTCCGTCCGGCTTAACGGTCCACTGTAAAAAGCAGACTGCCTGCCGT
The DNA here is from genome assembly GCA_002422465.1 of Peptococcaceae bacterium UBA6129. GTDB lineage: Bacteria > Bacillota > Peptococcia > DRI-13 > UBA6129 > UBA6129. Next base: position 16,212 of record DIVP01000067.1, on the reverse strand, counting down.
ATTCTCTCCTCGGTCCGTTTTTCAAAAGGCTCCCCGATTTTCTTCAGGATAAAAGCCGCCAAGAGCAGAAGCTGCAAGGAAAAGGCATGGTAATGCAAGGACTGTTCGATATTTACCCCATCGGTATAAAACTGCTCCTCAGCCAGCCTGGCCAGCCACCTGCGATACTTTTTCCAGTCCTCGTTCCCGAAAAGTACTGCGAGTACCAGCAGAGCACATACTTCTCCCAAAAGGTGGTTGTTGGGCATACAGACCTCAGTATGGGACAGCCGCTTAGCCAGATGAACACTATGATGATAGAGCACGTCCCGGAAGCGCCGCCAGAACGGTTCCTGTACATTTACAGGCCGACAGAGCCAGTAGAGCAGACACCAGGAAACGGCCCGCAAGGCCACTTCAAGGTTGGAGGCCCAGCATAGCCCCTTCTCCGGAGGATTGTCCACGAACCATTTTCCAAGATAATCATGAATCCATTCTTGCGCTGCCGCCTCGTACTGGGGGTAGCAAGCTGCCCACCCCAGCAAAGGCAGAAACTGATGACGATCCAACTCCCAGGACATCCGGGGATCACCGTCGTAATCCCGGGAGTCTATCTTCCACCAAGGCCGGGAAGGTTGCGAAGATTGATACTCCTTTTGATACTGTTTGATAGAGCGCTCCCGTCCAAAAAAGGAAAAAAGGCCGGAGGTGAGCAGATTTTCAATTTCTGCCTGGGCTGTCAGGCTAAGAGTCTCAGGAACGCTAATCTTGACAGGCAAAACTGTTTGCTCGGGACACAGCTTGGGAGTGCAATTCTCATCTGACCGGGGCCGGTAAATATAAATCCTGCTATATAGCCCTGTTACAGCTAAGAACCGATCAATTAATCTGGTTTTGACCTCGGCAATAACGCCCATACTCCTGCCCTTCTTTCCAAATTGATCCCTTTGTCCAGGTCATCTATTTCACTCACAATATTTTGCAGCAACGCTTCGCGAATCCGATTCCGCAGGATATACCCGCGACCGTTTTCGCCCATCTGCAGAGACTCTTGGGGATTATCCTGCAAATACCTGATGGCGCAGACCAGGGCATCAACATCATCGGGTGACACCACCAGTCCCGCTCGCGATATCTGAACCACTTCTGCTCCTTCGCCCTCTCCCCCGTAAATAACCGGCTTTCCTGCAGCCATATACTCCCATACCTTCGAAGGCTGCGTTAACGAAAAAACCGGGCTCTTTCGCAGTTGGGCATAGAGGACATCGGCCGCCCTATAGTACCCGGCTACACGAGCAAACGGTAAATACCCGGTAAAGACAATATTTTGGAGACCTCGCCTGGCGGCATCTTTTTGCAGTTCAACCTTTTCCGCACCGTCCCCCAGAACCAGGAAGCGGACGGTTGGCAGCAGAGCGGCCGCAGCAACCAGGACAGACAACCCCTGAGGATAGCCGATCAGGCCTGCATACAAGACGGTAAATTCATGACGCGGCGCCTCAGGGATGCTTTGCATCATTTCCAGGGTCTCGCGGTCAACCCCGTTGGGTAAGACCACGAGCTTACGGACCTTTGTTTTCGAAGTAAAATAACCTCCCTGCCCTTCGGTAGTAGTAATCAAACGATCAACCCTACTCGCGGTGTACAGCATTACCCTTTCCAAGAAACCGCTCAAGCCGAAACGGTCCATTTTCAACGCGGAGATATAAAGCCAGGTTAAATCCCGCACCTCCCAGATAATTTTTTTACGCCATAGCCTGCCGCATAAGAGGGCGCCCAGTCCATTGAACATATATGGCGAGGTAGCATAGAGGACATCTCCCGGGCAACGGACGAATTCCCACAGGGCTTTGATGAGGTATCTCCATTCCGCAAGCAAGCGCAGGACAAGCTTATTGCGTTTGATAATCCACGGACAGAGGCGGATAACGGTGACACGGTCATCAGAAGTAACGCTTCTTTTTCCGCTAAATCCTTGATAGATTTGCCCCTGCGGGTAATGGGGGACCTGGGTTATCACGCGCACCGTCCAACCGGCGGCAGCGAGGCTCTTCACCAGGGCTCCTGCTCTTTTCGCCGCAGCGTTTGTTTCCGGCAAGTAAAACGGCGCCAGCAGGGTAATGCTTCTTCCTTTTTGCTTCGTATTCATGCTATCACCTTCTGCTTATTTGAACTTCCTTCCCAAGACCTGAGCGAAAAAACCCGCTTCTTCCCACTTTTTCGTGTTCAGGCAATTACGTGTATCAAATACTCGTTTGTGGCGCATTAAGACTCCTATTTCCGCCGGCGCCAGATACTTAAACTCCTGGTGATCGGCCGCCACAACGATCAGATCGGAGCCTAAGCAGGCCGTTTCGAAGTCTGACTGTTCTACTTCATAATTACGGACATGCGGATCGTAGATGCGTATTTTTACTCCGGACTCTTGCAGCAGTCTGCAGATGCTCGTCGAGGGGCTTTCGCGGGTATCGTCGACATTGCCTTTATAGGATACTCCTAATATTGTTACGACAGGCTCGGCAATATCACCGACCAGTTCCCGGATACGCTCCACGACATAATAAGGCATGCTGTCGTTTACTTCGCGGGCAAGACGTATGAGCCGGGCCTGTCTGCTCTTTTCCACGATGAACCAGGGATCTACCGACAAGCAGTGCCCCCCTACCCCCGGTCCGGGACGGTGCAGACTCACACGGGGATGCATGTTCGCCAGGCGGATAACCTCGAGGGCATCAAGCTCCATTTCCGCGGCTACCAGACATAACTCATTGACCAGAGCAATGTTCACGTCCCTGAAAGTATTTTCCATCAGCTTAGCCATCTCAGCCGAAGCGGCATCGGTTAAAACAATATCCCCTTGCACAATGCGCTTATAAACCTCGCGTGCTTTTAACGCGGAGGCAGGATTAATCCCGCCGATAATCCGGTTATTGTTGACGAGCTCTTGCAGGATATTGCCCGGCAGTACCCGTTCCGGGCAGTGGGCTACAAGCACCTCCTCGCCGGGCACAAGCCCGCTCTGCGCCAGTATAGGAACTAAAAAATCCTGAGTAGTCAGCGGTGGAGAAGTAGACTCGAGTATAACCAGGTTACCCGCCCGTAGATAGGGGAGAATCGACTCCGCCGCGTTTTTGACAAAACTCAGATCTGCTTTTTTGTCCTCTGTCAACGGTGTAGGTACCGCGATAATAAAGGCATCGGCTGCTTCCGGCGAGTGTTTGGCAACCAACTGTCCCGAATTTACCGCCGCCCTGACCAGGGTATTGAGCCCGGGTTCTTCAATATGAATTAATCCGCGGTTGATCATATTAACCACACGCTCATCCTTATCTACGCCGATGACACCGTAGCCCCCGGCAGCAAAAAGGCTTGCTGTCGGCAAACCAATATACCCCAGCCCCAAAACACAGATACTTTTGATCCCCATGATCCCTTGCCCCCTCCCTCATTTATCCCTCTTGCAGCGAGAATTTGATACTACCGGAGAACTCTCGGACTCCCACGGCATACAGCCACAACTCCCCCGGTCCCCCTGAACCACCCGGAAAAATAACCAGCCCATACTGGAACAGCTTCATTGGCCAAATATCTTTGTGCAGTGTTAAAAACTGCTCCCAGACAACCCCATCCTGGGTTCCCCAAACCGACAGTTTTTGGCGGTCTCCATGCTTCCCAGGCTGACAGGCAGTAGAAAAGAACAGATATGGCCCGGCCTTGAAACCATAAAAGACCGCATTACCCGTGTACTGAAGCTTCTCCGTCTCGCTCTGCCGCTTGTTAAACCGGTAGAGGTAATTTTCCTCACGACCCGTATCAGAGCCAAAGTAAATATAATCCTCAGTAAACAGCAGCGTCACCGCCCTAAACTGCTGGCTGCCGGATAAGACTTTATGCAGCGAGCGGAAGGCATCATCACTTACCCACAATGCCGACTCTTCATCTTCATCCCCCGTAGTCACCCAGAACAAACCGCTATACGGATCACGAAAGACTCCGTGGATATGGCGAATCCCTTTCAGTTCATAAAGCGGCTCCCAAACAGGTCCACCGTCGATTCCGCCGTAAATCCGGACTGGTTTGCGCTCTTTATTGGATCCATATTCACCGTAATAGACACAAGCGCCGTCCGAACAAATGTTAAGCGGCAATGAGCCGGACAACCTGGCGGTTTCGTAAACGCCCGTGCGTAAATCATAGGTATAGATCGTACGATATCCTATGATACAAAGCCGCGTCCCGACAGGAACAATATGGCGTACGCCTGCACGGCATAAGCGTCGGCTTAGTTCCGTTAACGAACACAAGCGCCAGCCGGCCGCGAGCGGCAGCTCCGTTAAACGCACCCAATCACGGCTGCCGTTTGCGCTGCTATAAATCACATTCTGCACCGAGGCATAACTCTGGCGCCCATCGGAATAATGAACACGGCCTGGAAAATGATCGATCACCTGCAGTAACATCGTCACCCTTCCTTTCCACCACTTTCGGGCAGCGTAGAACACAACACAACAGCAAAACCAAACATGAAAAGGTCCCGGGCCGTATAGACACTATGTGATTTGCTGTATTCCATAATCAGATAGACGTAGCATAAGAAAACCGCCAGGTGTTCACGAATCAGCTCTTTTTTTAGGCGCAGAAAGGCAGCCAACGGGAAAGCCACAATAAACAAGAGCAGTACAAAGGCCAAGACCCCACCATCAAGCCAAATCTGGAAAAAAAGATTATGCGGATACAGCTCCTCTGCTCCGGCCGACAGGTAGCCGCTGCTCCCCAGTCCATAACCGAGAAGCGGTTTGTACGTGAGGTAATCAAGCGCTCTCGACCAAATCAATCCCCGTCCACCCACGGACAATTCTTCTCCCAAAGACAACATACGCAGCAAACGAAGGCGGTTGCCGGGAATCTGCAGAGCTAGGAACAAAGTAACCACGACCGCAGGGATAGTAAAAAGAAGATACCGTCTGGCCAGAAGTCTTTCGAGGCGAAGTTTAAAACGGCTTAACTCAATTCCCCAGATAGGCAGCAAGAGGACAATCAGCGCTGAGAAAAGCAGAGCCCCGCGTGCCATTGTCACTGCCAGCGCGGCAACATGTAACAGCGCACTTAAGAACCAGAATACCTTTTTCGACGGGGTTACTAAGAAACTGACTAAGCTAGTGATATAACCCAAAGCAAGACAGCGGCCGGCGGTAAGATAAAAGTCGTAAACCGCAGTACCCCACGCCTCGACCTGAATAAATCCGCCAAGATAATAAAGGATACTTACGGCTACTACGTTTGAGAAGAAGACAAGCCACCACTGTACCATCCTGATAAATCCGGGACTAAAATTGCACACCAGAAGTAGCAGTGTAACCAGGACGGCTGCCAATAAGAGCAGATCGATCCGATACTGTGAAACAGACATGGTCCAGATTATACTTATCGACAGCCAAGACAACAGGAACAAAAACATCATCAAATACTGCCAAGCCGCCCTGGCTGCTCTGCATCCGTCATGCACGAGCCGTATCAAAGAGAGGACAGCTATTACAGCCAGACAAGTGAAATAGAAAGCAGACTGACCTATTCCAAAAATAAAGCGCAAGGCTCCCCCGGCTATAAGGAGCGAGGTAAGACACGCAGCGCTTGTGTCCAGCCATTTATTTCTCACACCCATCCCCCTTTGTGCTCCTGAAACTCCAACCACTTGGCGCGCAGGATATCCAGCGCCGGTGTACCGGTCTTTCTCTGTTTGCACCAGATGTAGGCTGCCAAAAGCAATATGGCGTAAACCGCCAAGCCGCCAAAACCACAGATGATAACAGGCAGCGACGTTCGAAAGATGCGGGCGAGGCTGGCTGCAGCCAGAGCTGCCGTCAGATAGCCAATGATGCGAAACAGCGCGCAACGTTCCATCCAAAGCAGCTGTTTGCGCCGGCATTGCAGGATGAGCAGTATCCCAGCCGCTATCCCGGCTAGTGTAGAGGCCAGCGCCAGTCCACAGTGCCCCAACAGCCTTACGAGCACGCAGGAGAGAGCTATGTTGAGTGCCATCGCAACAACACCGTTGTACATCGGCGTAAGCGAGTCCTGCACGGAATAAAACGCCCGGTTGAAAATCTCCCGCAGCCCGTAGGCCGGCAAGCCCAACGCGTAGAATTCCAGCGCTTGTGACGTAAAAAGAGTCGATGTACTGTCAAAACGCCCGTGCTGAAAAACGAACTCTACCACCGGCTGACTTAGCACATAAAGAAGAAAAGCCAGCGGTAACGAAAGTAACAGCAAGGCCTCTACCCAGCCTGCGAGTTTTCCTCGCACAGCGGACAGCCCGCCGCCTGCCGCTGCTTTGGAAAGCACAGGAAAAGCAACGGCGGCGAGAGACATCATCACAACATTATGCGGAAAGAGCATCAGACGTTCGGCGTAATGCAAAGAGGAGACAGCGCCCTCCTGGAGCCCTGAAGCCAGGATACTTGATACTAAGACATTGACCTGCAGTACGGAGGAACTGACGATCACCGGCAACGCCAAAAACGCCATCTTTTTTAGGTATGGGGTTATTGAGAAGTCCGGCTTTATAAAGTGGCAGCCCATCTTCCAAGCCACCACCCAAAGCATAATTGCCTGAAACCCGGTCCCCAGTTGATAGCCCCACGCCGGAGCGGTTATGCCCACGCGGGGGGTCAGCAGGACAAGACAGATAATAATCAGGATATTTAAAGGCACGCCTATTAAGGCAGCCCCAAAATATTGACGGTTCGATTGCAGATAACCGGATAAGACCGAAACTACTCCGGTGAAAAAAATTGTGGGCGCCATAATCTGCAGCAGCCTGGCAGCGAGAACTTGAGTACCGTCTGAGAATCCAGCCCCCGCCAGCCCTATCAACACGCGGGCCCCCCCATACCCTGTCAGGCTTAAGAGGGCAGTGCACCCCGCCACCATAAACATGATGCTGTTGGTAAACCGGATAGCTTCGTGTGGACCGGACTGCTCGCACACCTGGCTGTAAAGAGGAATAAACGTCGTTGTAAGAGCGACCGTCACTACGCACAGAATCATATCAGGCATGTTTAGCGCGAGATTGAAGGCATCATTTTCCCACCCGGTGCCAAAATACGAGGCGAGGAACACTTCGCGGACAAAACCTAATAGACGCCCTGCGCCCGTAGCGATCGTGACCATAATTACCGCCCGGTAGACACTCGTGCTAACCATCGCCGAAACCGCCTTTCAGGCGCTTATACGCATTTATTATCAAAAGAGATTCATCTTCACTGTAATAATGCTTGGCAAGCTCCCGGCAACGGGCTGCCGCATCTTCCAACCTTGCCCGGTCATCGCGGAGATCGACCAGCAATTCTAACAGCTCACGCTTATCTTGATGCCCTACCACGAAGCCGATCCCTTGCTCTGATACTATTTGTGAGAGTACCGTATGACGCGAGACAATTAACGGCAGGCCGCAGGCTATAGCTTCATAGAGCCTGTTGGGCAGAGCAATCCGCACATTGGCCAAATCGGCATCGTAAACGCTATACAGACAATCCACTCGGCCATACAGACCGGCAATGTCGCGCTGATAGTTATACGGTCCGTAGAATTCCACATACCCGCGTCCTAGTGTATAGCGGTGTACCCGTTCGTAATCCGGTCCGGCTCCCGCTATCAGGAGACGAATCCCCGCGGCGGCTGCGGCGGTGTCAATCAGCATGACCAACTGCTCAAAATAGCGCAAACTGCCGATAAACCCAATCGTCAGGGGTTGGGCGGACTTCTTGCCGGTAAAGTTCGCAAAGAAGCCCCTTGGCGGCAGATTTCGTTGGACCAGAACTTTGCTTTCCGGATAAAAATAACGGTAACGTTCTTCATAAAAATAAAAGCTTGTCAGGATCAGTAAATCAACCCTTTTCATGAGCAGGCGTTCCAACGCTTTCACTACAGCGCCGCGCGGCAGGTCCGCCACCTCGTAAACGAGGGATACCCCGGGATAACGCAGTTGATACAAGCGGGCTGCCAGCAGCATGTCGCAATTAGCGGCATGAATAATATCGGGCCGTACAGTTTTTATAACACCCAGACAACGTACCACAAACCGCAAAAAAGGAATAAGCTTAGACCACGGCTTCCCGAGTGGGGCTTTAAGCATTATCGGACAGACCTGGCAGCCTTCGGGTATTTCCGGCGTAAAATCATGGTTCAGGCAACGCTCCCAGAAGACCAGCGTGATATTGTACCGGCCAAGCAGGGTATTGATTCGTCTGATTATCCGCGGCAGAGGTGTTGTATTAAATAAAAAAAGAACTTTATACATATTTTTGTACTCCTCGATTACTCCAAGAGACCAAGATGACTACGCAAAAAGCAATAAAGGACGGTAGTGCAAGCATCAAACAAAGATATGCCCGTTGTTTGCAGATAACCCGTGAAATCATCGAGGCGCACCGGCGAAACTACGCCCTCATCAATAGCCCGCAGGATTGTATTCATCCGCCTTACGACGCGCTGATTCACTTCTGAAGTCAGGACACGGCCCTGAAAACGGTTAAACGAAAAGGAGTGCAAAAAAAACATGACATCATTAGCAAGGATTTGGTTTGCTAAAACTGACCGGGGCAGAATGTTCAGATCGTGCTTCACATGTTTGTGTAAAAACGGAAGAAATAACGTCGTGATAGGCCATACAGCTACTTGAAACTCAGTATAATCCGGCAGGGTAACCTCAACCTGAGGTTTGCCGGGATAATAGGAACTGTCCGCCAGCTTGTACTCGGACAGGAGCGCGAGCGTCTGCCGGTTGAGACCATAGGCTCCGGCCCGGAAACAGTGCGGTTCTTTTCCGATAAAGCGGATATAGTTTTCTATTGCCTCAGCAAAAAGCGTGGCCTGCCACTCTTGTGATAACTCATTCAATCTCTTTTTCTGGCATTGCTGAGCATTACTGGGGTGGATATGCAGCTCAACCCGCTGACCACATTCCGTCAGGATATCTAAGACACGGTCCAGAGTTTTCGGCCATTTTTCGCAGCCAATAAAATCAACAAAAAAAACACCTTCAATCCGTCTTTTCTGCAGCTCCCGAGCTACCCATTCCAGCCAGGAGCCATCCACGGTTCTGCCCAACAGCCAGTTTTCCGGCCGCCGTGGGTCATGACATTCTACATCACAAGTGAAGAGCAGCCTTGGCATAAGCTAATACGCCCCTTTTCCACAGCACACTACAGCTACGGTGCGCAGCAAAATTCTTAAGTCCAGTACAAACGAACATCTTCGGATATAGGACACATCAAGCTCTACCCTGTGTTGGTAATCCAGGTCATTGCGGCCGCTGACCTGCCATAAACCGGTCATCCCCGGACGGATGGATTTATAATCTTCAAAATGCTTACCATAGAACTGACCTTCCGCTTGAACAACCGGTCTGGGTCCCACCAAACTCATCTCACCTTTTAAGACATTGAATAATTGCGGCAGCTCGTCAAGGCTGGTCCGGCGCAGGAAATGGCCTATACCCGTAATACGGAAGTCATCTTTCAGCTTAAAGTTTTGTTCCCACTCTTGCCGAAGTCGGGAGTCAGAGGACAGTCTTCTTTCAAGCTGTTGTGCTGAATCTGGCACCATCGTGCGAAATTTTATACAAAAAAATTCCTGCCCGTCTCTGCCAACGCGTCTCTGACGATAAAGTACGGGGCCTATGGAGTTTAACCTGATGGTCACGGCTAAAACTAACATTATTGGTGAGAGCATAATTACGAGGAAAAATGCTATCACGAAATCAAAAATGCGTTTGTAAAAAGATGTACGATATGGAGATACCCGGCTAGACTTCATTTACGACGACCCCTGCTTTCTTTATAGTCATAACAATAGAAATCCTTGTTAATCCTCTTTACCCTGTTTAGTATTACACCGATAATATTATCCCGGACCATCCCTAAGCGTTTTGCAGCCTCCTGAACCTGTCTGACTGTTACTTTACCCTCAGTCATTACTACCACCACACCATCGACCCAGCGCGACAGAACGTGTGTATCCGCCACAGCCAAGATAGGCGGAGAATCAATAAGTACGAATTGGAAATTAGCCGCCAATTCCTGCAAAAGATTTCTCATGCCCTCCGAACCGAGAAGCTCTGTCGAATTATGAACTGTACTTCCTGAAGATATCAACGTAACGCCATCAACCATCGTGGTTGAGAGAACGTCCGAAAGAGTTGCCCCCTCTGCCGACAAGATGTCGGTCAGCCCTAAAAGACCCCCGCTGTAAAGCAGCCGGTGCAAAGCGGGTGAACGCAGGTTGGCATCCACGACTACTACCTGATGACCGGCCTGCGCCAGATTCGCGGCTAGGTTTGCCAGCAGAAGACTCGTTCCCTCGCGGGGTAAGATGCCGGTAAAGAGGATAGTATGCAGATCATGCTCCCGGACATAGTGGGATAGATTCGCCCGCAATATCTTAATATACTCTGCTTCTGCTGAACGCGAATCAGTATAACTCACCAGCTTACCATGCGGAAAAACAGGAACCATACCGAGGGCCGGAATACCTAGCAGGTTCTCTATGTCCGCCAGAGAATGCAATTTACGCTTACTGTTTTCCAATACTATCGCCAGGAATAGTGAAGCAATGAACGCTACCAGGCCTGCTACGGTCATATTGAAGATTTTTTTAGGTTTAACCGGTCTATCCAGGAGAGTAGGCCCCGAAAGTACTTGCAGACTCATATCTCCCATGTTGACGCTGCGAGCCAGTTGAATCTGAGTCATTTGCCTGATTAAAAGGTCATAGGTCGTTTCCAGATTAGCGATTTTTTTCGTATTCTCATTACACTGCACATCCCGCACTTCAATTTCTGTAGTCAGTTCCTTTACCCGTGCTTCCAGTTCCAAGACTTGAAGCTCCAAAGGAAACTGCCGGGGTGTCTCTATCGCTGCTGTCAGTACAACTTGCTGCTTAGCCAATTCCGCCTTAACCTTGGCTAATTCCTGCCTAAATGAGGCTGAACAGGTAGATTGCTGGTCCAGCTTCTCTACGATTGGCCGCAGTACCGCGAGTTCGTTCTTGATCGAGTCAAGCTGAGCCTGTAAGGATGCCAGATATTTATCAACCTGGAGCTGGGCGCTTCTCGAAACAGACTCCAACATCAATTCCGTAAGTGTTTCTATAATCCGGAGGGCCAATTCTCCATTGATGTTCTGAACACTAACCTCGATCAGGTTTGTATCCTTTACAGGCGCCACATGAATACTCTCGGCCAAGCTGCCGACGGAATATTTTTTCTGCGGCAGGGTAAGTTTATTGATCACATTGTTCATGAGCTGGGGATCTTTAATCTGTTCTATATAGGTATTGACATTCAATTCAGGCAGCCGCGAGAGACTGGCGACAATTATACCAATAGGATCAAGCTCAGAAGTATTTCCCTGCTCACGGACATCTCCTTGGATAACGAGATAGGTCGTTTGCGCCTCATACACCGGAAGTAATATAAAATATGAAAGCACGCCAGATATCAGTATTGCTGACAAGGTCATAAACAAAATCAGCAATTTTCTCCTGCTTAACGCCTCTAATAAGGTTAAAAAGTCTATTTCTACATAATCTTTTTTTTTACGAATTTCATCCATTGCTTTCTACCATCCATTAACAGCTTAACTGAACTAAAGCAAAGCCTGGCAACGTTGTCCTCTCTATTAATACGTCGCCAACGCCAAAAAAAGAACAACAAAAAGCCCTCACAAAAGAGGGCTCAGGATATTTTTATAGATATTGCTGACGCCCGCTTTATATTGGTATAGACAATCGTCGTTATTGATGATAATATGTTTTTAACTTAATATTCGGGGAGCTTGTGTGCAGGCTGAGAGGAAGTAATCAACTTCGACCCTCATTTACCTGATTTGGATAATGCCAACGTAGGGATTTTACATTGAATTGTGATGATTTAGTGGGATATGCGGATTGGCATATCCCACTAATTATTTTTTGACAAACTTTTAGGAGGGTATTATGGAAAAAGATAAAACATCACTGCCAAGCAACGGGCTGCTCTGGTTCGGTGCAGCCGTATCGATTGCAGAGATAATGATTGGGACTCTGTTTGCTCCGCTCGGCTTCGCCAAAGGACTTGCGGCTATTGTTCTGGGACATCTTATCGGTTGCGTACTGCTTTATTTTGCAGGGCTAATCGGCGCAAAAAGTGGTATGACGGCGATGGAATCCGTCAGAATTTCCTTTGGCCGTAAGGGCTCCCTGATTTTTTCCGTGCTGAACATCTTGCAGTTGATCGGCTGGACAGCCGTTATGATTATTGGCGGGGCAAGAGCAATCGGAGTCCTAGCCAATCCTGCTCTCAAGCTCGAAGGGGCGCTTTTATGGTGCATACTCATTGGCCTTTTAATCATCCTCTGGATTGCAGTCGGTATAAAAAACCTTGGCAAAATCAATATCTTCGCTGTTGGCGGACTCTTTCTTTTAACATTGATTCTCAGCACCGTCGTCTTCAAGGGTACTGCCATTGCAGCGCCTGAGGGTATGATGAGCTTTGGCGCAGCAGTTGAGCTATCGGCTGCCATGCCGCTATCCTGGCTTCCGCTCATCTCCGATTATACGAGCCGCGCTAAAAGGCCAAGGGCTGCAACCTTTATCAGTACAGCCAGCTATTTTATCGGAAGCTGCTGGATGTATCTTATCGGCCTCGGGGCAGCCATTTTTACAGGCATCTCTGATATTGCGCAGATTATGGTAGCGGCCGGGCTGGGAATTGCCGGTGTTTTCATTGTTTTAGTGTCAACCGTCACGACAACGTTTTTAGATGTATACTCAGCCGGAGTGAGCTTCACGAATATCACAGACAGAGTCAGTGAGAAATGGGTGGCCATCATCGTTTGCATTCTCGGTACGCTGATTGCCATGTTCACCCCGATTGAGCAATATGAAAGCTTTTTATACCTCATCGGGTCTGTCTTTGCTCCGATGGTGGCAATCCTAATCACAGATTACTTCATCCTCCGGAAAAACCATGCCGGCGCTGACTTGAATATCACTAATCTGGTTTTATGGATCGCAGGCTTTATAATTTACCGTCAGTTCATGTCCATCGACACCGTTTTGGGCAGCACGCTGCCGGTAATGCTAATTATCAGTATTCTATCTATTTTAGTAAATGGAGGGAAAAAATATGTTCAAAGATATCCTGGAAAGCGTAGCAGCTAAAACCCCTTTAGTCCATTCGATTACAAACTACGTAACCGTCAATGACTGTGCCAATATCCTCTTGGCCTGTGGCGCAGCCCCCATCATGGCAGATGATGAAAATGAGGTCGAGGAGATAACCTCTCTCTGCAATGCTCTGGTAATCAATATTGGCACCCTCAATGTCAGAACCATTGATTCGATGATTAAAGCCGGTAAAAGGGCTGCTCTGCTTGCCCATCCGGTTGTTCTTGACCCGGTCGGAGCAGGTGCATCCAAACTGCGTACCGACACAGCCTTTCGGCTGCTCAAGGAGATTAAGTTTTCCGTGATTCGCGGCAACATCTCGGAAATCAAGACAATCGCTCAGGGAACCGGGAGCACTAAAGGCGTTGAGGCCGACGTCAGCGACGCTATCACAGAAGGAAATCTTGAGACTGCGCTTGCTTTTATCAAAAACCTGAGCGCCAGAACAGGTGCAATCATAGCCGTTACAGGGGCAATCGATATCGTGGCGGATAGCCGTAAGGCCTACGTCATTCGTAACGGCCACCCGCTGATGTCCAAAATCACCGGCTCCGGCTGTATGCTCACCGAAGTAGTCGCCGCGTATTGCGCAGCCGATCCCGACAGCTTATTGGAGGCGACTGCGGCAGCGGTTTGCGCGATGGGACTGTGCGGTGAGCTTGCTTACGGCAAGCTCCTCGAGGTCGGTGGCGGGACTTCAACCTATCGGACGCTGCTCATTGATTTCATGAGCAAGCTAAACTCGGAAATGTTAAGCGAGGGTATGAAAATTGAAAGTAGATAAGCATTCTCTGCTGCTCTATGCGGTCACCGACCGCAGCTGGCTTGGGGACAATTCTCTTGCCGCACAGGTAGAAGATGCTATCAAGGCCGGCGTCACTTTCGTACAACTGCGCGAAAAGGAACTCCCTTATGCTGATTTTGTAGCTGAGGCAAAAAAAGTAAAGGAAATCACAGCTCACTATCGGATTCCGTTGGTGATTAATGATAACATTGAGGTAGCCCAAGAAATCGATGCGGACGGCGTCCATGTGGGGCAAAGTGATTTGGATGTCTCTGCCGCACGCGCACTGCTTGGTGAGGATAAAATAATCGGGGTATCCGCACAAACTCTCGAGGAAGCGGTTTGGGCAGAGAAGCACGGCGCCGATTACCTAGGGGTCGGCACAGTCTTCCCGACCTCGACCAAGCTTGATGCGACAGGTGTATCGTTTGCCGTGCTGCAGGATATCTGTAGTAAGGTTGCTATTCCTGTTGTCGCCATTGGCGGCATCAACGCTGAAAATATTCTCGGACTGCAAGGGACCGGGATTGACGGTGTGGCAGTAGTTTCAGCAATTTTTGCCCAGCCTGATATTTCTGCCGCCGCACGGAAGCTCGCTGCCTTAGTCCAGAAGGCGGTAAAAAGATGAAACATAAAGGCGTTATTTTTGACCTGGACGGAACCTTGCTTGATTCTATGCCCATCTGGGATAATATCGGCAGTAAGTATTTGAGAACGCTTGGGCTGGCCCCGGCCGAAGACCTGCACGAGAAAATCAAAATCATGAGCCTGCTGCAATGTGCAGGACTCCTGCGTGAACAATACTGTCTGCCATATACGGAAGAAAAAATTATGCAACAGATTAATGCGCTGATTGAGGAGCAATACCGGAGTTTAGTACCGCTTAAGCCGCATGTAATCACTTTTTTGCAGCGGTTAAACAAAGCCGGGGCAGAATTGTGTATCGCCACTGCCACCGACCGCTATCTTGTCGAAGCGGCACTTGAGCGTCTCGGCATTGCCGGATATTTTAAGTTCATCCTCACCTGCGGTGAGGCAGGTTGTGGAAAGGATGTGCCGGTAATCTACCACAGGGCTCTTGAACTTTTAAATACCAGACTCGACGACACTGTAATCTTCGAAGATGCCCTCTATGCAATCAAGTCGGCTAAAGCAGCGGGCTTCACGGTGGTTGGCGTTCATGATGCCTCCGCCGCTTCAGATGAAGAGGCTATTAAATCCATCGCCGACAGCTATATCTATACTTTCGAGGAATGGAAGGTTGAAGAGCGATGAAAAAAATTTTAACCATTGCCGGTTCCGATTGCAGCGGCGGCGCAGGAATACAGGCCGATATCAAGACAATCACGGCCCACGGAATGTATGCGATGAGTGTGATTACTGCTCTGACAGCTCAGAATACGACCGGGGTATATGGCGTATCCGAGGCTGCACCTGAGTTTATCGGTCAACAGCTCGACTGCGTCTTTACCGATATTGTTCCGGATGCCGTGAAAATCGGCATGCTCTCGAATGCCAAGATTATTGAGGTGGTTGCCGCTAAGCTCCTCGAATACGGCGCAAAAAACATCGTGGTAGATCCTGTCATGATTGCTACAAGCGGCAGTAAGCTCATAAATGATCTTGCGATCGATACGCTTAAAACAAGGCTGCTCCCGCTCGCCGATATCATTACGCCCAACATCCCGGAAGCCGAAATTCTCTGCGGCATGACTATTGAAACAACAGCCGACATGCTTGAAGCTGCCGGACTGCTCTCGAAAATGCTGCCCGGATATATCCTGATTAAGGGTGGACATCTTTCCGATAGCGCAGACGATCTGCTCTATCTAAATAAAAAGCCTATCTGGTTTCGCAGCGTTAAGGTTGATAACCCTAACACCCATGGTACCGGCTGTACACTATCCTCGGCTATTGCCTGCAATCTAGCCGACGGCAACGATATGGCAGCGAGTGTCAAAAATGCCAAGGAATACATCATAGGAGCGTTAAAGGCAAACCTTAACTTAGGCAAGGGCAACGGCCCGCTAAACCATTGCTTTGATTTGTAGAACAAGCAAAAAACCCAAGCCCTACAAGCGGCTTGGGTTTTTAACACTATCAAAATGGCTTATCTGAATCTTAATCAGGCTGTACTCTTAACGCAGGAAGGTTCTCCAATCAACCTTTTTACTGTTTCGAGAAGCTTCACATAATCAAGTGGCTCGGCAAAAATGAAACTAGCATTGGTTTGGTAGAGCTTA
>DIVP01000046.1 GCA_002422465.1 Peptococcaceae bacterium UBA6129 | reverse complement strand
ATTATCCGGAAAAAACTCTTTAAACTCGCTGCATAACTGGGCAGCTAGCGTCTTGTTATGCGCAATCACAAGCGTAGGCTTCTCAAGTCTCTCGATGACATTCGCCATGGTGTAGGTCTTGCCTGTTCCGGTCGCACCAAGCAGTGTGAGCATTTTCGCACCCTGTTTAAACTGGCGTACGAGCGCTTCAATTGCCTGCGGCTGGTCGCCCTGCGGCGTATATTCCGATTTCAGCTGAAATTTCATATCCATTTTCATCACCAGTATCTTCAGGTTTACCGTATCATTTATTATAACATAGGCCCCAGACAGACAATAATCCGGTGGCATTATTATATCATAATTCACCGGATGAGAACATACGTTTGTTTATTTTTCACGCTTGTTTTCATTTTCACCTGCGCAGTTTGCGCAGCCATTTTTGTAAGAGACTCGACGAGCCGGAGACCTCGATAAACGAGTTTTCATAACTGCCCGGCGCAGGGATGAAACCCGGCAGCTCCCCCGGTTTTGCCTTTACGACAGCCCGCCGCTCTGTTTTGGTTCGGCTGGCCCAATATCCAAACTCAAGCTCTTCACCTGCTTCAAGCATAACGGTACTCAACTCGTAGAAACTATCCACCGTGCTGCCGTTAACAGTCAGGATAATATCACCGTTTTTGATTCCGGCCTTGCTCAGTGCGGAATTAGTTAAAACATGCAGCACCATAACCCCGTGTTCAGGCTGGACAAAAATCGGTTTGCCTCCCATTTCACGGCGCTGCCCTATCCGTATGAGCAGTTCATGCCCCAGCGGTCCGAACAGAGCAGCCAATATTGCAAGCTGCGGAATATTGCTCGCGGCAATCGCTAGCAAAAGTAGAATGATACTGTACCCGCCGAGCTCGAGGGCAGCCCGGCGCGTTTTATCACGCGGCCTTGCCGTCAGCGCAATATCCCCGTAACCGAGCGCTGCCACAACCGGCATCATCATGTACAGTGTCTCGCCCTGTCCCGACAGCAGTTCAGTTTTGATCAACGGCCACCAGTCCGGCATCGCCACCGCACTCTGGATAACCTCCTGACTTGGCACTATCCAGGCTACAAGCGCGACGAGCGGCAGCGGCCAGAATTTTTGCAGGTTGTATCCACCAACAATCTGTCCCTGTTTTGTCCTTACATAAACCGGGGCCGCTTTGAGATGCCCGCTGAAAAGAATCAGCAAGGCTTCGACCATGTGCAGGATAGCCACGAGTCCCATAACCTGCGCTACGCTCACTGCCGGAAATCCCAGGATCAGGCCGGACAGCGACAGCAGTCCGCCGGCATAGGCGAAGCATAAAAACCTCTGCTGAATCAACATCAAGACCACAGCTATCATCCACAAATAATTTATTCCTACCTCAAATACCGAAATCCCGGCAAGCATGAGGAGGATGCTGCCGAAAAACCCGCCCACTATGCCAAAAGCAGTGGCCATCAGGACAGATGGCCACACAGGTTCTGCAGGTATATCAAAAAGCTGACGCGATGTTGCGGAAATTCTTTTGTACATCATAGCAACAAGCAGCACAATCGCCCAAAACAGCCAGTTAAAAATTAAGGAAAGAAAGCTCTGTACCATCAGGGTTACTAACGTATGAAACGGGAACACCAACATCAGCTCCCTCTTATTTTAGTTGGACTTGCAGGTACTCAACCGCCTTTTTCAGCTGGATATCTTCGCTATCCTTAGCTGTTTTATCCTGGACCGGCTGTTCAATGAGAACATCCGGTTCGATTCCCTTTTCGTGAATATCAGTTTTATTCGGCGTGAGATACTTCGAGGTCGTTAACTTTAGCCCTTCCCCTCCGCCTAATGGGAAAATCCCCTGGACGATACCCTTGCCAAACGTCTTTTCACCCATCAATACGCCGGACTTCGTATCTTTAATAGCGCCGGATAATACTTCCGAGGCGCTCGCGCTGCCTCCATTGATCAAAACAACAAGCGGAAGTTTCAGGTAATCATCGTCGGCAGAAGACACTTCCTGCGTCCTGCCACCCTTATCTACAATGTGTACTATCGGTCCTTTGGGTACAAACTGTTTGGCTATGTTTACAGCAGTTTCGAGATCTCCGCCCGGATTATCCCGTAAATCCAGCACAAGGGCTTTTATCCCCTGTCCGGTCAATTTTTGAAGTTCCTCGGCAACCGCTTCATCGGTATTGCTCGCAAAAACAATCAGGCGCAGGTAACCGATATTATCAGCCAAGACCTCGCTTTCGAGCGAAGGAATATCGATATTCTCCCGTGTCAGCGTAAATTCAAGCAGCTGAGGCTCCCCGGCGCGCATAAGGCTAATCGTGACAGTTGTCCCCGGTTCTCCTCTCATCTTCGCAATCGACTCATCATACTCCATCTCGCTTGTAAAGAAATCGCCGACCTTGACAATAACATCATCACGTAATATCCCGGCCTTCGAAGCAGGCGTCCCGTCAATTGTCGACACGACTACAAGCTTTTTTTCCTTAACCCCGACATAAATACCAATGCCGCCAATCGAGCCCTGGATATAGTTTTGCAGGTCATCGAACTCTTTTTTATCCATAAACACCGAATAAGGGTCATCGAGGGACTCCACCATCCCGCGTACAGCGCCGGTTAACATCTGCTTGACGGAGACATCGTGCAGATGCTGGGTTTTTAAAATTAATCCTACCCCAAGCAGTCTGTCAACTTCCACACGGTAAGAGATATAAAAAAAACCTACAATTGCTGTCACACAGAAACAAATGATCGTCAGTATTGTAATAATAGTTCTGTATAGCTTTCGACCTTCGTACATCTTTTTCCACCTGCCTGACTAGCGCGCAGCGCAACAATAACGGTGAGATCACCGTTTATTATTCTATCACGTAACTATGTATATGTAATCACATATTACTATATTAGTTTCTGAAAAACAATTTATCGGATGACTAAAGACAACAAGCGTGCAGCCATATGCACGCTTGCTATTTGAGAAACTTTGATAAAAGCCCCGGTCCGTTATATTTTAAGGAAACGATGCAGACTGATCGCACTGCCCAAAGCCCCGAGCGACGCGCCCATCAACAGCAAAGTTTGATAAAGGCTAGTTATAACACTACTATCTGTAATCACAGGCAAGAAGTTGACAGTCATGGTTATATTTTTAACAAGCTGGCTATAAACGACGAATATGCAAAGCACGGCGCACAACGCCCCGACGAGACCAATAATCATCCCCTCAAGAAAGAACGGCCAGCGAATGTACCAATCGGTTGCCCCAACCAGCTTCATGATAGCGACCTCGCGCCGTCGGGCAAAAACGGTAATCCGGATAGTCGTCGCAATCAGGAAGACAGCAGCCAGCCCGACTGCTAGAATTGCGATAACCCCAAACATATGCAGCCATTGCGTTAAGGATAACAGTTTCTCAACCAGCCCTTTACCATAACGAACATCGTCAACGCCCGGCATCCCAAGTACCGCGGCTGCCGCCGGCGGTACGTGCTCAGCGTCCACTGTTTTCAGGCGATAAACGTCGGGCAGCGGATTGCTGTCTCCTAAAACTCTCACGAGTTCACTCTCACCGCCGAAGCGTTCCTCAAGGCTCTTCAGCCCTTCCTCTTTTGGGACAAATACAGCCTCAGCGACGCCGGGTATTTGCGCAAACGCGCTTTTCATTTGCACGGCCTGATCGCGGGTAATCTCATCTTTGAGGTAAACATTTATCTCCAGTTCCGCTTCCATAACTGTCGTCAGATACTGCGTGTTAACTACCAAAAGCCACGCAAAGCCCAGGATGGTCAGGGATATGGCCACTGTGGCCATCGAAGCCATACTCATGAATTTATTCCGCCACATGGAACGCAGCGCATCTCGAAGGGCATATCCCATACTGCTAAGTCTCACTCTGATAGCCCCCCCTCTCTTCATCCCTGACAATGCGGCCGTTTTCCAGGGCAATGACCCTGCGCTTCAGCCGGTCAACCATTTCTCTGTCATGGGTCACTGTCACAATTGTCGTACCGCGTTTATTTATCGCAGACAATATGCTCATGATTTCCCAGGATGTATCAGGGTCAAGGTTCCCAGTAGGTTCATCGGCTATAATGATAAGCGGATCATTGACTACCGCTCTGGCAATACACACCCTTTGCTGCTGTCCCCCGGATAACTGATGGGGATAGGAGTTGATTTTATCCTTGAGACCAACCATTTCAAGGACAGCCGGGACACGGGACTTCACATGGTTTCTCGGCATTTCCAGCGCCTCCATTGCAAAGGCCACGTTCTCATAGACCGTTCGATCCATGAGCAGCCGGGAGTCCTGAAAAATAAAGCCTATTTTCCGCCGGACATATGGAATTTCCCTTGCCCGCATGCGCAATAAGCTCTTGCCGCCAATCATGATTTGCCCCTTCGTCGGCAGCTCCTCCCTGATTATGAGCCTGGTCAGCGTGGATTTCCCTGCCCCGCTGGGTCCGACTATGAAGACGAACTCCCCTCTCCTGATATGAAGATTAATATCTGACAGGGCCGTAACCCTGACTTCTGCGTTATACGTCATCGAAACGCTGAACATCTGAATCATCCCATCACCTCGTTGTCATGCAGATTTTTCCACTATATTATGACGTAAAATATTAAATATTGTTCCCGTCCCCTAACTATACTTTTGTTCGACAATGAAAAGTGAATTCCTGCTGGCAAAGCCTGTAAAGTTGCGCAGCTATGAAAAATTTCCCGGGAAATTGACATTCGCCGACACATTGCGACAGTTATCACACTGGTCACGTGGTATAATTATACCAATTCTAAAAAGGGGGAATTTTATGAAAAAGATATTAGGTTTTGTGTTGGCACTATGTTTAGTGGTAGGAGGAATGGTACTGCCGGTGGACCTTATACAACCATTACCGACAATGTTACAGTGACATCATATACTGACGACAGCCTTACAAACGGCACTACCTACTATTACGTCGTCTCAGCCATCAATGCCAGCGGTGAAAGCGCTAACTCAAACGAAGCTTCGACCACACCACAAGCCCCCGCATTGGGAGGGCGTGCTCTTCTTGAACTTACGATGACGAACGGAGCCGTGAAAGAATATGACCTGTCCGCGACTGATGTAAATACCTTCCTGAATTGGTATGATGCCAGATCAAACGGGACAGGGCTGACATATATAGCCTTAAGCAAGGCCTACCTCAACGGACCGTTTGTTAACCGGAAGGAATATGTCTCGTTCGATAAGATCTTCAGCTTCGAAATTATGGAATACTGAGACTGATTCATAATAATGAAATACCCGTAAGAAAGCTTGGGACCTTCAGCCGGCAAATCGGCAGAAGGCCCTTTTAATTTAGTGTTTGCGAATTTAATATCTTTATACGAAAGACTGGCTGTATGGGGTAACGGGGGGGAAAAAGCAGGGATAATACCTGCCCAAAAATCAGCGCCTTTTATATGCACGCCGATACACATCTTCATTTTTTCGAGGCCCGATTGACCATATAATTGCTACATATCCATGCTCGTTAGGTTCAAAGTATGGTTCCCACACAATACGCATTCGTGTCCCATTAAAATATTCTTTTCGACAGCCCGATAAGTTCATACCATATTTGTTTTGTAATTCTTCACCACAAAAAGGATTATCGTTTATCTTTTTTATTCGAGCACATGCTTCTTTCAGTACACTACCATCAAGACTCATAAGGTCATCAAGAATATCTTCCGCATATTCAATATTACTGCATCCCTCAAATATTCGAGTAATTAAGGTGATTTTTTGGATCATTAAGAATTAAACCCCCTTCAGAGTGAAGAGATTCACATCTTAAAAACTAAAGCATATCATTGGTTGTCACAGGGCTTTCTAAAGCTTTTAGCTTTTCAAGCATTTGTATGCCATTCAAAGAGGGCTTTTCACGACGTTTTTCAACAGTGGTATAGATATCGAGTTGTTCAATTAGATCAAGGGCATTAATGAGTTCCTCATATTTATCGGGTGCAACTATAATAAATTCTGGCTTATTGTTTTTTAATACCAAAACGTCTTGTTCCGAAACTTTTTCGCTAATTTCACCTAGTTTTCTATGAAGCTCCGAAATCGGAACCATTTGACGGAAGTCAAATTTCACAGCCATTTTATTCATCCTTTCAGTAATCAACATTTTGCAGTTCATAGTACTATTATAACCAAAAGGAAAATATATATCAATGATAATGCATATAAAAATACAATAAATATAGTGCATTATAACATGAATAAAAGAAGAACAAATTAAAAGTGAGGCCGGTCCATCGTATACGAACACTGCATTCCTAGGTCTTATTTGGGGTCTGAATAAAAAAAGCGAGGTGTTTGAACCCATCGCATGACAAAAGAAAGAGTGTCGTATGAGTATTATTCAGCCCAATTTTCGAGACGCAGATTGGGGATTCTGTTAAATTCTTTAGTGTTATTTGTAACCAACAAAAGATTTTCCGACAGAGCATGTGCTGCAATTAATAAATCATACGCACCAATAATTTGTCCTTTATGTTCAAGCTCAGCACGTATTTCTCCATATAAAGATGCGGCTTTACCGGAAAAAGGCAGTATATCGATTGGTGCAAGAAAATTGATTAAAGCGATTTTGTTTCTTTCCGGAAATTGACTTTTATATACGCCATACTGAAGTTCAGCAAAAGTAATTGATGAAATACATACATCGCCAACATTAAGCGCTTGAAAGGCTTGAAAGACTTTTATTGGTTTTGTCTTGATAATATAAATACAGATATTTGTATCAAGCATATACTTCATTTTATAAATCATCCCGTTCTTGAATTCCAGGCTGGTTTCTTTCCTGTAAATAATCTTTTGTAAAATAATTTACACCGGACTCGAGAACTTTCCATGCACTATCTTTGGGGATTAAAAGAACAACATCATCAATTTTTTTAACATACACCTCTGAACCTTCAAGTCGATAATCCTTTGGCAAACGCACAGCTTGGCTTCTTCCATTAATAAATACTTTTGCTATATCCAAAATAAACACCTCCAAATAAACAACGCTATGATATATATCATAGTATATACCATTCTTTATTAAAATGTCAAATATAGTAAACCAGAAGACCCCGCCCTCACGCAACGGGTGCGAACAAGCGGGGTCTTCTACATCAAATATTATCTTACGCTTTTCTCTTCAGCACTCTGTAGACCGCTTCTTTGATATCCTTGGCAGTCAATCCGTACTTGACAAGCAGCTCCTGCGGTTTGCCCGATTCGCCGAACGTATCCTTAACGCCGACGCGTTCTAGCGGGGTCGGTGCGTTCTCGGCCAGCACCTCGGCCACAGCGCCGCCAAGACCGCCAATAATACTGTGTTCCTCTGCCGTCACAAGCGCTCCGGTTTCGCGGGCAGCCTTTATTATGGCCTCCTTGTCAAGCGGCTTGATCGTCGACATATTGAGGACACGCGCCGATATTCCTTCCTTCTCCAACTCCCCGGCAGCCTTCAAGCTCTCCGCCGTCATAATACCGCAGGCCAGGATAGCCACATCTTTACCCTCGCGGAGAGTCACGGCTTTGCCCACCTTGAATTCGTAATCATCAGGAAAAAGCACCGGCACAACCGGTCTGCCGAGACGTATGTAAACCGGTCCTTTCATGGCTGCGGCTGCGAAAACAGCCGTCATAGTCTCGACCGGATCGGCCGGGACTATGACAGTCATATTCGGCAGCGCGCGCATAATAGCAATATCCAGAACAGCCTGATGCGAGGCGCCGTCTTCCCCTACGGTCAGACCGGCGTGGCTAGCCGCTATCTTTACATTCAGTTTCGTATAGGCAACGGAATTACGAATCTGTTCAAAGGCGCGTCCGGTTGCGAAAATCGCAAACGTGCTAGCGAACGGGATTTTCCCAGCAGCGGCCAGACCAGCCGCGGTACCAATCAGATTCTGTTCGGCGATACCCATGTCAAAAAACCGCTCCGGGTAAATCTTCAGAAAATCAATTGTCTTTGTAGACTTGGCGAGGTCAGCATCGAGTACGACAACATCCGGGTTCTCCGCCCCCAAAAGAACTAGGGCTTTGCCATAGGCATCGCGTGTAGCCATGTTTTCCATTTTTCTCTACCCCCCTATACCAGTTCGGCCAAGGCTTGCTCGCCTTGTTCACGACTAGGCGCATTCCCATGCCAGCCTACCTGGTTTTCCATATAAGACACACCTTTGCCTTTTACTGTTTTGGCAATAATCATCGTCGGCTTGCCCTTAATCTTTTTGGCGCGGGCTATAGCTTCAGCGATCTCAGGGAAACTATGCCCGTTTATTTTCTCAACATGCCAGCCGAACGCCTTGAATTTTTCGTCGAGCGGTTCCGCCGACATGACTTCGGCACAGGGGCCGTCTATCTGCAAACCGTTATCGTCCAAAAAGGCCGTAATGTTGTCGAGTTTGTACTGGGCTGCCGCCATGGCTGCTTCCCAGACCTGTCCTTCCTCGACCTCACCGTCGCCGAGCAGCACAAAAATCCTGTAATCCTTCTTGTCGAGCTTACCGGCCAAGGCCATGCCAACAGCGGCAGACATCCCCTGCCCCAGTGAACCTGTGGACATTTCTACACCCGGAGCTTTGTTCATATCAGGATGTCCCTGCAAGCGGCTGTTAATCTTTCTGAAAGTCAAAAGCTCCTCTTTCGGGAAATACCCTCTTTCGGCCAGCGCCGAGAAAAGAACCGGAGCCGCATGCCCTTTGGAGAGGATAAACCTGTCCCGGTCAGGCCAACGCGGGTTGGCAGAGTCAATCCTCATTTCCTGAAAGTATAGCGCCGTAACAATTTCCACAGCCGAAAGAGAGCCTCCCGGGTGACCGGACGCAGATTCCACGAGCATCCTGATGATGTCCCGGCGAATCTGTTTTGCCATCCCCTCAAGTTGTTGCACATCTGGCTTGTCCATTTTCATACCTCCAATATCAGCTACCATATACGTATCATTTAATTATCCCGAATCAATTCCTACAAAAATTCACTTTAATAATATACCCGGCTTCAGGCGCTACTCTTCCTTGCTTGCGCGTGCTGCCTCCATGCGTAAAAAAGCGTCAATAAATCCATCCAGCTCGCCGTCCATAACTCCGTACACGTTGCCGACTTCAACATTTGTCCGGTGGTCCTTAACCATGCTGTACGGATGGAAAACATATGACCTGATCTGACTTCCCCAGCCTATTTCCTGTAAATCGCCGCGGATGCTGGCGCGCTCTTTTTCCTGTTCCTCGCGTTTCAGCTCGAGGAGCTTAGCTTTGAGAATTTTCTCAGCCGTCGCTTTATTCGAGATTTGCGAGCGCTCATTTTGGCACTGCACGACTATACCGGTCGGAAGATGCGTCAGGCGTACGGCGGAATCTGTTTTATTAACATGCTGCCCTCCGGCGCCGCTGGCCCGGAAGGTATCTACTCTGATCTCGTCAGGATTAAGCTCAATCCCGCTGGCAGTTTCATCGTCAACCTCAGGAATCACGTCGACAGCAGCAAAAGAAGTATGCCGCCGGCCTGAGGCGTCAAAAGGCGAGATACGGACAAGGCGATGAACACCCTTCTCCGCTTTCAGATAGCCATAGGCGTTCTCCCCTTTGACGAGCAACGTCACACTCTTAATCCCCGCCTCATCGCCAGGCTGATAGTCAAGCATTTCCACAATAAATCCTTGTCTTTCGCCCCAACGGGTATACATTCTGAGCAGCATATCGGCCCAATCCTGCGACTCTGTCCCGCCTGCTCCCGGATGCAAAGACAGGATAGCATTGCTGGCGTCGTATTTGTCGCCTAAGAGCAGCTGCAGCTCGGCATGGTCCAGTTTCACGCTTAAATCCGAAAGAATGGCTTCGGCCTCCGCCAGATACTCCGCTTCTTCGTGTCCAAGCTCATGAAGAACCTCCGCTTCCGAAAGGCTATCAAGCAAATGACGGCAGTCATCAAGAGTAACTTTTAAGGCATTGCTTTTCTGCATGATTTTTTGGGCTTCTTCAGGATTATCCCAAAAACCCGGCTCGGCCATTTTTTCTTCTAGTTCCGCCCGCAGTTTCTCTTTGCCAGGGAGGTCAAAGGGACCCCCTGAGATCATCTATTCTCTTTCTGCTTCTTTCGAGTTCACGCCTTATTTCCATAGTCAACTTGCTTCCCCCTAACCTTTTCCACAGCACTTCTTATACTTTTTCCCACTCCCGCACGGGCAGGGATCATTACGCCCTATTTTATTGCTATGTGCGGGGCTTTTTCCATCATCTTCTTCGCCGGAGAGGTTTTCGACGAGGTCTTCGCGCTCCTGCGGCCTTTCAACTACAGAGACATGATAGATATAACGGACGACCTCCTCTTGTATTTCCGCGATCATTTGACTGAACATATCATAGGCTTCGTACTTGTATTCGACGAGCGGGTCTTTCTGCCCGTAAGCTCTCAGCCCAATACCGTGGCGCAGTTGATCCATCGCGTCAAGATGCCCCATCCACTTGCCATCTACGGCTCGAAGCGTCACAAGCCTTTCCAGCTCCCGCATGCTTTCAGCGCCGAGCTCGGCCTCGCGCTTTTCATATCCTTCGAGAGCCCGTTCCATTAAGAGCCCCCTGACCTCCTCGCCTTCGAGCTTCGCCAGGTCCGCGGGAGCCAGTTCCTGCTGCGGTAGATAGAGCCTTCTGGCCTGATCTATCAGACTGTTTAAATCCCATTCCTCCGGATACTTGCTGCCTCCGGCAAATTGGTCGACATTCCCGTTAACGACCTTTTCGATCATCTCGAGGATGCTTTCTTTCATATCTACGCCCATAAGCACGTTGCGGCGCTGGCTGTAGATAACCTCGCGCTGCTGGTTCATGACATCGTCATACTCAAGGACGTGTTTGCGGATATCGAAGTTCCGGCCTTCCACTCGGCGCTGCGCATTCTCGATGGCTTTCGTGATCAGCCCATTTTCAATCGGTACTTCATCGTCCATCCCGAGTTTGTCCATTAATCCCATGATATTCTCAGCGCCGAAAAGACGCATCAGATCATCTTCCATTGAAATGAAAAACTGGCTCGAGCCGGGGTCGCCCTGCCGTCCGGAACGACCGCGCAGCTGGTTGTCAATACGGCGGCTCTCATGACGTTCGGTCCCGGTAATGTGCAACCCACCGAGGCTTACTACCTCTTCATGCTCAAGATCGGTATCCTTTTTAATCGACTCATAGAGACTGCGGTAATGCCCCCTCGCGCGCAGAAGATCTTGATCTTCGATGACACTGTTGCTTGCAGCTTCCTCTATGACCAGAGAATCAAAGCCCTGACTCAGCATCTCCTGGCGGGCCAGATAACCCGGATTACCTCCTAAGATTATGTCGGTTCCACGACCGGCCATATTCGTAGACACTGTTACAGCGCCCTTTCGTCCGGCCTGTGCGACGATCTGCGCCTCCATCTCATGATGCTTGGCGTTCAGCACTTGATGAGGTATTCCCCTTATTTTTAAGAGTTCACTTAAAAGCTC
The DNA here is from genome assembly GCA_002422465.1 of Peptococcaceae bacterium UBA6129. GTDB lineage: Bacteria > Bacillota > Peptococcia > DRI-13 > UBA6129 > UBA6129. The sequence continues at coordinate 858 of DIVP01000046.1, read as the reverse complement.
CGATTTCTCAATCGAGATTGTACCGACAAGGACAGGCTGCCCCTTCTCATGGCAACGGGCAATCTCTTCCACGACGGCATTGAACTTCCCTTTTTCGGTGCGGTAGAAAACGTCGGGCATATCCCGGCGGATCATCGGCATGTTAGTCGGTATCACAATAACGTCAAGCTTGTAGATCTTCCGGAATTCTTCCTCTTCGGTCAAGGCCGTACCGGTCATACCCGCCAGCTTTTTAAACATTCTAAAATAGTTCTGGAACGTGATCGTGGCCAGGGTCTGCGACTCTTTTTCAATCGTAACCCCTTCTTTGGCTTCAATAGCCTGATGCAAACCTTCGCTGTAACGGCGTCCAAACATCAGGCGGCCGGTAAATTCATCGACGATGATTACGCTGCCGTCTTTGACTACATAATCACGATCGCGCTTAAACAGTACCCTGGCACGCAAGGCTTGATTGATATGATGATTGAGCTCCATATTCTTATCATCGTAAAGATTGTCCACACCCAGTGCTCGCTCGACTCTGGCGACACCGTCTTCGGTCAGGGAAACGGCTCTCTCCTTGATATCGACATTGTAATCATCATCCTCGCGCAAGCGGGAGACAATTCCCGCCGCCTGATAATATAAATCGGCCGGCTTGTCCGAGGGGCCGGAAATAATCAGCGGTGTACGCGCCTCATCGATCAAGATACTGTCAACCTCGTCGACGATAGCGTANNCGAATTCGTTATTGGTTCCATAGGTAATATCCGCGGCATAGGCGTTGATCTTATCCTTTGTCTCCATTCCGTGGACAATCAGCCCGACATCAAGTCCCAAAAAGCGGTAAACTCGCCCCATCCATTCACTGTCACG
>DIVP01000105.1 GCA_002422465.1 Peptococcaceae bacterium UBA6129 | reverse complement strand
CAAAATCAGCTTCGAGGATCTCCACTTCGTTACGACAAATCCCATCGTCGCCTCTTTTTATTTAACTCACATCGGAAATAGACAAACTCTAAATACCTCAAATCCACATTTCAACCTTTTTGCGATAATCGCTGCTTTCCCATATAATTTTTATATGCCCGCGAACCTGGATATTGTTTTTATCATTGGCTCTATCCTGGTACTCCTTGCTGTTTTCGTCAGCAAGATCACTGATCGTTACGGGATTCCCCTGCTGTTGTTGTTCCTGATTCTGGGCATGCTTTCTGGCTCTGAAGGACTTGGCGGGATCTATTTCGACGACCCTGAGTTGACTCAATGGATCGCCACAGTTGCGCTGGCAATCATACTTTTTTCAGGTGGTGTGGATACCAACTGGCAAGGCATCAAGCCGGTTTTCAAGGTAGGTTTGCTGTTGGCGACTGTTGGTGTCGCCATCACGGCTGGCGTCATGGCCGTCTTTACCCATTTCATTCTCAAACTCAGCTGGCCTGAATCCCTGTTGATCGGAGCGATCGCGTCCTCCACGGACGCGGCGGCTGTATTTTCTCTGCTCCGCGCCAAAGGCGTCAGCCTGAAAGGAAATCTTAAGCCGCTGCTGGAACTCGAGTCCGGCAGCAACGATCCGATGGCGATCTTCCTGACCATCGGTATCATTCAATGGATGCAGAATAGCATTGATCACCCGGCCGATCTTCTGCTCCTTTTCGTAATGCAAATGGGCATCGGTCTGGTCATTGGCTGGTTGATGAGTGTGATCTCACTCTTCCTGATCAACCGCCTGAAACTTGGTTACGAAGGTCTCTATCCTGTTCTTACATTTGCGTTGGTTTTTCTAACCTTCGGGCTGGCAACCCTGCTCGAAGGCAGCGGGTACCTGGCAGTCTATGTGTTCGGTTTGCTCCTTGGCAGAACGGAGTTTTTGCACAAACGCAGCCTGCTGCGCTTTTTTGACGGAAATGCCTGGTTGATGCAAATTGCCCTGTTCATCACCCTAGGTTTGCTGGTTTTCCCCTCTCAGATATTCCCTGTTATCCTGCCGGGATTGTTGATCTCTTTGATCCTGATCTTCATCGCCCGTCCGGTTGCAGTATTCCTCACGCTCATTCCTTTCCGCTATTCGCTGAGAGAAAAATCCTTTATCGCGTGGGTGGGTCTGCGCGGTGCGGTTCCCATTGTGTTGGCTACTTTTCCCCTGGTTGCGCGCATCCACAGCGCGAATCTCACCTTCAATCTGGTTTTCTTCATCGTGATCACTTCGGTCGTCTTGCAGGGTACGCTACTGCCAAAGATGGCGCGCTGGCTCAAAGTGGACAAAGCCCTTCCTGCCAGCTCTGACATTCCCTTTGAAGTAGTTTCAACTGAAAAACTCAAGGGGAAACTCAGAGAGATTCGCCTGGCAGAAAACTCACCAGCGGTGGCAAAAGCGATTTTTGAACTGAAACTTCCCATGGAATACCTGATCATGTTGATCTCCCATGACGGTGAATACATTCAACCCAACGGGAGCACAGTCCTGCAAGCGGGTGATATCCTGATCAGTCTGTCTGAAGATGAGGTTTATGACAACGTGCGAAAGATCCTCAATTCACAGCCTCCCCCACCTACCAGTGATTAAGAGACCGCCTTGCCAGGCGGCACAAATGGTCCACGCGCTCGTTCTCGGGGTTCCCTGAGTGACCGCGCAACCAGTGCCAATCCATCTGGTGCATCCTGCTGGCTTCCAGTAGCTCCTGCCAAAGATCCTTGTTGGCGACCGGTCCGTTTGTCCCCCGCCAGTTCTTCACCAGCCATTTCGGAATCCATTCATTGATCCCTTTTTGCAGGTATTGCGAGTCGGTGTAGATCGTCACTCGCGCCGGTGCCTCGATTAGCCGCAATGCTTCAATGGCAGCTGTCAGTTCCATGCGGTTATTCGTGCTGTGCATCTCCGCGCCCGAGATCTCCTGCCGCTGTCCGTCATGCAGGATCAGGGCAGCCCAGCCGCCGGGACCGGGATTAGGGTCGCACCCGCCATCGGTATAGATCACGTATTCGTCCATCAGGGATGCCGTTCAGCCAGGTCTTCTGCCAGGGTATCCAACTCCGTCAGCAGGGTCGGAATCTGTGCGGTGGTCATTTCCGCTCTCAATAACTGCCAACCCGCGTCTTCCAATACCGGACCAACCACCTGCCAGTCCGCAGCAGCCGGTGGAGATACAAAATACTCGTCCAATTCGACCGCAGCCTTCCACTGTGGCAATGCTGCCGGGGAACCATTATGAGGCATTACCTGCGCGCTGACAGGCAGGGTCGGATTGGCTTTCAGTAACCTGGCCTGCTGGGTGGGTTGTGAAAGCCAGCGAATAAAGAGCCATGCTGCCAGGTCTTCAGCAGGTGTTTTATGCAGGATTCCATAGGATACTCCGGCGGTGACCACCGTTTGCTGATCTGCGCCGGGGAATGGGATCACTGTCCATTGATCGGAGGAATTGTTGCGCTTTAGCGCTGATTCCAACCCTCCCAGGTCTTGCAACCAGGAGGTGATTGCCAGTGCCTGGCGGTTGGTGAAATATTCAACATCTTTGGAGGGTTTGCCCGTCCAGGCGCAGGAATCCAATTTCAGGTCGACCAGGTACTCGAATGCAGCCGCACTGGCTGCGCTGGAAAATCGAAAATTCTCACCATCATAAGGTTCTACGCCAAAAGACCGCAACCAGCCCAGCATCGTTGCCGCTTCTGTATTGATCAACCACCCTCCCAGCCCATCATCCACGGGATCTGCATTTTCTCTGAATGAAGCGTTGGCAGCGCACAACTGGGTGCGCAGTTCATCTGCGGTGCGCGGTGCTGTAGCAAAACCCAGCTCGTTTGCCCAGGTGCTGTTGTAAATCAGGAATAGTGCGCTGCGCTGGGCAGGAACTCCGAAACGTTTACCATCGGCATTGTCCTCGTCCCAGTACAGTGGAACGAAATCGGCTATTTCATCTTTCGACAGTCCATAAGAAGTTGAGTTGATATAAGAATCAAGATTGATCGACAGTCCTGTCTTTTCGTGAATTGTCAAAAGGAAACTGGGGGATGCCGCGAGGATATTAGCCGGTTGATCGTTGGCAATGCCCTCCCATACTTTGCTGCTCACCATGGCAGCCGAGCCGGGCGCACTCATGATCACGTGAATTCCCCATTCATTGGTCTGATTGAATTCATCGACCATGCTTACCAATTCATCCAACATCTCACCTGTCCAGGGATGTAGAAATTGGACCTGCAAATCCTTCATCTCATTTAACTGAACACCCAATTCCGGGGCATTGCTCGTCGGTTCAAGCGTTGTGGCAGGTGGTATGCTGGTTGGTGTGGAGGGGACCGGGGTCGATGGGGCGGGTTGCGTGGCAGCCTGCGGCACACACGCGGCAAGGATGGTCATCAGTATAACCAGGATCACAAACCAGCTTAGCAGAAACCTTTTCAAGTCGAACCCTTCTCCCCGGTGGCTATTATTGAGTCATCAGTATAACCGAGATGCAGAAGGCTTTCAATCAAAATCGGAGGGGTTGGTCATAACAAAAGCTAACCAATTGGTTGTTACTTATCCCGACCAATTCCGGACACTTATCCCTGTATTTGTCGTATCTCTTGTTCATAAACTGTATACCATGTGCTGACCTTGTCTCATACTGCACCCTGATTCTAATTGACGACAGCCCCCATTATTTGTATAATCAAGTCACAATTCTATACGAGTAACGCCAAAAGTAGTAGGTTTGATTGAAAGCTGACAGAGAAGGAGCCCGCGGCTGGAAAGCTCCACAGCATCCGCAAACCGAAGTCGTTTGGCAGTGATGCCGAAGAAACCCTGAAGAGGAAGTAGACCGGCACGGGTAAGCCCGTTAGCGCGGAATCCGGATGAACGTCCGGAGGAGTGCGCCAGCAATGGCGAATTGAGGTGGTACCGCGAATGTTCCCTTTCGTCCTCTATGGATGAAAGGTTTTTATTTCTTTTCAGGAGATGGATCATGACTCAACCAACACTGGCCAAGGCGTATGATTTCAAAGCCACCGAAGTGAGGCTTTATAAAAAATGGGAGGAGGGCGGGTATTTCCAGCCTGCCAACGATCCCCGTAAGGAGGGGTTTGATCCAGCGAGAAAGCCCTTCGTGATCTCCATTCCCCCGCCAAATGTCACCGGTGAACTGCACACCGGTCATGCCATGTTCGTCTCCATGGAAGATCTGATGATCCGTTACCACCGCATGCAAGGCATCCCCACCCTGTGGGTTCCCGGTACCGATCACGCCGGCATCGCCACCCAGATGCTGGTGGAAAAAGCCCTTGCCCGCGAAGGGTTAAAACGCGACGAAATGGGCCGCGAGGAGTTTTTGCGCCGGACTTGGGAGTGGAAGGAAGAATACGGTCAACGCATCACCACCCAGATCCGTCGCCTGGGAGCTTCCTGCGATTGGACAAGAGAGCGCTTCACGCTGGATGACGGGTTATCCAAAGCCGTGCGCGAAGCGTTTGTCCGCCTCTATGAGAAAGGCCTGATCTACCGCGGTCCGCGCATGATCAATTGGTCGCCTGCCCTGCGCACGGCGGTCTCCGATCTTGAAGTGGAATACAGCGAAGAGCCCGGTTTTCTTTATTATTTTAAATACATGCTCGCTGACGGTTCAGGCGACTTCATCCCGGTGGCAACCACCCGCCCGGAAACGATCCTCGGAGACACGGCAGTGGCGGTGCACCCTGATGATGAGCGTTACAAACACCTGGTCGGAAAGCAGGTACGTGTGCCGATCATTGACCGCTTGATTCCGGTGATCGCTGACCCGTACGTCACGATGGAATTCGGCACCGGCGCGCTAAAGATCACTCCAGCCCACGACCCGAACGATTACGCGATTGGCATGGAACACGGTCTTGAAATGATCAGTATTTTGGATACGGCAGCCAGGATGAATGAGCAGGCCGGACCTTACCAGGGTCTTGACCGCTTTGAATGCCGCCAGAAATTATGGGAGGATATGCGCGCCGCCGGTCTGGTCATCAAGGAACAACCATACACCTTGAATGTACCCCGCTCACAGCGCGGTGGTGAGATCGTCGAACCGATGATCTCGACACAATGGTTCATCAGGATCCAACCCCTGGCAGAAAAGGCACTTGAAGCTGTGAGAGATGGACGCACGAAGATCGTTCCGGAACGCTTTACCAAGATCTACTACAACTGGATGGAAAACATCCGTGACTGGTGTATCAGCCGCCAGTTGTGGTGGGGACACCGCATCCCGGTCTGGTACTGTCAGGATTGCGGTGAGGTAATATGCGCCAAAGAGGCGCCGCAGACCTGTCCGAAATGTCGGAGCAACCGTCTCGAACAAGACCCGGATGTTCTCGATACCTGGTTTTCTTCCGGGCTGTGGCCCTTCTCAACACTAGGCTGGCCCGCTGAAACAGCGGAGTTGAAGTGTTACTATCCGACCTCGGTTCTTGTAACAGGACGGGATATCATCTTTTTCTGGGTAGCCAGGATGATTTTCTCCGGAATTGAATTCATGCCGGAGGTTCCCTTCCGCGAGGTCTTTATTCACGGGTTAATCCTCGATGCTCAGGGACGAAAAATGAGCAAATCCCTCGGTAACGGCATTGACCCGCTTGAGGTCATCGAAAAATACGGGGCCGATACCCTGCGTTTCATGCTCATTACCGGCAATACACCCGGCAATGACTTGCGTTTTCAGGTAGAACGGCTCGAAAGTACGCGTAACTTTGCCAATAAGGTCTGGAACGCTTCGCGGTTTGCGCTTATGAATCTCGAAGACTATGAACAGGAAAGTATATCTGCAGAAGTCTTGCCGCAAGCTATGACCCTTACAGACCGCTGGATCAGAAGCCGCTTTGCGTACGCGGCCCAAGAGGTTACGAGAAACTTAGACCGCTATGACCTCGGTGAAGCAGCTCATGTCCTGTATGAATTTATTTGGAATGAATTATGCGATTGGTATATTGAAATGATCAAGCCCCGCCTGTACGGGAAAGATAGCGCTGAAAGCAGAAAAACCGCACAGGCTGTATTGGCGCGAACGCTCAGGCAAACCATGGAGCTTCTGCATCCTTTTATGCCTTTTATCACCGAGGAAATCTGGCAGCTTCTCCCGCATGAGGGCGAGACAATTATGCTTGCGGCGTGGACCAAAGGAGACAGGGCAGAGCTCGATGATATGGCCGAGCAGCAGATGCTCTCGATTATGGAGGTAATAAAAGCGGTTCGTAATCTGAGGAGTGAAATGAATGTACCGCCCGGCAAAAAGGCCGAACTGATTCTCATGGTCCAAAATGAGACAGTTCACGAAGCAATGCTGGCAGGAGCGGAGTATATTAAGAACCTCGCGGGTATCCACGAGATAACTCTATTGCCGACACAGCCCGAGAAGCCCAGTCAGGCCGTCAGCGCCGTGGTTAGCGGCGTCGAGTTATATCTGCCGTTAAAGGGGCTGGTCGACCTTGAGAAGGAGCTCGCCCGCCTGAATAAGGAAAAGAACAACCTCGATAAGGAAATATCGAGGTTGACCGGGAAGCTCAATAATCCCGCTTTTGTAGATAAGGCGCCTCTCGACGTGGTGGAGAAAGAAAAACTAAAGCTCCGCGATTACGAAGCAAAAAAAGAGGCCGTACTCGAAAGTATTGCTTCTTTGAGGTGAGCGGGAATGAACTATGAACAGGCTATCAAGACTATCACCGAACTGACTAAATTCGGGATCAATCTGGGCTTGGCGCGGATTACCAGCCTGCTTGAGTATCTTGGCAATCCCCACGCCCAACTGCCGGTAATACATGTCGGCGGAACGAACGGGAAAGGCTCGACATCCGCGATGATTGCGTCCGTACTGCGCGAGGCCGGATACCGTGTTGGCGTTTTTTCGTCGCCGCATCTTATTTCCTATACGGAGAGGTTCACCATTAATGGCGAGGCTATCTTGGAAAATGACTTTGCCGCGACTCTCACAGAAATCATCCCGGCTTTTCAAGATGTTTTTGCGAGCACCGGAGAAAATCCTACAGAATTTGAGGTTCTGACGGCTATGGCGTTCTTGTACTTCCGCCGCGAGAACGTGGATATTCTTGTACTCGAGGTCGGGCTTGGCGGGGATATCGATTCCACGAATGTTATTGCCAAGCCGCTGGTAGCGATTATTACTAATGTCAGTATTGAGCACACCCAGTATTTGGGAGACACGATTGCGGAAATAGCTGCGAAGAAGAGCGGTATTATTAAAGACGGCTGTCCGGTAATTACTGCTAGTACGGACAAAATAGCGCTCGAAGTAATCAGGCAAGCGGCGTACGCGAAAGCAGCGCCTTTTTATCACGTCCAGGAGGAGATATCCTGGGAATTCATAGAGGAGAATGCCTGCGGTCAGTTTTTCCGGGCCAGGCTGTCCGGTGAGGATAGCGGGGAGCTTGGAAAAATCCGGCTGGCCTTACGTGGCGAGCATCAACTGGTCAACGCGGCTACGGCAATATTAGCGCTGAAACTCTTATCTACGGTGGGTTGGAATATCAGCAGCAATATGATCAAAAAGGGCTTGGCCGCAGTAAAATGGCCGGGCCGTCTGGAGATTCTACAGGCGAACCCGCTCATTGTAGCCGATGGCGCTCACAACCCGGCCGGTGTCGAAGCGCTGGCCGGTTGGCTGGCCCGTAAACGGCGGGACGTCGGAAAAGTAATTCTTATTATCGGCATGCTTGCAGATAAGGACAGGGCTCAGGCAGTCAGGTTTATTGAGCCTTTTGCCGACAATGTAATTGTCACGAGGCCGGCCTCGGCTAGAGCCGGAGACTGGCGGAAGACAGGTGAATATTTTCCAAAGAAAGCAGCGCTGGATTATTGTGAGACACTGGATGCTGCCTTGGATAGAGCGTTTATGCTCGCCAATCCGGAGGACCTCATTCTGATAACCGGTTCTTTATATCTGGTTGGCGAGGCCTATGATATCCTAACAAACACCTAAGAGTTCTAAAGCTTTGCCCCTGGTGCATAAGATGTAAGGTGGATGGGGGTGTTAGCTTGAGAAGCCGCCGGAGAATACCAAACAGAATTTTTTCGATCGCCCTGGTCTTTTTTACAGTCCTATTAGTGTCGGTATGTTTTGGACAGGTTTTAGGGAATTTTTATCTGGCAAATATCGGCAAAGATGCACCTTTGTCTGCAGTTGAAAGCGTTCAGAAAAAAAAGGCGCTGAGGCTAACAAAATTTGATTATTACTGTGTACTTGCCGGGACTTACACCGAGCAGGAACAGGCCCTGGCCGTCGGAACTTCCTTGGCCGAGAAGGGTCTGCCTGCCGTAATCAGCGGGGTATCGCCCTATACTGTGCTCGTGGGTTTCGCCAATGATGAAGAAAACCTGTCGCCGTTGGCCGCCAGTATTCAGGTAGACGGGAAAAAGGCTGTCATACAAAAGGGAGAGGTCAATGCCGTATCATACAAATTCGATGCGGCGGATTCTTTTGCAGGAGAAGAGGTAGCACCATTTTTGGGCAGCATCAGTCTTTACCTGAATAAGGGCTTACTGCTTTATACCGGGTATAGCGCCAAGGATGAAACTATGCAGCAATTTAAACCGAAGTTTGCGGTGTTGGCCACCCAACTGCAGGACTTAGCGAAAAAGGGCACAAATCTGGCCGCGCAGAAGCAAGCCGCGCCCTGCGCCGAGGCATTGTCAATATTGGCGTTACGCTGCAGCAGATGGGCCGAAAGCTTACAGCAGTTGGAAAATCAATGGCAGGATTTGAATATACTTATCAGCCAGCAACAGGCGCTCGCGCTCTTGGAGGATTATAGCCGTTTTCTTGCGAACACTAACTAAATTGTGAACGGGGGATACATATCCTATACTGTTTTACCAAGATATGTTATAATTCTGCTGGAAGGAGTGATAGAATGAAGACCCTGAAAGTACCAGAAGCCACAGTAATACGTCTTTCCGTGTACTCCCGCTATCTGAACCAATTACAAAAAAATGGAATCAAAAGTGTTTCCTCGGGAGAGATAGCAGAAGGGATTAACGGGTCCTCGGCGCAGGTCAGAAAAGACCTGGCCTATTTCGGCGATTTTGGTACACGCGGCGTTGGCTATGACGTCAGCGACCTGAACAGGCATATCATTAAAATACTTGGACTCGAAAAGGAATGGAAAACAGTAATAATCGGAGCAGGAAACCTCGGAGCTGCCCTGACACAGTATAAAGGCTTTCAGGAGAGAGGTTTCAACACTGTTGCCGTTTTTGATAACGACATTAATAAAGTAGGATTAAAACTAGGCGGCATCCCGATATATCCAATTACTCAGGCAGAGCAATTTGTCATAAAAGAAGAGGTAAAGATCGGTATTGTGGCTGTTCCGGCCAGATATGCGCAGGAAGTAGTCGATATACTCGTCAAAGCAGGGGTCGCGGCTATCCTGAATTTCGCCTCGAAGGCGATTACGGTTCCAAAGCATATTGAGGTCAGGAACGTCGATCTATCGGTAAACCTCGAGATATTGACCTTCAACATGAGCTTGAAATGAATAGACGTCCGCACGGACGTTTTTCACTTTAGCCCATGATTTTACAGGACATTCTTGCTTGTGAATAAGCTATGCGGATGATAAACTGAGATAAGACAAGAGGAGGGGGGATTTTCTTGCGAGGATATAATTCTTCAAAAAGTCCGTGGCTGTTACTGATCTTATTGATTATCGGCGGTTTGATAGGCAGCTTGTTGGGGGTAACTCTGGGCAACGTTTTGCCGGTATTAAACCAGGGTTTTCAGTTAATTGGACTTGAACCTACAACAATAGACCTGCTTGTCATTAAAGTTACTTTCGGGCTGCTCTTAAAATTTAATGTGGCAAGTATTATCGGTTTTTTGTTAGCCTTGTTTGTATTCTTCAGGAGATAGGTTATGGAATTAATACTGGCTTCTGCTTCCCCACGGCGCGAAGAACTATTAAAACAAATAGGGTTAACATTTCGTGTAATACCAAGCTGTGTCGAAGAAGGACAACCCTATGCTCCATTGCCTGCTTGGGTCCTGGAATTAGCCAGGACCAAGGCATTGGCCCTTCCGGTCGGTGACGATGAGGTTATTCTTGCCGCTGATACTATCGTTATCCGGCAAGAAAGGGTGTTTGGCAAGCCCGGTTGCACAGAGGAAGCTATTGAGATGCTTAAACAATTATCAGGTTCTGTTCATGAAGTTATGACCGGTGTATGTGTTGTGCAACGGAAAAATGGCAATGGTTCCAAGCTGCAGATTTACGAGGATGTTGAGACAACTAAAGTATTCTTCAGACGGCTTACGATGAGTGAGATTATAGCCTATGTCCAGACCGGAGAACCGCTGGACAAGGCAGGAGCATATGGGATACAGGGGCTCGGGGCCTTGCTCATCGAGAGGATCGAAGGCTGTTATTACAATGTTGTCGGACTGCCTCTTGTTATGACGAGGCGGCTATTGGGCCTGTGTGGCTTTCAGATTTTGGGAGGACCATGAGTGTGGAAAAACCGACAAATACCGGCCATTTGGCCATCAAAGACTACCCGGAAGAAATAAGACCAAGGGAAAAATTAAAGGTCTACGGTTCCAAAAGCCTTTCGGACCATGAACTTCTTGCTATTTTATTGCGTACCGGGACAAAAGAAAAATCAGCGCTGGATTTGGCGCATGACATTTTAGAGAGAGGGGGGTTAGTCTCTCTGACACAGGCCAGTGTTGAGGAACTAAGCCAAAGAAGAGGTATTGGTTTAGCCAAAGCTGCTCAGATTATTGCCGCTGTGGAATTGAGCAAGCGTCTATCCAGGCAGAGTATGGGAGTCAGACCTGTCATAAAAACACCGCAGGATGCCGCGCAGTTGGTCATCGCTGAAATGGCTTATCTGGACAGAGAACATTTTAAGGTCATAAATCTGAATACTAAGAACCAAGTGATGGTGATCGATACTGTTTCAGTCGGCAGTCTTAACGCATCTTTAGTACATCCGCGTGAGGTATTCAAGCTTCCGCTTAAAAGGAGCGCCGCAAGCCTGATTCTTCTGCATAATCATCCTAGCGGCGAGACCCAACCCAGCCAAGAGGATATCAACATAACGAAGCGTTTATGCGATGCCGGTCATCTTTTAGGTATTGAACTAATCGATCATTTGATCATAGGTCAGAATAATTTTTTGAGCATGAAAGAAAAAGGGTATTTTTAGGATACACTATTAACATAATTCTTAATTCAGGAAGGGGAAGCAGACGATAATGTTTTTTAGCAAAGATCTTGGAATAGATTTGGGAACAGCCAACACGCTGGTTTATATAAAAGGGAAAGGGATCGTTCTGACAGAGCCCTCTGTCGTAGCCATACAAAAGGATACAGGCATCGTTTTAGCCGTCGGCGAAGAAGCCAAAAATATGATTGGGAGAACACCCGGTAATATAATGGCCATCAGACCGATGAAAGATGGAGTTATCGCCGACTTTGACGTTACGCACAATATGTTGAGATATTTTTTAAAAAAAGCTTTAGGTTCAAATATCGGGTATTTTAACAGACCCAGAGTCGTTGTATGTGTTCCGGCCGGGGTTACTACAGTGGAGGAGCGGGCAGTAAAGGAAGCTACTATTCAATCAGGCGCCCGCGAAGCCTATTTGATTGAGGAACCGATGGCTGCCGCCATTGGGGCCGGTTTGCCAATTCATGAACCGACCGGAAATATGATTGTCGATATTGGCGGCGGGACAACGGATGTAGCTATTATTTCACTAGGCGGAATTGTAACGAGCCGAAGCATACGCATTGGTGGCGATGAAATGGACGAGGCTGTTGTCAATTATATTAAACGCTCATACAATTTAATGATTGGCGAGAGAACGGCCGAAGATATTAAGATAAATATCGGTTCCGCACTTAAAGAGGACAATCCTAAGACTTACCAGGTCAGGGGAAGGGATCTCGTTTCAGGACTCCCGAAGCTGATTACAGTTTCTTCTCACGAGATAACAGAAGCCCTATCTGAACCGGTTTCAGCAATTATTGAAGCAATCAGAATATGTCTCGAAAAGACGCCCCCCGAACTGGCTTCAGATATTATGGATCGTGGTATCATGATGGCTGGCGGCGGCTCATTGTTACATGGGATGGATGAGTTGATCAGCCGTGATACCGGTATGCCGGTTCATCTGGCTGAAGAGCCCCTGTCGGCGGTAGCTATTGGCGCCGGCAAGGCCTTGGAGAATATTGACACCTTGAAGAGATTGCTAATTCCAAATAAACGCATAGGTTAGGTGGGTAGTGGTGACCACTAAAAAAAAGATCCTTATAGGAGTTTTTATTGCAATTGGAATAATTGCAACCTTACAAATTATGGTTGCTACCGGAAGGGATCAGGCTCTGCCTTTTCCTTTGTCACGTGTGACGAGAGAAGTGGCGGCGCCGGTGCAAAAGGGCCTGGCTTTTTTAGCGAAGGAAACGAGTAACTTTTTTGCTTACTTTAGCAGCAACAAAGAGCTTAGGCTCGCAAATGAAGAGATGACTCGCAAGATAACGCAGCTTGAAGAACAATTGTTTACAATCAAAGAACAGGAGACCGAAAACGAACGTTTAAGAAGCCTGCTCGGGTACAAAGAAACTAAGGCTCAGAATTATAATTTGGTGATGGCCAAGGTAATCGGACGAGACCCAGGCAGCTGGTATCAGACAATTATTATTGATAAAGGCACTAATCAGGGATTGAGTCGCGGAATGACTGTCGTAAATCACGACGGGCTCGTAGGTACGATAATTAACTCCACCAATAATATATCTGAGGTCTCGATACTTTTAGACACTGAGTGCGCTGTCGGAGCCAGGGTGTTTGAGAACAGGATCACTCCGGGGGTTGTTGTCGGGACAGGCAGAGACGGTATTCTGAACATGATTCATCTACCCCATGACGCGCCGGTTATTCCCGGTCAGACGGTGGTTACTTCCGGTTTAGGCGGGATGTATCCGCGCGGAATCCGGATCGGTACGGTAGCAGAAGTAAAGATTGAACCTAGTGGTTTGATGAAGACGGCATCAATCAAGCCTTTTGTTGATTTTGCCCGTCTCGAAGAGGTTTTTGTTATTGTCGAGGTCATAAACCCTGAGGCCGACATAGATTCAGAGGCTGGAGGTGAGGATAACACGTGAGCTATCCGGTTGTTTTTCTACTTGCTACCTTAGGCTTGCTCCTGCAGACGACTATTTTTAGTCACGCATCTATAGCTGGGGTAAAACCTGATTTTGTTTTAATCTTCGTTTTGTTTACCGCAGTTCTCGAAGGACCCCAAAGAGGAGTGTTTTTTGGTTATACGCTTGGTTTGTTCGAGGATATAATTACCGGGCGTTTTATCGGCATGAATGCGTTGAGTAAGGGCTTGACAGGACTTTTTATCGGCTGGTTTACAGGCAGGACTTATAGCGAGAACCTGCTTGTCCCAATAATAAGCGTGTTTCTTGGTACCCTCCTTAATGGGCTTATTTTTTTCATGCTTGGGAAAATAACAGGCTTAAATTGGGGAATATCACTATTGTTCTGGAAAGCGATACCCATGGCAATCTATAACATGTGTCTCGTGCCCTTTATTTACTCCTATTTCTTTTACCAATCAGCCGCTAAGAATAAGGAAGCCCAACTTAGCCCGAAATTCTGGGAGAGATTCATCTGATAGTAAACCGCTCCTGGCTAACTAATCCAAAGAGGGGGATCCTATGGGGATGCAAAAATCGAGGATAATTCTGGATCGGACACTGCGCTTATACACCTGGGTTGTTATTGCTATTTTTGCAGTGCTGTTTGTCCGTATCGCCTGGCTGCAGCTTGTCAGGACAGAGATCTACCGTCTGCAGGCAGAATCCAACATAGTGCGCTTGATCCCCGAACCGGCAGCCAGAGGAGAGATCACAGACAAAAATGGACTGGTTATGGTCACGAACAGGCCTGTCTTTAATTTGTCCCTGAACTATCTCGGGCTGCAGGAAGATACCGACCAAGTCATTCGCAGGCTTGTGGAAATTATCAATGACCCCACAATTACTTTTGACAGTATCAAGGCCATGATAACCTCACAAAACAACAGGTTGTTTGAGCCAATCATCATAAAAAGGGATATCCCGATCGAATTGGTTTCGGCTGTTGAGGAGCGGCGTCGCGAGCTTGCAGGTGTGAATATTGATGTGCAGCCTCAACGCTCCTACAATTATGGAACCCTGGCCGGACATCTTTTGGGCTACGTTCACTCCATCAAAGAGGAGTTGGAACAGCCCGGGTTTGAAAATTACGGGCTGGGAGACCTTGTCGGGAAAACCGGGCTTGAAAAGACATATGAGCAATACCTGCGCGGCCAAAACGGTTTTCAACAGGTGGAGGTAACGGCAAAAAACAGGCCTGTCAGGCCGATAAACTCTATCCCGGCTATTGCCGGGAATAAACTGGAGTTAACGATAGATCTGAAATTGCAGCAGGCTATGGAAAAAAGTTTTGATGAAACGCTCGCCAAGGTTCAAAAAGAGCATCCCAAGGCCAAGGCCGGGGCAACCGTTCTGCTCGATGTAAAGACCGGAAAGGTTTTAGCAATGGCAAGCAGGCCGATTTTGAATCCCGATGACTTTAACGGGAAATCATTAAATCAGGATCAGGCCGATTACTATTTCCGCAATATCCCTACAGCCTTGAACAACAGGGCCATCCAGGGCGTCTATGTGCCCGGATCAACTTTTAAAATGATAACAGGCATGTCCGGTCTCGAATCCGGGGTTTCACCAACGGATTATGTAACCTGTACGGGAAAATACTGGAACCCGCCGTATATCAAGTGCTGGGACGTCCATGGGCCGGTTAATTTCTATTCCGCTATGGCCGGTTCCTGCAACGTATATTTCCAGGAGATGGCTCGCCGGGCTGGGATCGCTCAAATAGGCCGCGTCGGATTTGAATTTGGTCTCGGAAAACCTACAGGCATAGATTTGCCTTTCGAAAGCTCAGGGCTTTTGCCTGGTCCCGAGTGGCAAAACAAAGAGTTCCAATTGCGGGCGGACCGAATTAACAAACAAATTGATGAAAAGATAGCGGCAATCGAGTCTGAATACAACCAAAAAATTATTAACACTCCGATGGAACGTGAGAAAACCAGACTGCAACAGGAGTTGAACAGCGAAAAAAAGGTCTGGGAACAAGAAAGGAAAAGCCAACTAGATCACTATACTCAATGGCATGACTGGGATACCTATAATACAGGGATAGGTCAGGGTTACAACGAGTATACGGTGATTCAATTAGCTAATATGGTGGCTACGCTGGCTAACGGCGGATCGCGCTATAAGCCCTATACTGTAGAAAAAATTATCGATCCTGCCGGGAATGTGCTTCAACAATTTGCGCCGGAACTCGTTTATAAGACTACCGTAACTGCTCAAACCATTGCCGAGACACAAAAAGCAATGCTTGCCGTAACAGCGCCAGGGGGTACGGCATACTCTCTGTTTTACAGATTTCCCGAAAACATTAAAGTCGCGGCAAAAACCGGCACTGCCCAACCAGGCCGCGAAGGGTATGTGAAGAACCAAGATTACGACGGTCTCTTTATTGCCTTTGCACCGGCCGATAACCCGCAGATCGCCTTTGCAGGGGTCATAGAACATGGCTGGAGCGGTTCCGGTTCGGTCGGACTCATAGCTAAAGCAGTGTTTGAAGAATATTTCGGACTCCAGAAAGTTGAAGTAGATCCTGCCCAAGTTGCCGGTGACAGGCCGGAGTAATGAAAAAGATACTATGTCAAAAAATAACAGAAAGACAGGGAAAAAACCCTGTTTTTTTCTGTAAGCCTGGCAGGGATTTTCCAGTTTTATCGCGAACTTAGAGTTAGTTTAAGTATCATACTTTTTTAGCAGGTGCAATTGAATTTGTCAACAGGGGGAACAGGCAAAAGAGATGAAAAAAGATACCATAACGTTCAAAGGCAGCCGTGAGGGATTAAGTGTTTTTTGTAATGAACAGTCCACCTGGGAAGAAATCGAGAAAGCATTACAAGAACGCCTGCAGGGGAAAGAGGGGGAATTCTTCAAGGGTGCCAGTGTTGTCTTTGATGCCGGGAAGCGCAAGCTGTCACCTGAACAGGTAAGTGCTCTCTGGCAAATATTTCAGGAAAACCGGTTGACGATTAAGAGCATTAAGGCTGCGTCTCCGACAGGTGGCTCCGCGAGATTATTTCATGGAGGCCAGGCGAGGCTGAAAGATGCTCATGACACCGAAACAGTAAGCTGGCTGCCCACGCTTACGGTCAGTAAAAATATCCGTTCGGGGCAGGATATTACCTTTGCCGGAAATGTCATCGTTTTTGGCGATGTTAAACCTGGCTCACAGATAACGGCTACGGGCTATATTCTTGTACTTGGCACGCTTAACGGTACGGTCCATGCGGGCACCGAAGGGGATGAAAATGCATGGGTTGGCGCTCTCCGTTTGCAGCCTAACCAGCTGCGTATAGCCAACTACATAACGCGTGCTCCGGAAGAAGAGCCACAGGAACCTGAAGTTGCAAGAATTGCTAATGGAACAATAATTGTCAGAGAACTAAAAGGGTACGCAAATTATCTTGAGTATAATAGGGGGAATTAGGGAATGGGTGAAGTTATTGTAATTACCTCCGGTAAAGGCGGGGTTGGTAAAACGACTACGTCCGCCAATATCGGAACAGCGCTAGCCTCAATGGGTGAAAAAGTAGTATTGATTGATACCGATATTGGCTTAAGAAACCTTGACGTCGTCTTAGGTCTCGAAAACAGGATAGTCTATGATCTTGTCGATGTAACAAATGGCAATTGCCGTTTAAAACAAGCGCTGATCCGTGATAAGAGATTTGATAACCTCGCCCTGCTGCCGGCCGCACAGACAAAGGATAAGACCGCGGTAAACGTCGACCAGATGAAGATTCTTTGCGATCAGTTGAAAGAGGAATTTGATTATGTGATTGTCGACTGCCCGGCCGGGATCGAACAAGGCTTCAAGAATGCTATCGCAGGCGCCGATAAGGCTATTGTCGTAACTACTCCGGAGGTCGCGGCCGTAAGGGATGCCGACCGTATTATCGGGCTGTTGGAAGCCGCTGAGTTAAGGAATCCAAAGCTCATCATTAACCGGATTCGTCCGCTCATGGTCAAAAAGGGCGATATGATGGATATCAATGACATGATTGACATCCTCGCGGTCGAGCTTATCGGGGTAGTTCCTGAAGATGAGATAATCGTAGTATCTACGAATAGAGGGGAACCCGCCGTATTGGATGCTCATTCCCAGGCTGGACAGGCCTATAGGAATATAGCCAAAAGAATAACCGGGGAAGATGTGCCGTTCATAAATCTGGAGGTTGATGAAGGTATCTTTGGTAAAGTCAAGAAAATGTTTGGTATTAAGAGCTGAGATAAAGGAGGCCATAGAAATGGATCTGTTTGGTAGAATCATGGGTAGAGAGGCTTCACTTAGCAAAAATATTGCCAAGGAAAGGCTTCGCCTCGTTCTTGTTCACGACCGCAGCAATATATCTCCGCAGCTTCTCGAGAGCTTGAAGGAGGACATAATTAAGGTCATCTCGAACTACATGGACATTGACAGGAAGGGAACAGAAATCACTCTGAATTCGGATGATCAATCGGTGGCGCTCGTTGCCAGTATACCGATAATAAAAATCAACCGTGTCTATCCTCAAAGATAAAAGAAAAAATAATTATTTGACAGTAATGGGGTAAATTGCCGGTAAAATCAGCGCCCCTACCGGAAGAAAACGCTTTAGATACAAAGGATTTTTCGGTATAATTGGATAGGGAAGGGGTGCTCGCATGCGCATATCCAAACTGTTCAAAAGCCTTGACTATATCCTGCTGATTGTTGTTGGGCTCATCCTTGTGGTGGGTTTCTTTGTTTTACAAAGTGCAACATATAATGCCAGCATAAAATATCATGTCAACTATGTAAACCGGCAGATGCTTTGGCTTGCTGTCAGCTCCGTAGCTTTTTTATGTGTGCTCACAGTCGATTATAGCAAGCTATCCAAATACTCCATCCAGATATACCTGTTAAACCTTGGGCTTTTGCTTGCCGTGCTGTTCTTTGGCACAGAAACAAAAGGGGCTCAGGCCTGGATTCCGATTGGCCCATATAAATTCCAACCGGCCGAGATAGTTAAAATCCTGTTTATCCTGGGGCTGGCACAATTTTTACGTCCCCGAGTCGGAAAACTAAACAGAATAAGAGATCTGATCCCGGTGTTTCTCTATACCGGCATACCGCTGGTATTGATTCTCAAACAGCCTGATTTAGGCACAGGATTAGTTTATGTTGCTATTATGTTTGGAATGCTTTTAGCTGCCGGGGCATCCCCGATACTGCTGGGTGTGCTGTTTGTCGGGGGTATTGGCATAGTTAGTCTGGCCATTTATAGTCACTATACCTGGGGGCTGCCGCTTCCGTTGAAGGATTACCAACTTATGCGTCTGGTTGTGTTTGTGAATCCAATGATAGACCCGAGGGGCTCCGGATGGAATATCATTCAGTCCCAGATAGCGGTTGGCTCCGGAGGGTTTTTCGGAAAAGGCTGGGGGTTAGGTTCTCAGACAAAAGGTGAATTTTTACCGGAGCAGTGGACGGATTTTATCTTTAGTGTATTAGCCGAAGAGTTCGGATTTATCGGTTCAATTATATTATTAATCCTATTTCTCTTGCTCATTTACCGCGGCATTATGATTGCTACGAAGGCCAAGGATGTCTATGGCAGCCTTGTCGCTGTCGGGGTTGTCTCGATGTTTACTTTTCACGTCCTGCAGAATATCGGCATGACTATCGGCATAATGCCGATAACCGGTATTCCGTTGCCGTTTGTCAGTTACGGTGGGAGTGCGCTTTTAGCCAACATGATAGCGCTGGGGCTGCTCATGAATGTCTATATTTACCATGATCGCATCCTCTTCTGACCGGCAGTTGCTTAAGCTTTTACGCCGAGGGGTATTCGATAAGTTGCGAGATACAGAGGGGTTACAAGGACATAGATCATGCATGTGGCGGCAGCGACGATACCGGAGTCGTTCGCAAGCAGCGCAATGGCGCTTGCCGCAATACCGGTAATAAACCCCGACTTAAAGAATGTATATTCATCAAAAATCTGTCGCATAACACCAGGAGGACGGTAAAAAAGCAAGGCTGCAGCGCCTAAAAAAGTTATGAGGACACGGGTCCAGAGCGAATAATTGAGGAGCTTAATGTTCATAGCGACTTTTCGTATTATTATTGGCAGGAGGGCGGAGAGCCCTCCTTTTTTTATTAAGCGGGCAGTCAGACCGATATGGGATTGTTCGGCCTGAGGTCTTGTGAAGTCGAAATAAAACAAGGCCAACAGAATAGCAAGAATACCAAAAAGGGCGATGGTCAGGCTCTTTGGACCCAGCTTTATTTGATAAATCAGCAGTACGAGGAGTGTGAAACTGCAGAGAAACGCTATTGCACCTCCGACATTAGTTCCCCACTGCGGAGCAGCGACAAGATACGTCAAAATGATGAAGGATACAACAAAAGCGTGTAATGTTTTTTTGTGTTTAACGATTTCCATAAGGAGTGTTGAGCCGATAATTGAGGAGCCGAGCAAGACACCCATATACTCATTGCCCAATCCATAATAGCGGGCGCCGCTGATTGGACAGTAGCCTAATAAGGAGCTCTTCATTAGCGGAGCGCCAACGAGAAGATCGGCAACGATGCAAAATGAGGTCAAAAGACAAACAATAGCGAGACGTTTGATAAGTCCTGCTGATTTTTCCAAGAGTATGGTACTAACTGAAGCAGCGGCTATGAGGAAAATGGCAGTTGCGAAAAGTCCTTGCGGGCCTATGATTGGCGCGATGAGAAAAAAGAGCGGTAATATTTCTAACGAGAGCAGAAAAGGGCGGACAAACGGCAAAAAAGGGTGACGCAAGAGTAAGAGTATAACTGTTGTCAAAACTACGATGATCTGAAAAATCACATAGCTCTTCAACAAGGCAGGCCGCAGCAGGTAATTGTCTAAAGAAGTATGTTGTAAAGAGATCAGGAAAGCAGGCGGGTCAGCATTTTTCAGGGCATAAGCCGGAGCGCCGATAAAATCGTCGGTGGTGTTGATTCCGGCCATATCTAGGATTGTCGGAGCGATATCGAGGTTGGTGATTAATCCTGGTCGTTTTGTACTGGCAGAAGACAAGAGACCAGGTGAGGAGTCAGATGTCCGCAGTATCACCGGCGCCAGTGTGTTGCCCGACAGTTGGGAGCTCTTATCCGGATATGGAGTGATTAATAAAAGGTCATAACCATAAAGCTGCTCAAGTTCGAGCAGTTTAGCGGTGAAACTGCCTATATCTCCAAGAATTCTGTTCCGGTCGGCCTCATATACCTCAGTCGGGAGATTATCATAGAGCTTGTCTAGCCGGGCTAAATCACCGAGGTCTAAGAAGATAATGCCGGTGTGCGTTTCGAGAAACTCTTTCGTTTTATCATAAAAAAATGTATAATTAGTACTATAAAAAGCAGGTGAAGATTGACTAGTCAAATAAGTGCGCTCATCAATGTAACCATCGCTGAGCGTGCCTTTTTTATTCATAGCGAGGAACACACCCGGCCGAGATATTTCCGTAGGTGAGTCCTGATTCCCGATAAACAAAAAAGGGACCCCTTTAACCGCAAGTGTCTCGGCCAGCAGACCAGGTTCGAGCTTGTCGGCATTAGCCGTGATAATCGCCTGAATATCGGGGACCACTATCGCGGCATGGGCTGGGTCGTAACCGGTATAACGCCGGTAAATCTCGCCGCTTTTGATCCCGTTTATTGTTTCTAAGGTCTGGTAGCCCGAGATGTTTTTCTTACTGGGCCACGAGGCTTTCATACCTGCAGACATCGTCAGATAAGAGGCGGGAAGGCTTTTTTTCACTGCGCTGCTAGTATTCATTAAGCCGATTTTACCCGTTGCAACCAGCCTGCTAAGCGAAATGCTATCTGATAAGTCCTTCAGACTAAGTCCCGGAACAGTGACAACCAGTAAGGACTGCTGCATGGGCTGAGCTGTTGAGCATACCGGCTGGATGAGGGCGCCGGCTAAAATAGTTGCAAAGAAGATGTTCCGGCAAAAGTGCAAGTGGAGATACCTCCGTCATTTTTAGGTTGCGATTATATTTCTAATGTGTTGTACGGAGAGGGGTTTTATACCTCGAAGCAAATAAGCTCAGAAAATGGTATAATAAAATCATACAAAATTGCAATGTTAGAAATAAGGTGATAAAAATGCTGATCGAAAAAGATAGGCAAGAATATCTGATACTATTTATCATAAACCAGAGTGAAATTCCGGTAGGTTCCGGTCATTTAAGCCGGGAACTGAAAAACTACGGCTGGGATGTCAGCGAGGCAACTACCGGTAGGATACTCGCTCAGTACGACAGCTCAGGCTTTACGAGCAAGCTTGGTTATCAGGGCAGAAGATTGACTGCAGCGGGATTTGCGCGATTTAAAGAACTCGAAGAAAAGAAGGTTCGGACAGAACAGGGACAGGAGTTCTTCAAAGTATTAGAAACGAGGTCTTCGGAAGAATTAATTGATATCCTCGTTGCCCGCCGTGCTATCGAAAGGGAACTGGCGCGTCTTGCAGCCATACATGCCACCGGCGATGAAATTAAAGAGCTTTGGCATTTCCAGCGCTTGCAGCAGGAAAGGGTTGCGCATGCCAGGGGCGGAGCCGCAGAACAAGATGTGGCTTTCCACCGCATTCTGGCAAAAGCTTCGCGCAACAAGGTGTTAGAAGGAGCTATGGAGTTAATTAGGCAGGATGGCCAATTAGCGCCTGTGCTCGAATACATCAGAAAAGAAGTACATAGCGTTGTATCGGTTGATCACGCCAACATCTTAAAGGCTATTGAGCAGCATGACCCTGATAAGGCGGAGAGGGCTATGGTCGATCATATTGATAATCTGATTAAGGATGTCAAGAAATATTGGAACAAGGTTGAAAGTAACAAATAATCTTAGAAGTTTCCTCTCGTTAACAAAACAAGTGCAAAAAAGATAAAGTATAATGAGCCGACCACGATGAGAGTCCTGGGTTTAAGCTCATTATTTTTACAAATGCTTAAATAAATTATGGCTGTGGAAAAGAGCGCCAAGATACCGCTGGTTAACGCGAGCGGTGAGAGTTCCCATGACGTTAGTATTATCCCGAGAGCCGGAATCAATGAGCTCTGGAAGACCATTGCGCCGGTGATGTTCCCTAAAGCCAGCGTATCTTTGCGCTGCCTGATCCAGATGATACTGTTGAATTTCTCGGGCAATTCGGTGGCAATTGGAGCGATGATGATAGCAAGGATAAACGCGGGGATTCCCCATAATACCGACAAATCTGTAATCGCTCCGACAAAAACATTTGCCCCGGCAATAATCGCTGCCAAGGCCGTTGCTATCTGGAGAAGTATCAAGACCAAAGACGGGTCGGGATTTTTTTTAGCAAAAAAGAGCGGGCTGATTTTTGACGCATCAAGGTAGAGCCCATCCTTAATAGTATAGAGGGCATAACTGAAATAGCCAAAAACCAAGAGAGCGGCGACGACAGTCTTGAGCGTATGTGTGGGTAAAAAAGCGGCTCCAAGCGCCAGAGCATATAAGACCATAAAAAAAGAGAGATCTCTTTTCACAATTCTCAGGTTGCACAACATACAAGTACGCCGGCTGCCGTTTACTTTAAAAATTATTGCGGCCAATCCCGTTATCATCATCACCAGTGTAGACAGCATAAAAGGGGCGCCAAGGATTGCGCCTATGCCGATATGAGTGGAAGCCTCATTATTGCCGAAGAGTATAGCAGTAACGGGGACCATCGTTTCAGGCAAAGCAGTCCCGACTGCAGCGAGAATACTGCCGACGGCGCCTGCACCGAGATGAAGTTTTTTGCCGAGCCATTCGATGCTGTTCGTGAAAACCTCGGCGCCGAGGAGAATAATACCGAGACTGACAAGTAAAGAAAGATAAACCATGTTATGATAATTCCTCCTTGTATCATAATATATGAAAAAGTAGTTAAAACCATGTAAAAGCCCCCTGCCCTTTTAGTAAATTATTATGACGGAGGGAAAGATCTGTGAATGTAACGCCTCTGGGGCCAAGAAGAGCAAAAAGAAATACTGCGAAGCAAAATTCGGAAAAGATAAATACTGAAAAGATAAGTTCCGAAAAGATTAGCATCGGCGTGATGCTTTTGCTCGGCGTTTTTTTCACAATACTCACGGTGGCCGTGAGCTATTGGCCAGCTTTAGTATTCCGGCCTGCCAACACAACCGGACAGACCCAAATCTATTATATGGGCAGGCTGCATGAAGAAAGCGGCCATTATGAGCAGGGAATTGCCTATTTACCGCTGACGGTATTAAAGGAGTGTATTGATCCGGCGATCTATTGGGATGTGAAAAACAAGCTCGTGATTGTTACTACAGGAGAAGACCTCTATCATTTTCCACTTAATAGTAAAGCGGCGAGGCAAAATTTAGAAACCTATGAAATTAATTATCCATTAATTCAGAAAGAACACGATATCTATCTTCCGGTTGAGTTGGTCGAAAAACTATATGACGTCACTATTTGCGAGAATAAAACGGAATCAGTCATGACGATCTCAGATAAGCGGCTGCCGGTACAACAAGGCAGGGTCATTAACACGGGGAAGCTGCGGGTCAAGCCGAACCTAAGAGCGGCTTGGTCGGCACAGGTTGAGGCTGCCGAAGAAGTGAGCATATTCACTGATGAAAACGGCTGGTACTGGATAGAAACACTCAACGGGACGATAGGTTATATTCCCAAAAGCAACGTGAACCTGTCAGGAATTAGTAAGAGAACAAATAATAATGCCGAGGCTTTCAAGCCCTGGAATCCATCCGGCGAGCAGATTTTGCTGACCTGGGAATTTGTCGGCAGTAAGACTGTCAATCCCGCCGGCATCGGCGAGCTTGGTAGTGTGGATGTCCTCTCGCCGACCTGGTTTTGGCTTGAGGAAAACGGAATCGTCTCCGCTAAAGCCGACCTGCGCTATGTGCAGTGGGCGCATCAGCAGGGGCGGCAGGTCTGGGGTGTGTTTTCAAACAACTGCCGGATCGATCTGACCCATACCTTTTTAAATGATTCCCTGTATAGAACCAAGGCTATTGAGCAGTTGCTTGACTATCTGGACAGGTATCAGCTTGATGGGCTCGACGTCGATTTTGAGTATATGTATCTCGAAGATAAGGAGCATTATGTCCAGTTTGTCAGAGAACTGGCTCCGCTCTTACATGCCAGAGGCAAAGTATTGAATCTCAGCATCATCTTTCACTCCAGCAGTGAAAACTGGTCGATGTGTTACGACCATAAAAAACTCGGGGAAATCGCCGACTATCTGACAGTGATGGCTTATGACGAGAATACGGCCTTGGCAGGTTCGACAGCCTCTTTACCCTGGGTGCAAAGTGGTCTCGAAAGGATGATCGAGGATGTGCCGTCTGAAAAATTGCTCCTCGGTATTCCTTTATATACCAGGCTATGGAAGGTAGCAACAGATGCAGAAGGAAAAGAAGAAACGACCCGCCAAACCTTTACTATGGACCAGGCTGAGAAATGGATGGCAGAAAATAAAACAGGCATAATCGAGGATCCGCAAAGCGGCCAGCATTATGTCGAGATAACAGCAGACTCTGTTAAATATAGGATGTGGCTCGAGGATGCTTATTCAATAGAGAAACGGGTAGAGCTCATGAAAAAATACCGCTTGGCCGGGCTGGCAGTCTGGAGAAGAGGTCTCGAAAAAGAGGGGGTCTGGACAGATTTATCGGGTCTGCTAAATAAGCGGTGGTAAGCGGGGACGCCTGCTGTTTCCAGTAATTATCTAAGCTTATCTGTGAGTATTACTGGTATGATAAGAACAGTCAAAATATTATTTCAAGGGGATTGTTTTATTATGAATTTTGTACCCCAAACCCCTGTGCAAAAGAGTCTAACACCAGGCAAAAAAAACATAACAACATATTTGGTGATCGCAATTCTGCTAGCCTTGGCAGCTTTTATCTATATTCTGCCGGGGTTTTTACAGCAGCCTCTCAATTCGACAGGGGAAAGCCGGATCTACTATATGGGCAGGTTAATCGATGCAACGGCTATCTATAAAGATGAGACCTTGTATCTCCCCTTTGCTTTTATTAAAGAAAAAATTGACCCCAACATTGCCTGGGACGAAAAAAACAGCCTTGTTATTATTACAACGGCAAAAAATGTTTTTCATTTCCCACTCGGTATCAAAGAGGGACTTTTAAACCTCGAAACTTATTCTTTCACGTACCCTGTCGTACGCGAAGGTGAAACTCTGTATGTACCGGCAGACCCTCTTAAAGATGTTTATGACCTTGAGGTTTTTGAGGATACTCTGGGCAAGCTTGTACGTGTTCATGATTTAAAAGAGCCGGTTCAGGAGGCTGTGGTGACCAAAAAAAGCAAGCTGCGCAAGGAGCCTTCATTTAGGTCTTCCTATGTTGTGAAAGTAACGAGGGATGAACCGGTAAGTGTTATGAGAGAAGATCAGGGCTGGTTTTGGGTCGAGACTGCCGCAGGAACGATGGGCTACATTGAGAAAAACAATGTGAAGCTTACTACGATAAAAACAGCGGATATCATAAAAGAAAGCTATCCGCCCTGGAATCCGCTCGGCAAGCCGATTATCCTAACCTGGGAATACGCGTCGCAAACTACGGTTGATCCTGCGAAAATAGGGGAGCTTGACGGGGTGCAGGTGCTTTCACCGACCTGGTTTCATCTCACTGAGGACGGCCTCGTTATTAACAGGGCGGACAAGCATTATGTGGACTGGGCACATCAGCAGGGCAGACAGGTCTGGGCTTTATTTGATAATAACTTTGATCCTGAGTTGACCCATAGATTTTTTTCCGATGCCGAACTTCGCATAAAAGTAATTAAGCAGCTTTTAAGCTACGTTGATCTGTATAAGCTCGACGGTATAAATATTGATTTTGAGAACATGTCTTTACAGGACAAGGGCAGCTTCGTACAATTTATCAGGGAACTTGCGCCGCTCTTGCATGAAAAGGAACGTACCCTTAGTATTGATGTAACGTTTTTGTCCAGCAGCGAGAACTGGTCGATGTGTTATGACCGCAAAGCCCTGAGTGAGGCTGCTGATTATCTCATAGTGATGGGTTATGACGAAAACGGGCAAGGCAGCCGGGTGGCCGGTTCAGTTTCATCGCTGCCCTGGGTCGAAGCCGGTCTAATGAAGATTTTAAAAGAAGTGCCGCCTGGGAAACTTATCCTCGGCATACCTTTTTATACCCGTTTATGGCAGGAAGAAACGGACGCAGAGGGTAAAACTAAGCTTACCTCCAAAGCTCTTTCGATGGATAGCGCCGCAGAGTGGATCAGCGCAAACGGGGCTGAAATAATCATCGATGAGAAGTCAGGCCAGCATTACGTGGAAGTGAGCAAAGACAACATGACATACCGGATGTGGCTCGAGGACGATTACTCGCTGACCAAACGGGTTGAGCTCATGAAAAAATATCGCTTGGCCGGTTTAGGAGCCTGGCGCAGGGGTTTTGAGAACGAGGAAGCCTGGCCGGTTTTAAGCAATCTGGCCAAACAGGTTTGGTAGAAGCAACAGGCTGTTTCCTTACTTTTATTTATAAATTCATATATGGATGGTTAGCTTTTTTGACACTCTGAACACTGCAATTTACTTGCGGTGTTATATTTTTTTAACATTTTTAATTAGAGGATTTAGCAAAAAAATGTCAAAAATAGTTACTTAACAGCGAAAACCAAATGGGGGATAAAATGGATTATCGTAAGCTTATCTTAGATTACCTTTTAATTAAATATGAAAACAGCGCCTACTTTCAGAGGGCGCCAAAAATAAAAAAGAATCTTTCATTTTCTTTTACGAAAAAAACATTGCCAGTATACCTGTCCGGTAACGAACCAGAGGTGCAAGAGGCTGTCCATCAGGCTGTCTGCGAGCTCGAGGGGATGGGCATTCTTGGAGTAGAATGGGTGAATCAGGATAAGCGTGAACTGTTAAAAAGGGTTACTCTCAAGGTCGACAAAGTGGCAGAGGCCTATCAAATAGTCGGGCAGACCTCCAAGCAGCTCGAGCTTGAGGAGATTGGCAACTGCATCAGGTTTTATGTCCAACGCATTACAACTCCGTGGATTAGTGCGTATCTTGACAACTGTCTTACCGAAATAATACAGAAATCAATTTTTCCGACGTTGCTTCCGCGTGATAAGCGCGATCTGGGATGGGTCTTAAACGCGTTGTACGGTATTGCTAAAATGGATAGCGATGAAATGACCGAGCGCTGTTTTAGTCTCAAATACTTGGGAGATAGCAATCTCTTTAGCCATAAGGCGCGAGCGGCGGTTGTAAATATCGCCAGGATATGGCGCTTTGACAATATGGATCTTACCGACGAGGAGGTTCTTAATGAACTTGGTATTGTTAAGGCCGTCGGGGAAATCACAGTATCAGGACCTGTTTCCATCGGTATAAGAGGGCGAAAGACAACAATTACGCCGATATCATACAATGTTGTTATTGATCCCAAAAAAGTTCAAGAAGTGGTATTTCTGAGGACCTCCGCTCAAAATGTTGTGTTGGTCGAGAATAAGGCCAACTTTTATTATCTTGCGCGTATTAAATGGTCGGGCAGAACCCTGCTTATTCATCTGGGGGGTTATCCTGGTCCGAAGAAACGTGAGATATTATCAAAAATATCAGAATTGTTTAGCCTGAGAGAACAGCGCATAAAGTTTTATTACTGGGGCGATATTGACTTCGAGAGTATCAGAACATATCAGTTTATACAGGAGAGAGTATTTCCGGACCTTCTTCCCTTGTATATGGATGAACAAACCCTTTTAACACATCAGGATTGGGGCGAGCCGTTGGATTCCATAGACAGGGGCAGACTGTTCAAATTAAGCCAAGCTCCGAAATACCAGGACTTTAATGGGCTGCTGGCACTGATGCTCGATTATAACATCAGGCTTGAGCAGGAGATACTGCTTGTTGACGAAAGGTTTTGTTTTCAATTACCACCCGATGAATAAAATATGTAACTATGGAAAGAACTAGCAGGGTAAATCTCAAAAAGGTGGGTTGGAATATGAAGGTAGTAGTTGATCCTGAACTTTGTATTGCCTGTGGCGCATGTATAAGTCTTGCCTCGGAAGTCTACAAATGGGATGATGAAGGGAAAGCCAAAGCAATTACGGAAGTAGTTTCGCCTGAGAACGAAGGCGTTGCGCTGGAAGGGTTGGAAGGCTGTCCGACTGAAGCGATAAAGCAGGTCTGATCCAGACAATTTTAAAAGCCAAACAAAAAAGTCCTGCGACGCAGGACTTTTTATTGCCTTTAGGGTATAATTTAAGGAAAAGCTGTTGGAAGAATAAAGAGTAGTGGGAATAATTAACGAATTAAATTTGGGATTAGCTTACTTGACAATAACTATCCATACAATATAATAAGGATACATCAATACCTCCAGTTCAGAGGAAATAGAGGGGGTGGGCTTATGAAAATTAAGAAGATAAATGAGGATAAAGTCCAAATTATCATCACAAACCAGGATTTGGAGGAAAGAGATTTTAAGAAGTGGGAATTGATGCCGTTAAGCCCCAAAACACAGGAGCTATTTCAGGATCTTCTGGATATGGCTTATGAGGAATGCGGATTTGAGATAGAAGATGATTCTCAGTTAATGGTTGAGGCTTATCCGCTGTCGGTCGACAGCATTGCTGTCGTCATGACCAAAGTACGCTCCAACGGCGGGAGTGAATATCTGAATCTGTTTTTACCACATCATCAGGAAGTTGATGATGAGGATGAAGATGAAATACTAAAAATTGAGCGCGGACCCAAGCAGGTCTGGAGCATTCCCGACCTGGAAATTTGCAGTCAGCTGTGTTCACGGATTGACCCGGAGGTGCTCGAAAACAGCGCGTTGTATAAATATCGCGAAAAATACTTTCTCGCGCTGGCTATCTTACCGAAAATGCAGCATGAGGTTACTGCTATGTTGGGGGAATATGGCACGTGGGTACCCTTTGATGAGGTGTTTCTAAAGGAATATGCAACTGTTATCATTGAAAGAGAAGCTGTAACGAATATGGCCAGCTTGCTTAAATAGTAATCTGTATTATGGACTCTCCTGGAAGCTCAAATGGGCTTCTTATTTTTTTGTTGCAAATACGCTATAATATGATAAGATGCAAAAAATGGAGAATGATGGATATGAATCCCCAGAGCCAAAAAGTGATGGAAATTCTGGAAAAGCACTATTCCGGGAGCGGAACAGCCTTGATTTATAGAAATAGTTTTGAACTCCTCATCGCAACTATACTTTCGGCTCAGACTACCGATACACAGGTAAATAAGATAACGGCCTCATTATTTGCAAAGTATCCGACACCGGCAGATATGGCTGCTCTGAGCGAGGAACAGCTCGCTCAGGAGATTAAAGGATGCGGTTTATACCGGAATAAAGCCAGAAATATTCTGGCAACCGTAAAAATGCTTCTCGATGAATATGCCGGTGAAGTGCCACAGACGCGAGAGGAGCTCATAAGGCTTCCGGGAGTTGGGCGCAAGACAGCTAATGTCGTTTTAGCCAATGCGTTCGGCATACCGGCCTTTGGTGTAGATACGCATATATTTCGCGTAGCCAACCGGCTGGCTCTGACCAAAAGCAAGACTCCCCGGCAAACAGAAGAGCAGTTGACCGGGCTTATCCGCAAGGAAAAATGGAATGCTGCTCATCACTGGTTGATCTGGCATGGACGCAAAATATGCAAAGCGCAAAAACCGCTTTGCTCGGATTGTCCGGTAAGCAGCTTGTGTCCGGGCAAAATCAACAAGGCGTGAAGAATTTTTTATAAGATGTGGAGGAAAAGGATAAAATGGCCAGGCGTATAATGCCAGTCAGAGCTTTGATATTTTCCGTTTCCATAGGGTCGGGTCATGATTCTGTGGCTAATGCCCTCGCAGAGAGATTAAGAGAAGACATCCCCGGTTCTCAGGTGGAGATTGTCGATACATTTCAATACATTAATAGTGTCTTACATAAGGTTGTTTTTGGAAGCTATATGGAAACCCTGAAATTTACGCCCAAGGTTTGGGGCTATCTCTATAACCAGGCTGAGGACGGGGAACGTCTCGTTGATCTTGGGCAGATTCTGTCCAAGCTGTTATCACCCAAACTCGAACAATTACTGAAGGCATTTAATCCCGAGGTGATTTTAACGAGTCATGCTTTCCCGACCGGAATACTGGCTGTCCTAAAACGCAGGGAACATATCAGGATGCCGCTGGCCGCAGTTGTGACTGATTTTCATGTCCATTCCTTCTGGATTCACCACGGGGTAGACCGGTATTTCCTGCCTGCACAGGATTTAGAATATCAATTATTGCGGAACGGAATCCAACCGGAGACTATCAAAGGATTCGGCATACCTCTCCGTCAGCAATTCAGTGAGAAATTTAACATGGCTGTTACGAGGGAGGAGCTGCAGCTCGAGCAGATGCCGACCGTGCTTGTGATGGGCGGAGGGCTTGGTCTTGGCCGTATTGAAGTAATAGTCAAGATGCTCCTGGATAATAGTAATTTTCAGGTCGTTGTTGTCTCCGGTAAAAACAAACGTCTGCATGATTATCTCCTTAATTTACATAATCCACGCCTTAAGGTTTTCGGATTTCTCGAAAATATTGCCAAGATTATTGCTGCCTGTGATCTGGTTATCTCCAAACCGGGTGGGGTGACAACAGCCGAAGTCCTGGCCATGAAAAAACCGCTCGTCATATACTCGTCACTGCCGGGACAGGAAGACCGCAATATTGATTATTTGCTCAATAAAGGCGCTGCTATCAAGGTCAGAAAACTGGATATGCTCGTGCCGGAAATCATCAGTCTCTGGGATAATCCATTAAGAATAAGACATATGGAGGAAATATCCGCCCAGATTGGATCGCCTATTGCGAGCAGTTTTGTCTGGGATGAACTCGTCTCTTTGTTGGAAAATCGATGAACCAGGAGGTACTAGAATGAGGGGCATAAAAAGGATAGGCGTTTTAACGGGTGGCGGGGATGCACCCGGTTTAAACGGGGTTATCAGAGCTGTGGGCAAGACGGCCAGGAGCCGCTATAACCTGGAGGTTATCGGCTTTTTAGACGGTTTTGCCGGGTTAATAAAAAACAAATACCGTGTCCTTGATTTGCAGGATGTTTCCGGAATATTGCAGCGTGGCGGAACTATTCTCGGCGCAAGCAACAGGGATAACCCGTTCCGGTTTCCGATTGAGGAAAACGGTCAAACGGTTTTTCGCGATGTATCTGATGAAGCTGTTGAAAACCTCAAAAAACAGGGCGTTGATGTTCTTATCGTTATCGGTGGGGATGGCAGCCTGAATATTGCGCATGAGTTTAGTGAAAAGGGCTGCAAGGTTATCGGAGTACCGAAAACAATAGATAATGACCTTTCCGCGACTGATGTAACCTTTGGCTTTGATACAGCGGTGACCACCGCCACGGAAGCCCTGGATAAGCTGCATACGACGGCTGAATCCCATCACCGAATTATGATTCTTGAGGTTATGGGCAGGTATGGCGGCTGGATTGCGTTGAATTCCGGCATAGCCGGCAGCGCCGACGTTATTCTTATACCGGAGATTCCTTATGACCTCGGAAGAATAAAAGAGAAGATTGACGAAAGAAGGGCCAACGGCAAGCATTTCAGTATTATTGTTGCCGCCGAAGGCGCCGTCGCGCAAAATGGTGAGATGGTCGTGGCGAAAATGATCAAAGAGAGCTTCGATCCGGTAAGGCTTGGAGGAGTCGGACAAGTTGTGGCTGAACGGTTGGCTGAAATAACCGGGTTTGAAACAAGGGTTACGGTACTTGGCCATTTGCAGCGGGGGGGCAGTCCCACAGCCTATGACCGTATTTTATCGACACGTTTTGGCGTGAAAGCGGTAGAGCTGGCCGTCGAAGGACCATGGTCGCAGATGGTAGCGCTGCGTGGCCAGCAGATCACAGGAGTTCCGCTGACCGACGCCATTAAAGAACTGAAAAAGGTCGATCCGCACGGAGAAATGGTAAAAGCAGCCAAGTCCGTCGGGATAAGTTTTGGCTGCTAGGGAGAAGAATATGTTAGTATGCTTAATAAGAATACAACTTCATTTGTTTAATGTGCATTCCCTTAAAGAAAAAAGGAGTGTCTTAAAGAGCGCTATAGAAAAAACCAGGCATAAGTTCAGAATGTCGATAGCTGAAGTTGGCGAGCAGGATGTATGGCAGAGTTCCGCCTTGGGTATAGCCCTGGTCGGTAATGACAAAGGGTTGTTGGAACGGGAAATGGAAAAAGTCCTGCAATTCCTCGAGGACAATGCGGAATTCGAAATTGTCTCAGTGAACCATGAAATTTGGGGATATGAGTGACAGACGCTACTTGTTGAGGTCTTTTCTTTCGGCCGTGACCATGTAGATGATATTCTCTCCCAGATTGGTGGCATGATCGGCTATGCGTTCGAGATACCTGCTGATAAACATCAGGTGGACGCCCTGCGTGATATTCTTGGGATTCTCAAACATATAGGTTAGTACATCTCTGATGACCTGGCCATGCAGTCTGTCGACTTCATGGTCTTTTTCAGCGAGGCCTTCGGCAAGGATAATGTCTTCCTCGATGTAGGCTTTTAGCGCATCGTTGAGCATATCCTGGGTAATTACGGTCATGCGCGGGATATCGATCAACGGCTTCATTAAAGGCTCAGTGCCGATTCTGAGTGTAGTTTTGGCAATGTCAACGGCATTGTCGCCGATACGTTCCAAATCAATGATAATTTTTATGCCTGCCGCAATCGTACGAAGGTCTTTGGCCATAGGCTGCTGAGTCGCAATGAGCTTCAAACATTGTTCTTCGATCTTCAGCTCCAGGTTATCGACAAGGTCGTCGCGGTCTATTACTTTCTTGGCCAGCTCGAGATCTTGCTTAGACAAAGCAAAAACAGTTAATTCTATCTGCTCTTTCACGAGGCTGCCCATATTTAAGATTTCCCTTTTTAACTCATCCAACGTATTTTGGTAGCTTAACCTGCTCATAAAATGACCTCCTTAATGCAAAGCATACTTTTCAGCCAGGATTATTTAGGTTCAACCAAACCTTCCGGTTATATAATCCTCGGTTTTTTTGTGTTGCGGTTTTGTGAAAATATTTTCAGTTAAATCATATTCCAGCAGTTCCCCTGTCAGAAAGAAACCGGTTACGTGCGAGACCCGCGCGGCTTGCTGCATATTGTGGGTGACAATCACAATAGTAAACTGTTTTTTCAGTTCCTGAAGCAGTTCTTCTATTCTTAAGGTTGAGATGGGGTCCAGCGCGGAGGTGGGCTCATCCATCAAGAGTATCTCCGGCTCGACAGCCAGTACCCTGGCGATGCAAAGGCGTTGCTGCTGACCACCGGAAAGGCTAAGCGCGCTTTTGTTTAGCTGATCTTTGACTTCGTCCCATAGCGCCGCTTCTTTTAAACTCTTCAAGACAAGGTAGGATAATTCATCTTTGTCTTTAATGCCGTGTATCTTCGGACCGTAAGCCACGTTTTCAAAGATAGACATCGGAAACGGGTTAGGACTTTGAAAAACCATGCCGACCTTTTTTCTTAAAGCTACTACGTCTACGTCCGGTTTGTTGATATCCTGATTGTCAATTAATAGTGTTCCTGCAGTTGTGACAAACGGAATCAGGTCATTCATTCTATTAAGGGTCCTTAAGAAAGTAGACTTACCGCATCCGGACGGCCCAATCAATGCAGTGATTTCCTTTTCCTTTATGCAAATATTAATATCCTTCAACGCCTGGGTATGACCGTAATAAAGATTCAGTTTTTCTGCGAACACCTTGATATTGTTATTATCCGGCATAGTCTTCACCTCCTTATCGCTGCGGTACTGTTGCGATTGATCAATTTTTTAATCAGATAATTAGCTGTAAAGTTTATTAATAATACGATGATTATAAGGATAACCCCGGTAGCAAAGGCCGCATCCATATTGCCTGTTTCCATCGCTACCATATACAGGTGCATTGAGAGCGTCCGGGTGCCATGAAAGATAGATTGCGGCAGCAACAGGGAACCTCCGAGAGTTAAGAGCAAGGCGGCCGTTTCGCCGATTGCCCTCCCGATACCGAGGATAATCCCGGTCAGAATACCCGGCAATCCGGTAGGCAGTACGATCTTGTAAATAGTCTGCCATTTAGTAGCCCCCAGAGCCAGACTGGCTTCCCTTAATGCGCGGGGTACGGACTTTAAGGCCTCCTCGGAGGTCCGGACAATAGTCGGGAGTACCATGCAAGTAGCGGTTAAGGCTCCGGATAAGAGCGACCAGCCCTGCGTAAAGTCTCCGAGCAGCACTACAAAAAAAGCATAACCAAACAGACCGAAGATGATTGATGGTATTCCGGCCAGGAGTTCTGTGCCGAAACGGATGATTTTTGTGATAGTTCCTTCTCTGGTATATTCATTTAAGTATATGGCAGCGCCGACTCCAATCGGAGCAGCGATAAGAACCGTCAGAGCCACAAAATATAACGTCCCGACAATAACCGGAAAGATACCGCCTTCGGCGCCCATTTTTCGCGGGCTTTGCGTAAGGAAGTCCAGGCTGACATGACCGATACCTTTCAAAAAAATATAGCCCATGATAACACAGAGAATAGTCAATGTCGCATAGCCGGAAAAGACTAAAAACAGATATATGAATCGTTCTTTGCCTTTTGGTCTTGTCATCATAATTGCTGCTGACCCCCTCTTCTCGTGAAGGCTATGACAAAGGAGTTCAAGAGGGCAATAATGCAGAATAATACTATGCCAACAGCGAATAAGGCCGCTTGGTGTTGGGGACCGGCGTAACCCATCTCGAGTGCGATAGTGGCTGTCAGCGAGCTGCTCGGGGCAAACACGCTTAGAAGTCCATGCTGTGGCAAAGCTGTGACATTACCGATGACCATGATCAAGGCCATCGTTTCTCCGATGGATCTACCCATAGCAAGCACGATGGCAGATACAATTCCGGATTTTGCAGCCGGGATCAGCACTCTGAAAATCGTCTGAATATGGGTTGACCCCAAAGCGAGAGCTGCCTCCTTATAGGCGCGGGGCACAGCCTTGAGGGAATCCTCGGCGATATTGATTATCGTCGGCAGGATCATAATAGCCAGGACAATACCTCCGCTTAAGACGCTATAGCCGAGCTGGTAATCAGGTGGCAGGATACCGGATAAGAGTCCCCTTTGTAAATATCTCATAAAGGTATTTATCACAACTATGCCAAAAAGGCCATATATTACCGACGGGATAGCTGCAAGAAGCTCAATGGCCGGACGGATAATGCCGGCAGTTCTTGGAGGTGCGATTTCCGACAGGTAAATAGCTGTTGCCAGACCGAAGGGTATTCCGATCAGGAGAGCAATTAACGTAATATAGAAAGTACCTGTCAGCATTGGCAGGATACCATATATCTCTTTCGTAGGCTGCCAGACGGTTCCGCTGAGCATGTTCCACAAGCCGTAAGAACTGATCACAGGCCAGCCCTTTTGGAAAATAAAAAAGGCAATCAAAACGATGACAAATACGGCAGTGAGAGCAGAGGTAAAAAGGATCGGCCTGATTATGGCTTCGGCCGCTTTTGGCAGTACTAGTCTTTTATTCAGCTTTTTTTTGTTCAGCATGGTCTTCACCTTCGATTCGGGAGCGTTTTTGTCGGCGGCAAAAGGCAACCCATATTGTCATATTGAGATTGCCTTTGCCGCTGCTTATATCTATATGGGAGGTAAAGAGCTTACTTTATGGAGATATAACCCTGGTCCGTGACGATTTTTTGCCCGCCTTCGGCAAGTATCCAGTCGATGAAGGATTTGGTTACTTCATTCGGATCTCCTTTGACGAGGAAGTTAAAGGGGCGGGAGATGGGGTATGTTCCTTTAACTACATTATCAGTGGTAGGAGCAATTCCATTGACCTGTACGCCTTTCACATCGGCACTCATTGATCCCATAGAGATGTAGCCGATTGCGTTCACATCTGCGACAACCGCAGTTTTTATTGCTCCGGTAGAGTTTTGGATAATGGCTTTATCTGTGTAGGCGGCGCCTTTAAGCACTATTTCCTCAAAAGCCCCGCGTGTTCCTGAACCCTCTTCACGGTTGACAACCGTGATATTAACGTCATTTCCGCCGACCATCTTCCAGTTCGTGACCTTGCCGGTAAAAATATCCTGTATCTGCGCTAAGGTAAGGTTACTGACAGAGTTGCGGGGATTGATAACTACGGAGATTCCGTCTTGGGCAATCACGATAGTTTTTAGGGTCGGGGTGGCGTCTTTCTCAGCCTGTTTGAGGTCACGGGAAGCCATACCGATATTGGCAGATCCATTTACGGCTGATTCAATGCCGACTCCGGAACCGCCGCCGGCTACGTCAACTTTGACTTGTTTGTGCTGCTCCATATACTTCATGGCTAATTCCTCAGCTAAGGGTTGAACCGAGGTGGAACCTGCCAGCTTGATATTGCCGGTCAGTTCTTTGGTATTGCCGACCGGTTCTTTGGTATTGCCGACCGGTTCTTTGCTATTGCAGCCCACAAGCGCCAGAGAAAAGGTCAAAACAAGCATCAACGTAATAAATCCAGCTTTTTTAATCATTTTTTAAACCTCCTGAATATATATATTTGTATTTGTCTTTAATATAGCATGCGCATGTAAACTGGCTATTATAGCGGTATTAAGATATGAAAGGGAATGTTAACAATGGGTTAACATTCGATTGCTGCCGCGTTAACAAACTTCAGGTATAGTCCGGCATTCAAGTAAACACACATCCTAACACATATCTAAGTAAAAATGCCCTTGTGTTTTTGACACAATGGGCTTATAATATATTAAATTCAGTTTCTTTTTGTAGGACAGTAGGTTGGCAGCAGAGAAGCTATTGCTGGTTAAAAAAACGGGTAGGATGGTAGAATGGTAGGGAGAAGATGCGTTTTTGCGGCGCCCTTCCTTGGGGTGCCTTTTTGTACCTCTTATTCTTACTATGAGACTTATCCAGGTCACTCAGGTGAAGAAATAATTTAACGGAGGTATGGACAATGATAGTTGTTATGACGAAATCAAGCGGCGAGGAAGCCATTCAAAGGGTAATCGGAAGGCTGAAGGATAACGGCTTCGCGATCCACGAGTCAAGGGGCGTCGAAAAAATACTGCTCGGAGCGGTAGGGGACAAATCACACTATACGGACCTCGCTCTCGATGCTATGGATGGTGTGGAGAAGGTTATCTCGATTCTAGTCCCTTATAAGCTGGCGAGCAGGGAGTTTAAACAGGAAAACACCGTCATAAAGCTAGGCGATCTCGAGATAGGCGGTGAACAGATCCAGGTTATGGCTGGTCCCTGTGCGGTAGAAAGCCGGGAACAACTGCTGGAGATAGCGCATATCGTTAAGGCAAGCGGGATCAGGATACTCAGAGGCGGCGCCTTTAAGCCGAGGACTTCACCTTATGCGTTTCAGGGCCTTGAGGAAAAAGGACTCGAATACCTGGCTGAAGCTCGTGAGCAAACAGGGCTATACATAGTTACGGAAATCATGGATACGCGCAAGGTTGAGATGGTCGCAGAATATGCCGATATCCTGCAGATCGGCGCCCGCAACATGCAGAATTTCCCGCTCTTAAAAGAGGTAGCCAAATACAATAAGCCTGTGCTTCTAAAAAGAGGGATGAATGCGACGATTGAAGAATGGATAATGGCGGCCGAATACATCATGGTCAGCGGAAACCATCAGGTTATTCTCTGCGAACGTGGTATCCGCACCTTTGAGACATATACGAGAAACACACTTGATCTTTCGGCAGTGCCGGTCATTAAACACCTGACGCATTTGCCGGTCATCGTTGATCCGAGCCATGCCGTCGGAAAATGGCGTTTTGTCCAGCCGATGGCCCGCGCTGCTGTCGCTGCAGGGGCCGATGGGCTGATTATCGAGGTTCACTCCCATCCGGGCGAGGCTATTTGTGATGGGCCGCAAAGTATTACGCCGGAGAGGCTCGCCGCTATTATGACCGAACTGACGAAAGTGGCGATGATTATGGACAGGACGATATGACATACATCACTATCATCGGGCTCGGCGTAATTGGCGGTTCTTTAGGCAAGGCGATAAAAGCAAACCAACCCCAAATTAAGGTAACAGGGGTTGACGTGAGTATGGAGATTATTGCAGAAGCTCAACGTAGTGGGGTTATAGATTGCGGAACTGATCAGGCTGCTGCAGGCGTTGAGAATGCGGACCTCATATTTTTGGCAGTACCTGTGGCAGCAATGCCGGATACCTGCCGTAAGATTGCGCCGTTTTTAAAAGAAGGGGCTATTGTTACGGATGTCGGGAGTACGAAAGAAAAGATAGTGGGACTCATGGAGGAGATGCTGCCTAATACTGTCAGTTTCATAGGCGGGCATCCGATGGCAGGCTCGGAAAAGTGGGGGCTGCATGGCGCTAATGAGCTTCTTTTCGAAAATGCAGCCTACATCCTGACACCGACAAATAATACGGATTTAGAGGCAGTTGATACGGTGAAGGGGATTATCGAGAGTCTGGGCGCTAAAATCATCCTTTTATCTCCGGCCGAACATGACCGGAAGGTTGCGGCGGTGAGCCATCTTCCTCATCTGGCGGCCAGCGCACTTGTCAATACAATCGGAGCTCTTGAAGAGAGAGGGCACGGGTATTTTATGCTGGCGGCCGGGGGGTTTCGTGATACTACACGTATTGCGGCCGGCAACAGTGAGATGTGGAGTGATATCCTGCGGCAAAATGGAGAAGCGCTTCTGCCGCTCGTTACGCAATTTATTGAGTCTTTACAGGAGTTTGAGCAGGCTTTGAGAAAACAGGATTCTGCTCGGTTGCTGCAGCTTTTAACGAGCGCAAGGAATTGGCGGGAAAATGTGCCGACAGGCCTAAAAGGTATGTTGCCACAATTGTTTGAACTTAATGTGACAGTGCCTGACAGACCGGGGGTCATTGCGGAATTATCGAATCTGCTCGGGAATAATCATATTAACATTACCGATATAGAAATTCAGCGTGTCCGCGAACAGGATGAAGGGACAATCCGCCTGGGATTCAGCGAAGAAAAGTGGCGCGACCAGGCCTTAAAACTGTTGCATAATAATGGTTTCGACGTCAAAAAATCTGGGGTATAATGAGTAGGATAACATGAACGAACAAATTAAGTAAATGTTCATAAAGGGGTATTTTCATGATACTTAGCATACATCCTGCAGCCAAACTGCAGGGAAAAATCAGAGTCCCCGGTGATAAATCCATTTCGCACCGCGCTGTCATGCTCGGGGCTCTGGCAAATGGAACAACCGAGATAACCGGGTTTCTCAAAGGGCAGGATTGTCTGAGTACAATCCGCTGTTTTCGTGCGCTCGGCGTGCCGATTACTGTGACAGAGCGGCTTGTTACCGTAAAGGGCTGCGGTTTAAATGGCCTTGTTGAACCGGAGAATGTGCTGAACGTAGGGAACTCAGGGACAACAATGAGGCTGATTGCCGGGATACTCTCAGGACAGCCTTTCACAACGGTTTTGACTGGTGACGCTTCGATACGGGAAAGACCAATGGGCCGTGTTACGAGGCCATTGCGG
This sequence comes from Peptococcaceae bacterium UBA6129, assembly GCA_002422465.1. Classification (GTDB taxonomy): domain Bacteria; phylum Bacillota; class Peptococcia; order DRI-13; family UBA6129; genus UBA6129. The sequence goes on along the minus strand of DIVP01000105.1, from coordinate 3,896 downwards.
GAGATGGGCGCAGTTATCCTTGGACGGGATCGCGGGAATCTGGCGCCGCTCGTTATTCAGGGCGGGAATCTGCGGGCTTTTACATATCAATCACCGGTGGCGAGCGCTCAGGTCAAGTCAGCCCTGCTCCTGGCAGGCTTGTTCGCCGACGGATGGACTGAAGTGACAGAACCGGCAATATCCCGCAATCATACGGAGCTTATGCTCAAGTCCTTTGGCGCCGATATCATAACAGATGAAAAAAACACGAGCGTAAAAGGCAGGTCGGTCCTCACCGGACAGAAAGTTGTGGTTGGAGGGGATATTTCTTCCGCCGCTTTTTTTATCGTAGCCGGACTGATTGTACCAAACAGCAGGATCATTATTGAACAAGTCGGGTTAAACCCCACGCGTGACGGAGTAATTGAGGCGCTAACGGCTATGGGGGCAAAAATAAGGATTACCGATGTAAAGACAATTGCCGGTGAACTCCTCGGAACAATTGAAGCCGAGACGAGCGAGCTTTCAGGGACTGTTATTGGCGGGGATATTATTCCACGCCTGATTGATGAAATACCTATTCTCGCGGTAGCTGCGCTTTTTGCGCGCGGGAAGACGGAAATAAGGGATGCCGCCGAATTGAAGGTGAAAGAGAGCAACCGGATTATGGCTATGGCTGAAGGGCTCGCACAGCTTGGGGCTAAGGTCGAAGAACTCCCGGACGGTTTGCGGATATACGGAGGCTGTCCGCTTAGAGGAAATGTCTGCCAAAGCCATCATGATCATAGGATTGCGATGGCGTTAGCTATGGCCGGTTTGAGGGCGGAAGGGGAAACAAGGATAATGGATGCCGACTCGATCAGTGTTTCATTCCCACAGTTTCAGGAGACTATTGATTCATTGAGAGGGTGTGTTGTAGATGGACATTAATGGGAAAACCCGGATTTTTGCGATTCTCGGCAATCCGATTGCCCATACCCTTTCCCCGGCGATGTATAATGCGGCCTTTGAGAGCTTAAACAAGAACTGCATCTATCTAGCCCTTAAGGTTGAAAAGGATAGATTGGAACAGGCCGTAGATGGGCTAAGAGCGCTCGGTGTTCGCGGCGGCAATGTGACTATCCCTTTCAAGGAGAAAATCATTCCCTACCTGGATAGCATCAGCAAGGAAGCCAGGCTCATCGGGGCGGTTAATACCCTATACCGCGATGCTGACGATAGATTATGCGGTACTAATACGGATGGCCTTGGATTTATCAAGGCTCTGAGACAAAAAGAAGCCGAGACGCTTAATATGAAAGGTGCGGTTATACTCGGGTCAGGTGGTTCTGCCCGTGCTATTGCCGTTTCATTGGCACTTGCAGGGATGAAGGAAATAATCCTCGTGAACAGGGATTTTGGAAAGGCGCATGCTTTGGCTGCGACGCTCGTTCAATTGGGAGCGAATCCCCGCTGCCTGGATTGGAGCAATCCGGCTTTGGCGGAGATGGTCAGAGGGACCCCGCTGATCATCAATACAACCCCGTTGGGCATGGAGCCTAAGGTAGAAAAAATGCCTCCGGTTGAGACAGATTGGTTCTCGCCGAACCACCTCGTCGTTGATCTTATCTATAAACCGGCAGAGACCATGCTCCTGCAGGAGGCGAAAAAACACGGCGCGAAAACTATGAATGGCAGTGGGATGCTTTTGGAGCAAGCCCTCCTGTCTTTTAAGATATTTTCCGGCAGTAATGCCCCGGTTGAGGTTATGACCCATGAACTCGAAAGGTGGTTATGAGATTATGCTGCGCTATATGACAGCCGGAGAATCACATGGGAAGGCGTTGACAGCCATCATCGAGGGTTTGCCGGCAGGGCTTGAGGTAGATATCGAACGAATCAATACCCTTTTGCATAGAAGGCAGGGCGGTTATGGTCGAGGGGGCAGGATGGCTATTGAAACAGACTGCGTTGAGTTCCTGTCCGGATTAAGGGACGGAGTAACTCTCGGCAGCCCACTGACTGTCATGATCTCAAACCGGGACTGGGAAAACTGGCGCAGCGTCATGGAACCGACAGCCCAAGAAATGCCGCCCGATGTTGACTCATCAAAAATCGTTACGAAGCCGCGGCCAGGGCACGCTGATCTGCCCGGCGGGCTTAAATACAGACAGCAGGACCTGCGTAATATTCTCGAAAGAGCCAGCGCGAGGGAAACGGCAATTCGCACAGCCGTAGGCGCTATCGCCGGGGAGTTCCTGCGTCTATTCGGTATCAGGGTACAGGGACAGGTTGTGTCCATCGGTGAGGTTCGTACAGAAGCAGATAGTAGTATCGCCGGTGAAGAAATCTATGAGAATCCTTTCTATTGCCGGGACCTTAAGGCTGTTGAGGCCATGAAGGAAATAGTAGACAGGGCCAGGGCCGCCGGCGATTCGGTGGGCGGGGTGATCCAGGTCATAGCTGTCGGACTGCCGCCGGGCCTTGGCTCACATGTCCACTGGGACAGGCGGCTCGATGGGCAGCTGGCGCAGGCTGTTATGAGTATCCCTGCCATCAAAGGGATTGAGATAGGTCTCGGTTTTGCGGGCGCTAATCTGCCCGGTTCAAGAGTACATGATGAGATCAGCTATTCGGCAGAAAAGGGATTTTACCATCCAACCAACAGAGCGGGCGGCCTCGAAGGGGGCATCACGAACGGCGAACCGCTTGTCGTCAGGGCAGCTATGAAACCAATTCCGACTTTATATACACCGCTTGCGACTGTAGATATCCATAGCAAGCAGACGGTTTCGGCCTCGGTTGAGCGTTCCGATGTATGCGCCGTACCGGCCGCTGCCATTGTCGCGGAGGCTGCTGTAGCATGGGTTCTTGCTGTGGTGATGCTCGAAAAATTTGGCGGTGATCATCTTGAGGAGACCCTTGCCAATTACAGAAATTACCTGGCCTATGTTAAGAGCCGGTGAACCGATGAACCAAATAACAAACAGCAGGAGATAAAAATGGATAAGAAAATACAGCTGGTGCGCGTAGAACTCGGACTGCGGAGCTATAGTATCTATCTGGGTTATGACATTCTTGCCGAATGTCTTGCCGCTATGGCTGAAATCCCGCTTGAAAAGGAGGTCTTTATCGTCAGTGACAGCAATGTCGCTGTCCTTTACGGACCGCGCCTCGAAAAAATGCTAAAGCAGCAAGGCTATCATCCGGCTGGTTTTGTCGTACCTGCCGGTGAGGGCTCAAAGTCTTGGGCGCAGGCCGAGGCTATCCTTACAAAAATGCTCGAGTCCAACCTGGGGCGCAATACCGCAGTAATAGCGTTAGGCGGCGGGGTCGTTGGAGATTTGACCGGATTTGTGGCAGCGCTATATCGCAGGGGAGTGCCCCTGTTTCAAATACCGACCACGCTGCTTGCCCAGGTAGACAGTAGTGTGGGAGGCAAGGTGGCAGTGAATCACAGCCTCGGCAAGAATATGCTGGGCACCTTTTACCAGCCCCGTGCGGTCTGGGCGGACCTTGATACTTTGGAAACGCTGCCGCAGCCGGAGTGGGCGGCCGGTCTTGCTGAGGTGTGCAAGTATGCAGTGATCTGGGATCAGGAGTTCTTCGCCTTTTTAGAACAGCATGCTTGTCAGATAAAAGAACGCAATGTCGGGGTCATCCCGGAAATGATTGCGCGCTGCTGCAGTATCAAAGCAGAAATTGTCGGCAGGGATGAGCGCGACGAAGGTTTAAGAAACCTCCTGAATTTTGGACATACCTTTGGACATGCACTTGAAGGGGCGACTGCGTTTAAAAAATACCGTCATGGCGAGGCGGTGGCTATTGGCATGACGGGAGCCTTATCCCTCGCACAGAATCTCGACTTGATTGATGCAGAAGTTGCCGAGAGGGTCAAGAACCTTCTGATAGAATGGGAATTGCCGGTCTCGTTTCCC
>DIVP01000078.1 GCA_002422465.1 Peptococcaceae bacterium UBA6129 | reverse complement strand
TCATCAAGGGACATCCGGGCTACACTAACCCCAAGTATGGAGATATTTTCAATCTTCATGAACGCTGATGCTCCTTTATAATCACGAATGTCAGAGCTATGTGTGTATTATAAAGTATAATACAATTCGTGCATGAGGGGAACCTTTATGTGGGTACCTATTGTTTTTCTGCCTGCTTGCCGTAAATTTTATCTAAAATCTCCGCCAAAGCCTTTTCATCGGCGATCCAGTAACTGCCGCCGTTAATATCCTCTGGAACGCCGGGTACCATAGTTGCTTCCAGTTTAATATTTGCGATATCCCGGAAATTATTGGCTAAAAGAATCATTTTCGAAAGCTTCAAATCTGTCTTGACCTGCTTGTTGACCTCAGCAAGGAGGTCCGGTATTTTCCAGATTGTTGAAAAGCGAAGCGCCTGGTCGGTTATAGCCCGGAAGAATTTTTGCTGCCGCTCAATGCGGCCTATATCGCCTCTGCCATCGTCTCTCCAGCGCACATAGGCCAGGGCGTCGTATCCATTTAATTTCTGCATTCCGGGATTAAGGTCGATCTTCTCCTCAGGCTTATACATCCTCTGTTCAACATTAAGGGTCACCCCGCCAAGGATATCGATGATGTTATCAAACCCGTCAAAATTTGTTTCCATATAATAATGGACGGGAATGCCGAGAAAATGTTCCACAGTTTCAGCCGTTAATTCTGCGCCGCCTACAGCGTGAGCATAATTTATTTTCCGTACCGTGTCCTTGCCGGGTATGTCGACACGGGTGTCGCGGGGTATGGAAAGCAGATTGACTTCTTTTTCTTCAAGATCCAAAAAGGCCATAACAATAGTATCGGCGCGCGCAGGCTCATTCTCCCGCTGATCGACCCCGAGTATCAGGATATTCAGCATATCCGCGGTCTGATATTCAGAGGGAACCACATCTGCTTTCTCTTGCGGAATCAATGGATCGTAAATTGTCTTCGCAGCCCAAAACCCCAGGCCGCCGCAAAGCAAGAAAAAGGCTAACAAAAGAACAGCGGTTGCCGCATCTGCTCCCTTTCTTTTTTTGCGTTCCAGCCGTGGAAGATTGATATTTCTTTCCGAATCCATATTCTTCCTCCGCGCATCGGGAATTAGTGAACTAGAGCAACAGCTTTCGTGATCGGTATGGTCAATAGCTTGGCCAGCGCTGCAACATCAGGTTCCCAGTACCAGATTTCGTCTATTTTCTTGTTCTTCCCAGGCAAAACCAAGGTCGAGATGCCATTATCAAGGGCATCCGGGGCGATACGCGCCAGCGCTACCAATTCCTTGACCGACAAATCAGTCTCTACATCCTCCCGAAATATTGAGATCAGATGCGGCAGCTGCGGCAGATTCGACACGCTGAGAATTTTTTTGGCTAGCAGCGTTATGACCTCCTGCTGTCTTTTCGCGCGGCCGATATCGCCTTCGCTCGTGCCGCGAAAACGTGTATAAGCCAGTACCTGCTGACCGTTTAAATGCTGCTGGCCGGGTTTTAAGTCGATGCCTTCAAGCGGTACGTACATGCGTACAGGCACATTTACCTCAATGCCGTCGACCTCGTCTACCATATCGACCAGACTATTAAAATCCACGACAACATAGCGGTCGATCGTAACATCGAGAAACTCTGAAATAGTTTTCTTCGTCAGATCCACACCGCCAAAAGCATAGGCTGCATTGACCTTATTCCAGGACCCCTTGATTTTTAGCCGGGTATCCCGCGGTATTGACAGCAGCTGCGCCTCGCTGGTTTTGCCATCGACTGAAGCCAGAATAATTGTGTCGGTTCTGTCGTTGAGATTTTCGCGGCCATCGATCCCGAGAACGAGGACATTGAATTTATCGAAGCCCACTTTTAGCTTTGCGCTCTCTTTTTGCTCCGCAGTCTGCGCCCTTTTAACAGGCAGGCGGAAATAGAAATCATAAGTCACATAACCAAGACATAAAACAACCGCCACTACAGCGGCAACCTTCTTCAGTTTTGAGTTAAGCATCGTACCTCACCCTTTAATAAGACTGTTTCATATTTCACTATTGTATAGTATTGCCGGAATCAATGTAATATAGTGACTGTGCCGGACACAGCATCCCACTCAAAAGCAGCGTTCAAGTGCTGGCCGACAAAACGCAGCGGTACGAGAGTCCGTTCATTCACGATGATCGGTTCTGCATCCAGATCAACCTTTTGCCCGTTAACCCTGGCTTCTTTTGCGCCGATGGTAAGTTCTATTTTAACATCTTCGAGTACATATGTCACCTTTCGAACTGCCGGATCCCACGAAAGCTGAGCGCCAAAGGCCTCTCCGATAAAACGAACCGGCACCATCGTCCTGCCTTCTTTGATGATAGGGGCAACATCCATAGCGACCGGTTTCCCGTCAATTAAGGCTGATTTTTGCCCAATAACTACCTTTACTTCTGTAAAAAGCTCCTGCTTAAGCTCCGCCGCAGCCTTATTCAATTCAGTAAGAGCAGTCTGAATCCTGTTAATCTGCTGCTCAAGCGGGCTCGTAGCTGTCTTGAGCCAGTTATCAAAATATAGCTTTGTCATGAGCTGTTCCTCAGCCAAGAGAGGAAAACTAATAAACAAAGCCAATAGGCATATCGCGATTGCCACTTTATTTTTCATATCCACCTCTTATATATTGAAGCAAGTTTCTCGCGCCGGTTTAGTCATAATAGTATACGGCAACAAAGTTTATTCTACACACAACCGGCCTAATCCTGCAATAGGCAACTGGAATTTTAAGCTAACGAATCACATCTGTTACATGATAACCATATTATATAATGATTTCAGAAACCATATATACTTTGACCAATATTTATAATTAACGAAATATATCGTATACTTATAAATTAATGTTGTACATTTCATTATATTTTTGTTACAATGATAGTGAAGAAGAGTGCAATAACATAGATGAATTTACAAAAGGGTTGGAGGGTTGAATTATGTCAGATAGTAAAATTATGTCCTTGCAATTCGAGCGCGAGCGTCTACTCAAGGCTTGGCGCACAGCAGAAAGCGCCAATAAAATGGCGATTCTAGTGCGTATAGACGACATTGACGAACAGCTGGGCGCGCTCGGACATGAACCGGCTAGCGACAAGATACTGACACGCAGATTCACCAGACGTTAGAATAAAATTTGCAGCAGATAGTTGATAAAACAAGGCGAAAAGAGCAATCACGTATTGTGATTGCTCTTTTTTTACCGCTTGTTCTTTATTTCACATATGGATAAGCTAATTGTGTGACAGCTTTTTCCCCGATTCCCTTGCCGTTGCTGGCATGATAATCTTTAGTCCTAATTTTTTTTACAATTTTAATATATTATAGCCATATTTTTTCTCATTATCTGTGATTTCCTGAACTAGCCCGTTTTATTGTTTTTTAATTGCTCATAGAGCATTTTGGCAAGACCAAAATTTCCGTTGGAACCGGCAATGAGCTTGCTGTATTCCTCATCCAACATATCACGGTATATCTTTTCAGCCGATCCCGCGGTCAAATAGCCACCTTCCGGAATTGTCGAGCGCATCTGCTGCAGCATCTTATAGACAAACAAGGCCTCCATATTCTGGCAGGCCTCGCGTAATTTTTTCTCATCTTTTTCAACTAAGGCTTGCTGCATAGCCTTTTCAAAGCTCCGGTCAACACTGTCTTGTCGGCTCGCGCGCATTGTATTGATACTCATATTATTCAGCGCGTCAAGAGATTGTGTTTTCATTTACGCCGCCCCCTTAGCGTTTTAGATTGTTAGTCATGCTCAGGATTTCATCTGAGGTAGAGATCGATTTTGAATTAATTTCGTAAGCGCGCTGCGCTATGATCATCTTGACCATTTCCTCGACTATGACGACGTTCGAGTTTTCGAGAAAACCGGACTGCAAGACACCGCAGCTGCCCTCAGACGGATTTCCGACTGTAATTTTGCCGCAGACCGCATTGGCGACATAGGTCGTAGCGCCAACAGACTCGAGTGCGGAGGGATTGGCAAATAGCGCGAGCTCCACAACCGGCGCCCCGGAATCATCCCCGCCGACCTTTTCGGTGGAAATTACCCCGTCCGGTCCAATACTCACGTCGTTTGAATCAGTATCGGGCTTGATATATTTCATCGTCTTGCCCTCAACTGTCAGGGCGCCCTCACTGTTGGCATTCCCGGTTGACGAAAGAAGAGGATAACCATTGGAGTCTACGAGAAAGCCATTGTTATTGATTCGGAAAGCGCCTGCTCTCGTATAACCAACCCTTCCGTCCGGCAGCTCGACCATAAAGAATCCTTTGCCTTCAATACATATATCCAGATCATTGCCGGTCTCGCCGACAACGCCCTGCGCAAAATCCATAAGCGTACCGGCTACACGCACACCGTTGCCGACCTCTGTTCCGGTCGGACTAAAAAAACCGCTCTCTGCCGCTACCGGTTTTTTGATAGACTGATAAAGCAAGGATTGGAAATCAACCCTGCTTTTTTTAAAACCCGTTGTATTGACGTTAGCCAGGTTATTGGAAATTACGTCAATATTCATTTGTTGTGCCTGCATCCCCGAGCTGGCAATAAAAAGTGACCGCATCATAAGTATCTGCCTCCTGTAATAATATTAGTGTCGGTTTCCTTGATCAGTCAGAAACCGGGAGGCCCCTGCAAGCAGTCCGGCCTCGTTTATATGCGCAATTTCTTTTACACCCTTCCTATATCATTGACAGCCTTGTCCAGTGTCGAATCTTGCGTTTGCAGAATCTTTTGGTTAGCTTCGTACGCACGCATAATTTCAATCATATTAACCATTTCAGTGATGGAATCCGCATTGCTTTGCTCGATGCTGCCCTGAATTATGTTAGGATTCTCCATCTCCTCAGGGTTTTCCGCAGAAAAGAGCGACGCGCCTTCCTTGCTTGACGGTCCGCTAATAGTTACTATCCGCAGGCTGTCGATTTCTTTGCCTCCGGCAAATACTGTCCCGCTTGAATCAACAGAAATTTCCCCCTCAGTCACGATGATCTCTCCGTTTTTGCCAAGTACCGGGAAACCATCGGCGGTTGATAGTACGCCCTCTGGGGTCAGATTAAACTCCCCGTTTCTTGTATACCGTTCACCGGCAGGTGTTATCACAGTAAAATATCCTTCGCCGTTCATGGCATATTGCAGCGGATTTCCAGTTGGGATTTGCGTGCCTTTTGAAAAATCGGTAGCAATGTCCGTAAGCTGCACCCCCATTGCCAGCTTCCCGACAACCGGCGGAAGATTACCTGTAACAGGAGGGTCATCGAGCCGATAGAGCAGCATATCCGGAAAAGAACCGGATACTACTGTTTCCTTTTTATATCCGGTTGTGTTGGAATTGGCAAGATTGTTTGCTGCGACCTCCTGCCGTTTATCTAAAACGGCCAGGCTGAGTGCAGAAGTATATAGACCCTTGAGCACTTCTTCACCCCCTTATTATAATTTTTTAATCTATTCGCTATATTCGCAACGGACACCCATAATCCTCTATCGCGATATGGCTATCCTCAATTATATTTTTGTTACTTATATATTCTTCTTACTTGCGATTTATTGGTCTTCTAAACGATCTGGCATTTTCGAGGGTATCCAGATGCAGCAGCGCTTTAGCCGTACCTAACGCCACACACTGTACGGGATTGTCGGCTATGTGCACCGGCAAATGTGTTTCCTGCGAGAAATATTTGTCTATTCCATGCATGAGGGCTCCGCCGCCTGTTAGAACAATGCCCTTGTCCATGATATCCGCAGACAACTCAGGCGGAGTTTGTTCGAGAACCTCCTTGACCGCAGCAAGCATAGACTCGAGGGGCTCCCTTATTGCTTCATACGCTTCTTTTGCTGTAACGGTAATATTCTTCGGCAAACCGCTGACAAGGTCTCTTCCTCGAATTTCCGTAATAGTCGAAATTTTTTCCTGCGGGAAAGCAGAGCCAATCGAGATTTTAATCTCCTCGGCCGTGCGTTCGCCGATCATGAGGTTATAGTAACGCCGCATGTAGCGTATAATGGCTTCGTCAAATTTATCGCCGCCGACTCGGATTGACTTGCTGGTTACCATTCCTCCAAGGGATAAAACAGCTATATCTGTTGTTCCCCCGCCTATATCTATAATCATTGAACCGCTCGGCCCATGAATCTCTAGATCAGCTCCAAGAGCTGCCGCCAGTGGTTCCTCAATCAAAAACGCTTCTTTCGCCCCTGCCGATATAGCCGCCTGTTTGACAGCTCTCTCTTCTACGCTCGTAACGCCGGAAGGAATACCAACCATAACACGCGGTTTAAAGAAGAATCTTCCCGACAAGGCTTTTCCAATAAAATAGCGCAGCATTCTCTCGGTGACGTCATAATCGGCGATAACGCCCTCTTTCATTGGGCGGATGGCGACGATATTACCGGGTGTCCTGCCTAGCATTCGTCTGGCTTCTTCACCTACGGCGATTACCTGATCGGTATTTTTATCCATCGCTACTACTGATGGCTCGAACACTACGATACCCTTATTTTTGACATAAACCAACACACTTGCAGTCCCCAAGTCAATTCCGATATCCTCGCCGAAATTAAAAAACATAAGGCCACACATCCTCCCCTAGACATTTTAATGACAATAGAGAATCCTTGTGGCTTTATTTTCTACATCTTTTTTCTTTTTCCTCTATTCTTCCAGCAAACTTCATTAATTTTCTTGAGCTTCCTTATATTTTCTCTTGGTGGCTTCCCCCCCCCGCAGATGACGTTCCGCCTTGTTTTGTTCGAGCACATACTTCACCTGGGCAGCCAGCTGTTTATTAATCACAGGCAGCCTTTCAGTCATGTCCTTATGTATTGTACTTTTACTGACGCCAAAGACTGTAGCAGTTTGCCTAACTGTGGCGGTTGTGTCCAGCATGTAATGGCAAACTTCGAGCACCCGCTTTCTAATATATTCTTGCATATGGCTTCCCCTCCACTTAGCTTTTTTCTCTAAATGTATATGAAGGGAAACCAAAAACATGCAAGCCAATGACCTGGTTGTTACAGGAATATTTGTTATGTTGATTATTTGGGCAGATAGACAAGCGGATTTACGGTCTTGCTGTCTTTGTACAGGCTAAAATGCAAATGCGGCCCCTCAAGTATCTCATAAATACCAGGCTGCCCTATTGTCCCTATAGCTTGTCCGGCTTTGACAATATTGCCTGGCTTAAGCAGCGCCTCTTCAAGATGTGCGTATTCACTCTGCCAGCCATTGCCATGCTCAATAATGACGGTATTGGCCGCAGCTTCCGTTGTGCGCACGGACAGGACTTTACCGGGCAAAACCGCTGCAACCTCTGTATTTACCTGCGCTTCAATATCGATCCCGTTATGATTCCGATAATCGTTAAACGTAAGCGAATAGGTCAGTCCGAATTCCCGAATTATTTTGCCTTTTACGGGCCAGCTTATTTTCGTTATGTCCGCAACTGCCGGTTTGGCCGTTGCCACATCCGTAATTACCGGCTCGCTTATCACTGCATCGTTTATTACCGTTTCAGGCACTATTGCCTTATTTGTTTCCGCCTCCGTGTTCACAATCTCAGTGTTCACGGCCTCAGTATTCACGGCCTCCTTTTTTTCTCTTATTGTCCGGTCAATGACAGGAATGAAGAGAGAAAAAACGACGAGAATTACCGCGGTATAGATTCCTAACATGCGCAGCTTCCTGTTTTGATTATCGAGAAATACCGAGAATTTTTCATGTACCATCAGGCTATCACCTCAAGGATAGCTTAACCACTCTCTAAGTTCTGTAGTCATTCTACCCTGCCCAGCGTAACCCCGGTATAATAGTGCAAAAGGATTCCTTCATAGTTTTTCCCAGCCAGGGCCAAGGCTTTGGCCCCGTACTGGCACATGCCCACCGCATGTCCGTACCCTTTCGTCGTAAACTTGAGCGCTCGGTTTTCCACTTGCCAGGAGAACCAGGTCGAACTCAGCCCAAGCTTGCTGCGTACCTCAGTTCCGCTAATTGTCTTGCCCGCAAAGGAGACCGTCTTTACACGTCCTGTAGCAGTTTTCTCCTTTACTATCAGGCCGCTGCTGCCTGTTTTAAGTTTTGCCGCCGGAAGCGCCGTTAATTGCGTGCCCAGCAGCCGGTCGAGATCGTTGAGCTGAAAAACCACGGTTGCTTCCTTGTTCCCTTCCGGGTGTCCCGAACATGGGACGCCCTGCAGATAGGGAATATCATACTTCCAGACCTCGCCGGAATTCTCTGTGCCATTGCCCCCGCACGAGGCATGATATACCGGATCAATTAATTCGCCCTGATACAGCAAGACCTTGCCCCTGGTTGCTAAGACAGCGTCGACAATCTTTTTTTTGTATGTATTGTAGCCTGTTATACCCCAGCGTTTTTTCATCTCCTCGTTATCAATCCAGGCCTGGTTGATAGCCGGATCGCTGCTTAAATCCGCCTGCAGGCTAAGCTCTTTTATTCTCGGATCGGGCGCCTGCAGCCGTTTGACCGCATAGGTCCTTGCCGCTACCGCCTGAGCTTTCAAGGCTTCAGGCGGAAAAGACGCCGGCATCTCGGCAGCTACCACGCCGACAATATATTCCTCAAGGCCTAACTCTATAATCTTGTTGTTTTGATGGCATAACAGATGAACCCTCATAGTATCCCCTTCTATTTGCGTCTCTTGACGTTCGCCAAACAGGCTGTATAACGCCCATGGCAAAACGACGAGCAAAAAGAGGACTGCGAGCAGATAGACAATTACGACCTTTATTTTTCTTCTCTTGGAACGCCAACGCAACCTGACCAACCCCTTTTTCTTGAGGCTGCTAGGCTTAAATTATGCCGGATGTGCTCTAAATAGAACTTCGTATTATGCGAATAAAAAGAGAAAAGACCCCGTTTGAACGAGGTCTCAACTATTTGCCCGTTTGATTTTTGCGCCAACCTGGCGGAACTTATCGACAATCCCATCATAGCCCCTGTCGATGTGATAGACATTGGTCAATTCAGTCTCGCCTTCAGCCGCCAGTCCCGCTATGATCAAGGCAGCCCCAGCGCGCAGATCGGAAGCCTTGACCTGAGTACCGGCTAGCTTAGGTACGCCTTCTATAACTGCGCTGCGTCCCTGGATTTTAATGTCCGCGCCCATCCTGCGCAGCTCTTCGGCATGCATGAACCTGTTTTCGAAAACAGTTTCGGAAAGCACACTCGTACCCTGCGCAACGGACATCAGGGCCATAAACTGTGCCTGCAGGTCAGTTGGGAAACCCGGATAGGGCAGTGTCTTGATATCTACAGCCTTAATCGGATTGTTCTGCCTGATGAAGAGTCCTGATTCGCCTTCTTCAATCTCGGCGCCAACCTCTTTCAGTTTGGCTATAACCGGTTTGAGGTGATCGATAATGACATTTTCGAGGATAAGCTCGCCGCCTGTAATTGTCGCGGCTATCATATAGCTACCGGCTTCGATGCGGTCAGGTATAACTGTATGCGTTGTCGGACCGAGCTCTCTGACGCCCTCGATTTTAATAATTTTTGTCCCGGCCCCTTTTACTTTGCCGCCCATGCTGTTGACAAAATTGGCCAGGTCCACGATTTCCGGTTCTTCTGCGGCATTCTCAATTATTGTTATTCCTTCGGCCAGCACACCGGCCATTAAAATATTTTCTGTAGCGCCAACACTCGGATAATCCAAATAGACTCTCGCACCTGTCAGCTTGGGGGCCTCGGCCATAATGTAACCATGCTCCATCGTTATTCTCACACCCATTGCCTCGAAGCCCTTGAGGTGCAGGTCTATTGGGCGTGTCCCAATTGCGCAGCCGCCCGGCATGGATATCCTGGCCTTGCCAAGCCTGCCTAACAGCGGACCCATAACGAGGACGGAAGCCCGCATTTTGCTGACATAATCATAAGGGGCTTCATGTTTGAAGATGCCGCTACAGTTAATTTCCATAATATTTGTATCTATCATCTCGGCCTTTGCGCCGAGATCGTTAAGAACGTCACGAATTGTTATTACATCGGCCAGATTTGGAACATCCAAAATGCGGCAGGTTCCTTCTGATAATAGTGAAGCTACAATTATCGGCAGAACTGCATTTTTAGCGCCGCTTACTGCTATTTTCCCATTTAGACGTGTTGGGCCTTCAATAATTATCTTGTCCAATGATTTCCCCCTCTCTATCTGTCATAACGCAAAGTCGATCCGACAGCTAACCATGAATCTGTTATTATTTCGGGAAAATTTAACATAAATCCTTCTGAAATACAATTATTTGTTATTGTAATTTTTTACATTAAAATTTACTTCTTGGTACGTAGAGTATTATAACATAGTAATTTGTATCAGTAATCCTGGTAAATCAAGGGCGAGGCGACATAGAAAGCTGTGGTGTGCCCCATTTTGTCGTATCTAGAGGCGATATGGAGGTCGATGCGCTTACCGTTTACCAAAAGATTCTTCTCCGCTAAGCCCGTATAGAAAGAGCTGCTGTTCATATTCGACTCGCAGACGCCTTCTACAAATACTGCCCGCACATACTTTGCAAGGGATTGTGCAGTCTCGCGCTGCTCAAGACAGCTAAGCTCTCCGGTGATACTGCCTTGAAATGTAACCGCAACCGGCTCCTGACCACCGGCTTTTTCCCACAGGCGTGTCAGTTTGTTGTAAGCTGCTGTGGCGCATCGAATATCACTCGTCTTAAACTGCACTCTGATCATGTTATCTGCGACAGAGCCGCGCCAGGCGCCTTTCTCACAGAACTCGTCAAGCTCCTTGAGCTCAAGGCTGTTATTACTATTAATTTTTCCCCAGACCTCAAGTTTTATTTCTGCTGTCTCGAGCCCTGAATGGGCAAATACTGTTTCGGCGAGAACAAAATTATTTACCTGTCCCGGCTGATATAGGCCTGATTCTGCCTGCTCCGGGCTGCAGAGAAAATAAATTAACAGCAATACCCAGTAAAAAATAATTTTTTGCAGCTTTTTTGGAATCATCGTTACACCCCAATTGCGCTTTTTTCCGCCTCTTTACCTATAGTATTGCCTGCAATATTCCATTTCATTCCAATATAAATATAATTCGGTCTTGTGCAAACAGATGCACCGCAGTCGTGAGGACTGCGGTGCATCTGTTTTAGGTTAATTGCCGCTTAAAGCAATCATTAAACAACTTCGTCATAAATTACGGATTTCCTGCAACAAACCCGTAATTTAATGATAGTATTTTTTACCGTTATTTCTCGAGATAGTTTTTGACCCGCAGTCGGGCGATCGCCCTCATCAAGGCCATCTCAGCCCTGGCTACATCTACACCGGCCGGCCTTTCCTTCAGACGCTGCTGGGCCCTTTGCTTGGCAGCCAGCGCCCTTTTCTCATCGATTTCCTCCGGTTTTTCTGCGGCGTCAGCTAAAATGGTGATTTTGTTATGAGAAATCTCCATGAATCCGCCGCTTAACGACAGAAAATTCTTCTTGCCGTCCTGACGATATCTGATGACGCCTGGCTTTAAGCCGGAGATAATCGGGGCGTGATTCGGCAGTATCCCCATGTACCCTTCGGTAGCGGGCACAACGAGAGACTGGATTTCCTCAGTCAATAAAGACCGCTCCGGCGTAACAATATCCAGTATCAGGGTTTTATCCATAATTAGCCCTCCAATTCACTGGCTCTGGCTATTGCTTCTTCGATTGTGCCAACCATATAAAAGGCTTGTTCCGGAAGGTTATCATGTTTGCCTTCAATGATTTCCTTGAAGCCTCTGATAGTTTCTTTGATCGGTACATATTTCCCGGGAGTACCGGTAAACTGCTCGGCTACGTGGAAAGGCTGCGAGAGAAAACGCTGGATTTTACGGGCTCTTGCCACTATAAGTTTATCCTCCTCAGAGAGCTCATCCATCCCGAGGATTGCTATGATGTCCTGCAGCTCTTTATAACGCTGCAATATTTTTTGCACTCCGCGGGCTACTTGATAATGCTCTTCACCGAGGGTTATCGGGTCAAGAATTCTTGAAGTTGAATCGAGCGGGTCCACGGCCGGGTAAATACCGATCTCGACAATTGCCCGCGATAAAACGGTAGTCGCATCAAGATGCGCAAAGGCGGTAGCCGGAGCCGGGTCGGTCAGGTCGTCGGCCG
>DIVP01000140.1 GCA_002422465.1 Peptococcaceae bacterium UBA6129 | reverse complement strand
GTGAAGGACGACCTCGCAATCGGGGCCGAACATCTGAGCAAGGCCCCGGACGATGGGCAGCAGCGCCTGAAGGCGTTCATCGAGCGGGTGCGTGAGCAAGGGACCCTCCTGGGTTCGTGCCTGGTACACGGTATACACCCGGGCAGGGCGGCCTGTCAAAAACAGTGTGCCTTCTACCTGAAAAAGTAGGCACGAGGCGGAGCCGGCCTCTCGGCCCCCGCCTCGTGCCTCGGGTCGCAGTAGCCAGGCGACCGCGTCGCCCGCCCTCGCATCAGAGGTTGCTGGGACGTTCCGCCAGCGTGACGTCGATCTCCTCGGTCTTGCCGTCACGCTCGACCGTCACGGTCACGGTGTCGCCCGGCTTCTTGGTGCCGAGGTAGGCGATCAGGTCGTCCGCCGTCTTGACCTCGGTGTTGTCGACCTTGACGATGACGTGAGAACGATGTGGGACGTACTGGATTTTTATCATATGGCACCTTTTATTCGAATCATGCATTTACCTCACAAGACGTCGGAAAGTGCAGCCCGTTTTTGGCTGAGAGAGATTGAGGAATTAAAGAAAGAACTGGAAAATATTACCCGGGAAAAAGTCACCGATGAAAAATTAAGGAACTCGATTAGGGTATATAACAAGACGAGAAGACTAGTCGGAGCCCTGTATGAATTAAGGAAAAGACCTAATCCGCCGCTTACCGGCGCAGAACTGCTTGCACTGACGTGCACAGCAGCGGTAATGCCTAAGGAAGAGTATAACAACCGGTTGGAAGAATTGTTGCCATATTTGGAAAACAGGCAGCCCAGACATAAACAGGTAAAACCCAGGATACTCGTGTCCGGCGATTTTCTTGATGATGTCAGATATCTGAAGCTGATTGAAGAAGCCGGATGCATGGTGGTGATGGATGATTTGGATACGGGAAGCAGGTATCTGTGGGGGACTGTCGATGAATCTCTTTATAATCCGGAATATGCCGTAGCAAAATATTATCTCAACCGTCCGGGCACAAATCCGCATATGTTCGAATGGGATAAACAGGCCAAGGAATTTATGGAATGGGTGGCTGAGTATCAAATTGACGGAGTCGTGGAATTGCCGGTGATGTATTCTTTCCCGAGAGAATTTATGAGTCCTTACCTCGGGATGAAAATGGAAGAAGGGAGGATTCCTTTTATTAGTCTGAAGCATGAATATGGTCTTTCAAATACAGGACAGTTCTCCACCCGGATAGGAGCATTTTTGGAAATGATCAAGGAGAAATAAACATGATTACCATAGGAATAGACGCCGGGATGGAAACTGTCAAAGTGGTAGTACTAGAGAATAAGAGAATACTTGCGCATTTCACGCTGCCTATTGGGATAAGATGCGTAGCTAGTGTAGCCTTTGAGGCGGTGCAAATTGCTGTAGAAAAAGCAAAAGGAGGCCGCGCGGTGGCAACGGGTATCGGTATCACCGGAAGTGGAGCCGAATATATTCCGGAGATAACTGATAAATTCAATGTATCCTTGGCTTGCGCCAAGGGAGTTGAATTGGTGTCCCCGGAGACAAGGACTTTAATCAGCATCGGAGCCGACAGTTTCTTTGTGTTAAACTGCAGGGATGGGATACCGTCAAGGATCGCGAGAAATGATTTGTGCGCTGCCGGCACCGGGAGATACCTTTGGAAAGTCGCTCAATTACTGCAGTTAGATCTGAGCAAAATGGGAGAGATGGTTGAGGTCAACGGGGAGGAAGTTTTGACTGTCGGCAGCATTTGCGCGGTATTCGCTGAAACGGAGATTATTTCACTGATCCATTCAAAGAAAAGACCGGAAGAAATCCTGGCAGCGGTCTATAACGGAGTGGTTTCGAGAATTATGCCGGTGATTGCTAAGGTCAATATGAAAGAAAAGGTTGCAGTAATCGGAGGGGTCGCCAGGAACACAGGAGTGGTCAAGACAATGGAAAAAAGGTTGAAAACGGAACTTTTTGTGCCGCAGAATCCGGAAATCATTGGTGCGCTAGGGGCAGCTCTGTTAATCCAAGATAGACTGAAAGGAATGGGAAAATGATTGTCGCAGGGATAGATATTGGGTCATTAAGCGGAAAATGCGTAATCCTAAGAAGGGAAGATGGGGAAAAAGTCGTTTCTTCCGCCGTGATACTTACCACGCCTGACAGCGAAGGAACTGCTCGTGACGTGATGCATAAGGCGTTGGCGGCGGCGGATCTAACTATCAAAGATTTATCCTACATTGTTTCCACCGGGTATGGCAGGGTGAATGTTCCCTTAGCCCAGGAGAACATAACAGAGATAACCTGTCATACCAAGGGGATTAACTGGCTGTTCCCCAATGTGCGTACGATACTTGATATGGGAGGGCAGGATTGTAAAGCTATTTCCTGCGGGGAAGACGGAAGAGTCCTGAATTTTGTGATGAATGACAAGTGTGCAGCCGGAACGGGTCGGTATTTGGAAAGAATTGCCGCCATACTGGATGTCCCCTTGACCGAGGTTGGGCCTCTTTCCTTGGAGGGTCTGAATACTCCTGTGGAAATCAAAAGTTACTGCACCGTTTTTGCGGAAAGGGACGTGCTGATCCTTTTGCGCGAGGGCAGAAGCAAGAAAGAGATACTGGCGGGGGCCTGCGACGCAATTGTGAAAAGGATTGCGACTTTAATGCTGCAGGTGGGGGTTCGAAATGATTTATCCATAAGCGGAGGTGTGGCAAAGAACATTGGAATTGTAAGGAGGTTGGAAAAACGATTCGGGATGAACATAGCCATAGCGCCAGATCCCCAAATAGTCGGGGCATTAGGTGCTGCACTTTTTGCATTAGCAAGGGTTCAATGAAAACAGCAATTTGGTATTGGAATAAAAAAATTCATTATTAATTAGGAGTGAGCAGGTATGAGCTTTCTTAGATATCTTGAGGAAGAAATTGTCAGGTATGATAAACGGGTACAAAAAATCCTAGCAAATCCCGACCCTACCAAACCTAAGTCCAATTATCTGATGTATGAACTAGAGAGGGATAACAGAATCTCTAACATTGAAGCGTATAAAGCCGGGAAACCTTTTGCCACCGGGCTTTATCCTCCTACAATTTTCAAGGCTCTCGGCCTGGAAGTATGGGACGGGGTCATGGCATCCGACAGAACCGGCGGAGAACCGGCTAAGCGTTATTTTGAAGCTGTTCAGCGTGGCGGGCTGCCTTACCAGGTGTGCGACCGGACGGTAATTTCCATACCCATGGTCATCAGCGGGGATTGTCCGAAGCCTGCTCTTGTTGTCAGCACCAACTGGGAATGTGAAAATATTCCGCTCTGTCATAACTTTATCGGCAAGTATTATGATCTGCCGACTTATTACCTCGATGTGCCCCTGGAAACCAGTGAAAGGACGCTGGAGTACGTCGCTGATCAATTTGCTGAACTGATCGAGTTTGCCGAAAGGTACGTGCCTGGGGCAAAATATGACGAGGATAAATTAATCGAAATGCAGACTTGGGAATTAAGGTGGAACAAGGCTTACCGGGATATCTACCAGTTAAGGAAGCGCACACCTTGCCCATTGGCGGGCAAAGAAGCGTTCAGGGAACCAAGATGGCCAACCCTGTATCATGATCCTTCGAGAGCGGTTAAATATATTGAGACTTACCGCGACGACCTTTATGAGATGGCTGATAAGGGCATTCTGCCGGTTAAAGAGGAAAAGCTGCGCCTGATGTGGTGCATCAGCGGACCCTTTTATGATGACCCTTTTAAATACCTGGAGTCCCGCGGCGTATCGGTACCTTGGTGGCAGATAGGTAACATGTCGAGGGTGTCCGGGGTTGGATCGACCGGAATATATGGCGAGGAAAAAGAATACGGGAGAAAGCTGTCCCTGTTGGAAGAGGAGGCAAGGATTGTTAATCAGTCTGCCTGGGGAGGGCTTGGGAAAAGATGGATAGACGATGCCTTGTTCGTGTGCGAGGACCTGCATTTGGACGGCATTGTTTATTTCCTGCAGTGGGGATGTACAGTAACGGTGGGAGTGGGTAAAATCCTGGCGGAAGCGGCTGAGCAGGAACTGAATATTCCAACTCTTCTCCTCGAAGGAAGAATGTTGGATCAGGAAGTGTATGATGCGAAGAAATTCAGAGAGCAGCTAGATGAGTTTCTCGATATCTGCTTGGAAAACAAAAAGAAGCTGGCGCGAAAAAAGGCAAATGAACTGGTTGATAAAATTTAATAAAACTAGGGGAGGAAGAAAAGATGATGGCTTTGGAAGGTATAAAGGTACTGGACATGACCAGACTTTTACCGGGCCCGGTTTGTTCTTTGCTACTTGCGGATTACGGAGCCGATGTATTAAAGGTCGAAGATACCCAACAGGGTGACCATATGAGATGGATAAAACCTTTTGCCAAGAGGGAAAGCATCTATTATCTGGCGATAAACAGGAATAAAAAAAGCATCAAGCTTAACCTGAAAAGCAGCGAGGGAAAGGAAATATTTAAGAAACTGGTCCAAAAATATGATGTGGTTATTGAAAGTTTCAGGCCGGGGGTAATGGACCGCTTGGGTGTCGGTTACAGCGAACTGCGCAAAATCAATCCAGGCTTGGTGTATTGTGCACTTTCGGGTTACGGACAAAGCGGCCCCTTGGTGAATAAAGTCGGACACGATCTTAATTATCTGGCATTGGGGGGACTGCTTGGCCTCAACGGGCTGCGGGGAGGAAGCCCAACTCCGCCCGGAGTGCAGATTGCCGACCTCGGTGCCGGTGCCATGATGTGTGCCTTCGGAATTTTAACGGCTTTGCTAGCCCGGGAAAAGACCGGCAAAGGGCAGTTCATAGATGTGGCTATGTTCGACGGAGTAATATTCTGGCTGGCTATGCAGATTTCCAAATATGCCCTTGATGGGGAGAACCCTGCTTGCGGCATGCAAACATTTACCGGGAAATACCCAAGCTATAATGTATACGAAACCAAGGACGGGAAATATATCTCTCTGGGTAACGTGGAATTCAAGTTTTGGGAAAGATTCTGCAGGATTATTCAGAGGGAGGACCTGATAGAGGAACACCTCCCCGAAGGTCAAAAGCAAGAAGAAGTTCTGAAAATACTCCAGGATATTTTCAAGTCGAAAACCAGGGGAGAATGGGAAACTATGCTAGAAGACGTGGAAACCTGCTTTGAACCGGTCAACGAAATAGGTGAGGTGTTTTCTCATCCCCAGGTTCAGCACCGCCAGATGATTGTCGATCAAATTCATCCGACCGAAGGACAAATCAAACAGGTCGGGTTTCCGGTCAAGCTGTCGGAAACCCCAGGCGCTCTGAGGATGCCTCCTCCTGGTTACGGTGAACATAGCGAGGCGATCTTGCGTGAACTGGGATATTCCCCGGAAGCCGTGACTAGATTAAAGCAAGACGGGGTGATTTAATCCTGTCATGCTATTTAAAAAAAATTTTTTGATACTAGCAGGAATAATTAAAAAAATAAAGAAATTCTAAAATAGAAACGTAGTGTTCCACAACATGGAATGCCACAAATGACAGGGAAAACAGATTCTATAAGACAAAACAGCTGCATCCTCATATCGTGATAAACTGTTTTTTCGGTATCAGCGTTAGAGGTGGGTAAAGAGGAGGTGCGAAGATGTAAATACCAGGTTTAAGGTAATATGGTTTTCAGGTACCTGTTGTTGTGCATTCCACTACGTGCCGGTAAATACCGGCTGTGGTTTTCGACTAAAAAAATGAGGAGGTTTTTTAATGATGCGCGGTTATAAAAAAGCACTACTGGTGATTTTATTGCTTAGCTGTTTTTTGGTTTTGATGGTTGGCTGCGGTTCCTCATCAAATGCCCCGGCGGCTAAACCGGATGAGAAAAAGCCGGCTGAACAAGTAGCAACAGACGATAAGTACCCTTCGCGTCCGATAGAGTTAATATGCGCTTATGGACCAGGCGGGGGTTCCGATGTATTTTCCCGTTCAATCGCAATACCCTTGGGAAAAATCCTGGGACAGTCCGTTGTTGTTAAAAACGTTTCCGGCAGCGCTGGCGGCGTAGGAACCGTTTATGTGGCGAAGCAACCGGCCGACGGTTATACGATTCTGCAAAATGTGACCGATATGATCATCAATGACACTATGAAACGTGTCGAAGTCACCCATGAGGACTTTATCCCACTGGGCAGGGTGCAGCATGATCAAAGTCTCTTCTGGGTTAGTACCGAAAGCAAGTTTAAAACCATGAAAGAAGTAATAGAATACGCGAAAAAGAATCCCGGAAAACTGAAAATGGCGATCAGCCAGAGTGCCGGTTTCGACGAAACGATGACTAGCACGTTTAAGAAAGTGGCAGGCATTGATATCACGCTCGTTCCATATAATGCCGGAGGGGAAGCGGTTGCGGCGCTGCTAGGCGGCCACGTGGATTTACTGCATGAGGAAGCCGGTTCCGCCATTGCCTTGTACCAAGGCAAAAAAATTAAGCCCTTGTTGGTTATGACGGAGGAGCGACTGCCGGTGTTCCCTGATGTGCCGACCGCTAAAGAACTCGGCTATGATGTGACCATGGGGATTTGGCGCGGTCTGTTTGTCAGAAAAGGGACTCCGCCGGAAATTGTGGCAAAACTGGAAGCCGCAATCCAAAAGTCTACGGAGGATTCGGTTTATAAAGCGGTTACCAAAGAGATCATGCTAGATCAGAGACCCGGTTATCTCAACAGCGAGCAGTTTTCTCAATTCCTGAGTAAGGAATATGACACCTATTATTCCGTCTTAAAGGGGCTAGGCTATATTAAAGAATAACAATTGTTGGGAGAGTCGAGAAGATGGAAAAGCTGGAAAGGATAGTTGGACTGGTCTTTGCAATTGTAGCATTAGGTTTATTTATCTATGCGGGAAACATCTCGAAATTTGGAATGGATAAAGGAGTCGGAGCAGAGGTATGGCCAAGGTTTTTACTTGTTTTAATCATGCTTCTCAGCCTTGGGATGCTAGTCGGCACTTTTCTAAAAAAGAAGGGGCCAGACGAAAATAATAAAGAGTTGGGAGTATGGATCAAGGAACAGAAAAAGATAGGCCTGGGAATACTGATATTAGTAGTGTACCTATTCGTACTTGAAACAGTTGGATTTTTGGTAGCAACTATTTTAATGCTCATTGTTTTTATGATACTACTGGGGCTTAAAAAGAAATCCACTTTGATTATCGTCCCTACTATCTTAACTCTTGCTATAACCTATACTTTTTATAAGATGGGCGTACCTTTGCCACTGGGGTCCGGGGTGTTCCGCCAAATCTTCTTAACATTATTCGGGTAATTGCAGCTTTATGTCTGCTGTGGAACAGAAAACACGAGGTGATCATTAAGTATGGAGAATATTTGGATTGGCATAACGACTAGCCTTGAACCGATAAATCTACTGTTTAATGTATTTGGTGTAATTGTGGGTATAATTGTAGGGGCAATTCCCGGCATGTCCGGGCCAATGGCGATTGCGCTTTTTATACCTGCCACTTTTGCAATGGATCCGATCCCTGCGGTCATTTTTTTCACGGCGATTTACTGCGGTTCAACCTTTGGGGGTTCCGTCAGCGCGATTCTTTTAAACATTCCCGGTACTTCCGCAGCTGCGGCGACTTGTCTTGACGGTAATCAACTGGCTAAACAGGGCATGGCCGGCAAAGCTCTCGGCACGGCAGCGCTCACATCGGCGATTGGTGGAGTGTTTTCCTGCGTGGTTCTGCTATTATGTGCGCCGTTATTGGCCGATTTTGCCCTGGCGTTTGGCCCAACTGAATATTTCGTCCTGGCTGCCATGGGAATCAGCGCCATTTCCAGTCTGGGCGCCCAGTCCCAGCTGAAATCTCTTTTATCCGCATGCATAGGGCTTTTCCTGGCGACTATCGGTATGGACGCTTTGACCGGACAGGCGCGTTTCACCTTCGGACAGATGTTTCTGCTGGACGGAATAGGATTCATTCCCGCTTTGATTGGCTTGTTCGCCATCACGGAAGTGTTTGCGTCCTTCAACATAACGGGTCCGGTGGAAATACTTGATTCTAAGGTCAAGACAGTTTTGCCGACAGTTGCAGAATTATTAAAGATAAAATGGACAGTTTTCAAGTCAATGATCATAGGGACATGGGTGGGGATATTACCCGGAGAGGGAGCGACTGTAGCAGCATTTCTCAGCTATGCCGAGGCGATGCGCTCGTCGAAAACCCCCGAGAAGTTCGGAACCGGAATACTGGAAGGCATCGCGGCGCCGGAAGCAGCCAACAACGCGGCGGTCGGAGGTTCTTATGTTCCCACGATGGCCCTTGGTATTCCCGGCAGCGCGACTGCGGCCGTTTTGCTCGGAGCGCTGACGCTTCATGGCATAACAGCGGGGCCGTTGCTGTTCATAAACCAGACCAAATTTGCTTACGGCGTTATTATGGCCATGTTCATCTCAAACGCTTTATTCCTAATACTGGGAATATTTACCACTAGGTATTTTGCAAAGGTTCTGGACATCCGCTTTTCCATATTGGGGCCCGCCATTATCATGTTTGCTGTTCTCGGGACCTATACCCTGCGCAATAACGTTTTTGACATTTGGCTGATGCTGTTCTTCGGATTATTAGGATTAGTCATGCGCGAGGTCAAGCTCCCGGTCGCTCCGTTTATCCTGGGCCTGGTTCTTGGACCGATGCTGGAAATAAACTTGCGCCGCGGGATTCTGGTTCATGACGGACTGATTAACGCTCTGCTTTGCAGTCCTGTAGCAATAGTTCTTGAGGTGATAACCGTTGGTATGGCCTTGATGCCTATCTACAAGGGAATAAAAGCCAGGGTTAGGAATCAGGAAATTTAGGATTGAATGAAAATTAAGCTGAGCTCCGGGAGGGAAATTAGCAATGGAAAATATGCTATCAGGTATTAAAGTCGTCGATTTGACAAGAAACCTATCGGGACCTTACTGTACAATGCTCCTTGCAGACATGGGAGCCGACGTGGTAAAGATCGAGACCCCCACAATCGGTGACGACACTCGCAAAGCTGCGCCTTTTTATAATGGAGAAAGCGCATATTTTATGAGTGTTAACAGGGGCAAAAAGAGTATGACTTTGAACCTAAAAGCGACCGAGGGGAAAGAAATACTGCGGAAGATGATCCAAAGAGGCGATATTTTCATAGAAAATAATCGCCCTGGGGTGATGGAACGTTTGGGCTTTGACTACAAAACGGTTGCTGAAATCAATCCCGGCATTATTTACGCTTCGATATCAGGATTCGGTCAGTCTGGCCCCTACAAGGATAAAGGCGCTTATGATTTGGTGGTGCAGTGTCTCGGCGGGTCGATGAGCATTACCGGAAATCCTGGAGAAGAACCAGTGCGCGTGGGCTATTCAATCGGCGATATCGCCGCCGGAATGTTTGCGATTGCCGGCATCCTCGGCGCTCTCCATGTGCGGGATAAAACAGGCAAGGGTCAATACCTGGATATAGCAATGCTAGATTCCCAAGTCGCAATATTGGAAAACGCCATTGTGCGCTACAGCACCACGGGACAAATTCCACAGCCCTTGGGAACCAGGCATCCTTCTTTTACCCCGTTTCAACTGTATATGGCTACGGATGGCTATTTTGCGGTTTGCGTCGTCAATGACAAGCAGTTTAAAACCCTTTGCGAGGTCTTGGACTTGGAGCAGCTTATCGACGATGCCAGTTTTATCAGCAGTGCGCAGCGGACAAAAAACAATAAGGAATTAAACGATATTTTAGAGGTAAAGTTTAAATCCAAGCAAAAAGATAAGTGGATGGAGCTTCTTGAGAAGGTGGGCATTCCCTGTGGAATAGTGAACAATATAAGGGATGTTATTGAATCTCCGCAAGTCAAGGCGAGAAATATGATTGTGGAGGTTGAACACCCGGTGGCCGGTAAAGTAAAAATTGCGGGCAATCCGATTAAGGCCACCTTGACACCCCCGTCGGTGCAGGGTCCGGCGCCGACTTTAGGACAGGACACTGAGAACGTATTAAAAGAAATAGGCTATGCTCCGGAAGAAATAAATCGCCTTCGAACAAAAGGCATTGTTTAAAAATGATAAGGAGTGGACGAACTCGTCCACTCCGACAAATAACAAAAAAGCGATATATGCGGTTTCGTTTTCGCTTCATTAAAATAGTTTTGAAATATTCTGGGCTGCTTCCAAAAGGTCATTTTTAATTAGAAGCAGCCTTTCCATAGACATTCTTTGTTTGGGCGCCGTCACGCTCAATGCTGCGACAACCAACCCATCCATGTTTTTGTTCCTGATTGGTGCAGCAACACAGCGCAAGCCATCTTGAAACTCTTCATCATCAATTGCGTAACCCTGTTTCTTAACTTTAGGCAGTTCCGCTTTAATACTATCAATATCAACAATGGATTTTTTCGTAAACCTTTTTAAGGGTTGGGCGAGAATTCTCTCCAAAGATTTTGGCGGGAGATGTGCGATTAGGCATTTCCCTAAGGCGCTGCAGTGGGCAGGATATTTATCGCCTTTTTTAAAATTGGGGCCAAGAATATGAGGCGAGTCAATTTTGGTCAAGTAAACAACCTCATCGCCCTCAAGTATTCCTAAATTTACCGCTTCTTCGTGTTTGTCGCCCAACGCTTTCATATAGTACTTGGCGTCATCAACCCAGCTTAGGTTTGTTGTGACATTTTTGCTTAAATTGTACAGGGAATAGCCTAAATAATATTTGCTGGTCTTTGGATTTTGAATTAGGTAGCCCTTATATTGAAGGGTGTTAACAAGTCTTTGCGTCGTGCTGACGGGAAGGTTTGTGATAGCGCTTAATTCGTGAATTCCTTTCTCCTGGCTGCTATCATTATACTGCTCCAGTATCATAAGAGCTTTTATTACTGACTTAACATATGATTCTATTTTCTCCATAAAATTCACCCTATCTTAAATATTAATACTCTCTCGGAAAAAGCATAACAAACGTAAGAAATGCCTATATAAAAAACGTATGGTAATTATATATTATTAAAGCATATTTGACAAGGATTCGCAATCACTCATTGTGGGGATTTAAGCCCCACAATGAGTGATTGCGAAGGCCCCAAGCCGGATCGTTGTTGCAGGTCGATGCTACTCCATTTGCCTGGTTTAAGGGGGATTCTAAAAGATATTCGCATTGTGATTATTCTCCGCTTAACGACAAGGTGACGTATTAAACAGGAAATATTCCGTGCTTCTTGGGGTAACCATTTTCTCTTTTTTCGGTCAGGATGTCGAATGCTTTGATAAGACTTGGCCTGCTATTCGCCGGCTCTATGATCAAATCGACTTCGCCCCTCGCGGCGGCATTGTACGGGTTGGAAAAATTCTCCCGGTATTCGTTTGTTTTTTGCTCGCGCAAGGCGGTGGGATTTTCTGCTTTCGCAATCTCCTTGCTGAAAATTATGTTGCTAGCTCCTTCAGCGCCCATTACTGCGATTTCAGCCGTCGGCCAAGCCAGGACAAGATCCGCTCCCATATCCCTGCTGCACAAAGCCAGGTAGGATCCGCCGTATGCTTTTCTGATTATCATGGTTACTTTCGGCACGGTCGCTTCCGCGTAAGCGAAGAGCATCTTGGCCCCGTGCCTGATAATACCACCGAACTCCTGGTTTACGCCTGGCAGAAAACCAGGAACGTCCTCTATAGTCAGCAGCGGGATATTATAGGCATCGCACGTTCTTATAAATCGCGAGGCCTTGTCGGAACAGTTAATATCCATGCAGCCGGCCATAAATTTGGGCTGGTTGGCGACAACCCCCACCGACTTCCCGTTTAATCTAATAAAACCGATGACGATATTCTTGGCGTAATTTTCCTGGACCTCAAGAAAAAGGCCGTTGTCTGCAATTGAGTAAATAAGCGTTTTCATATCGTAGGCCTTGTTGGGACTGTCGGGGATTAATTGATTCAGCAATTCGTCTGTTCTGTTGATATCGTCATCAGTTTTATAGCAAGGGGGGGCTTCCAGATTGTTTGAAGGCAAAAACGATAAGAGCTCTTTTGCCTTCAGAAGGCAATCTTCGTCATTGTTGCTCATAAAATGTGCAACTCCGCTGATCGAATTATGAACGGAAGCACCGCCAACCTCTTCGTTGGTCACCGTTTCCCCAGTTACCGCTTTAATTACCTGCGGCCCGGCCACAAACATATAGCTGGTGTCCTCCACCATGAAAATGAAGTCTGTCAAGGCAGGCGAGTAACTAGCTCCGCCGGCGCATGGACCCATGATCAACGAGATTTGCGGAACAACGCCAGAAGCATGGGTGTTGCGGCAGAAAATCTGTCCGTAGGCCGTCATAGAATCGATTCCCTCTTGTATTCTGGCGCCCCCCGAGTCGTTTATTCCTATCACGGGCGCGCCGGTTTTCAGGGCCATATCTAATATCTTGCAAATTTTTTTGGCGTGCATTTCGCCTACGGAGCCACCAATCGAAGTGAAATCTTGCGCAAAAACGTAAACGAGCCTTCCTGCAACAGTGCCGTAACCTGTCACAACCGCATCGCCTGGCGCATCCACTTTATCCATGCCGAAGTTGGTTTGCCGGTGCTTGACAAACATATCCATTTCAACAAAACTTCCTTCGTCAAGCAGGATGTGCAGCCGTTCCCGCGCGGTAAGTTTGCCGGCTTTGTGCTGTTTCTCGATGCGTGCCTGGTCACTGCCTTTTTGAATCGTTTCTGTAAGCTCTCGAAACTGCTGAATTTTTTCTTTAGTGTTCATCATCCCTAAAACCTCCTAAATGTACGCTTGAATTTTTTGATGTTGTTTAAAATATCTAGTACTGCTTGCCAGGGAATGTTCCGTAATATGGCACAAACCGTTTTGAATTAACTTTATATATTCTTTAGATTTCAGGATTATCCTGCTTTAGCTCAAAAATATTTATCAGATTTTGTTTAGTCGGTTCCGGATAAATATTATTCATCTTTTTAAAAGATTTTGGCAGGATTATTTGAATGTGAAGAGAATTATATACAATAACAGAACAGAGTATACCGCATTATGGAACATATTAGAGTTTAAGAAGAAAAACCTGTTCGAGTTTGTGATTTGGAGGTGAGAGATTAGGATAAGCGACATTTCATTGTAAAAATTTGTGTAAAAAATATCTCTTGAAGTGGAATAGACGAAGTTGGCAAGAAAGATTGTAAGGGGTGACAAAGGTGCTTAATGAACAACAACTCAAACAACTGGACAATATCTTCAATCCCAGAAGTATAGCTGTTGTCGGTGTTACTGATTCCAAAAGCAATGTTGGATACAGCACATTGGAAGCTATCGTAGAAGGAGGTTTTAAGGGCAAAGTCTACCCGGTTCATCCCCGGCATAAGGAAATTCTCGGCCTGCCGGTTTATGCCAGTATTGAAGACGTTCCGGGACCGCTGGATTTGGTGGTGGCAGCGTTGAACCAGTACGCATCCGCTGAAATTGTGGACATCTGTGCAAAAAGAGGGGTGAAGGGGGTAATTCTGCTTGCCGGCGGATTCAAAGAGATGGGAGAAGAGGGCGCCAAGTTGGAAAGAGGAATGATTGAAACCGCCCAAAAATGGGGTTGCATGGTCATTGGACCCAACTGTCTGGGATTCATCAATACACCCTATGACCTTGTTTCTGTTTTCTTCCCTCTTAAAATCCCGAAGGGGAACATCAGTATCATAACCCAGAGCGGGGGAGCGGGGCTGACAGTGCTCAACAGGCTTTTGGATGAAAATATCGGAATCAGCAAATGGATTGGGGTGGGAAATCGGGGCAGCCTTGAATTTGCTGATTATCTCCAGTATCTTGAACAAGACCCGACTACCGATGTGATTGGCGTTCTAATGGAAGCTACCGACAATGCCAGAGAATTTGTGGAAATTGCAAGAAAAACCGTTAAAACCAAACCGGTCGTGGTCTATAAAAGCGGCAAGTCAGAGTTAGCCCAATATGCCGCGCTAACCCACACCGGGACCCTGGCCGGTTCTCCCCGTATGTATGAAGATGCCTTCCACCAGTATGGAGTGATTTACGTAAGAACCCTGTTGGAACTTGCGGCTGCCTGCAAAGCACTGTCCATAGCTCCGCCGGCCAAAGGCGACGGGATTGGAATGATAACCCATACAGCCGGGCCCACTATTGTAATGGTGGATGAAATCAGCAGCAGGGGGTGTCCTGTTCCAAACCTGTCAGAAGAGGCCCTTCGCCGGGTAAAAGAACTGTTAGGTACAAAAAACAGCGAAACGGTTATTCTCAAAAATCCGCTTGACTTGGCCGGGGTTGGCTTTGAACCTGTGGCTTTCGGAAAATTTAACGATGTTTTATGCCAGGATCCAGGGATAGACATAATTATCGGGGTATTTAGCGAACATAGGAATTGGCGTTTCCCGGCCGATGAAATGATAGAAAACTTAAAAAAACATCGCAAACCCATTATAGCCTGTTTTATCTCTAAGATAGACGGAGTATGTGAAGTCATGGAACAATTGCATAAAGCGGGAATCCCGGTATTTACCAATCCGGATGAAGCTGCCTGGGGAGCTGCAGCCCTGGCCCAGTATTACAGATATCAGAAAAAGGCGCTGTCTCAAAAAGATTAGTCCGGGAGATATCCAACAGAGACGGGTATTTAGAAGGAGGTTTTTAAGCATGAGCGTAGTCAATAAAATAATTGTCGACGCAAAAAAGGAAAGCCGTAGCGTTCTTTCGGAAATAGAGGCTAAAGAGGTCTTGAAAGATTATGGAATTCCCGTGATAGCAGGAATTCTTGCCGCCAATGAGGAAGAGACAGTGTTCCATGCGGAAAAAATGGGGTTCCCAGTGGTCTTGAAAGTGGTTTCGCCCCAGGTAACACATAAATCCGATGCTGGAGGAGTGAAGCTGAACCTGAAAAATGCGGCGGAGGTTAAGCGCGCTCATCAAGAAATAATGGCAAAAGTTAGGGAGAGCTGCCCTGAAGCGGAGATTAAGGGAATACTGGTGCAGCCGATGGCCCTTTCAGGCCGTGAACTGGTTGTCGGAGCGATGCAGGATCCGCTGTTCGGTCCTGTGGTGATGTTCGGGCTAGGAGGAATCTTTGTCGAGGTTTTAAAGGATGTCGCATTCCGGCTGGCCCCAATTAACCGTGAAGAAGCGCGTGACATGATTCGTCAGATTAAGGGATATCCGGTATTAGAAGGCGTTAGAGGCGAGCCGGCATGCGACCTTGAGGCCATTGAAGAAATAATTGTTAAGGTCTCGAAACTCATTTACGAACAAAAAGAAACAATATCCGAAATTGATATTAATCCGCTGTTTGGATACACCAAGGGTGTGATTGCTGTCGACGCACGGATGGTATTGATTACTGAGTAGAGAGAATTGGGAGATGATGGAAAATGAAAGAGATAAGAATCCACGGAAGGGGCGGGCAAGGGTCCGTAGTAATAGCGGAACTGCTGGCAATAGCCGCATATGAAGACGGGCTATACAGCCAGGCCTTTCCTTATCTGGGTGGGGGCGGAGAAAGAAGGGGAGCGCCCGTACAGGCGTTTTGTCGGATAGACGAAGAACCGATCAGACTAAAGTACAGGATGATTGAACCGAATTGCCTGATAATCCAGGATGCCAGTTTGAACGAAGCGATCAACATCTTTCAGGGGCTCCAAAAAGGGGGCCTGGTTCTGGTGAACAGCACAAAAAGTCCAGAGGAACTGGGCATGGCCAGGCCGGAATACAAAATATACAGTTTTCCCGCCGCCGAAATAGCGCTAGAGATACTAAAAAAGCCAGTCATGAATACCGTGATGATTGGTGCATTCGCTGCGTTGGCCGGAGGGTTTAAACTTCAATGCCTGAAAGAAGCAATAATCCACAAATTTCCCGGTGAACTAGGAGAAAAAAACATCGAAGCGATGGTAACAGCATACCGAACGGCCCAAGACATGTTCGGCGAGGAGGTACAATAAGTGAAACTCAATATCGGTTGTATTACCGAAGCGGGACTATCGAAAAAGAACAGGACTGGCTACTGGAGATACTTCTTTCCCATAGTAGACAAAGAAAAATGCAACGGTTGCGGAATCTGTGAATTGTTTTGTCCGGACAGCTGTATACAAATAAAAGATAAAAAATGCGTGGTGAACGGTTACTACTGCAAAGGATGCGGCATTTGCGCCAGAGAATGCCCACGAGCGGCTCTGACCATGCAGCCAGGAGGAGAGGAAGCGGAATGAGAAACGCCCTGATTAAAAAGAAAGAAGTCATGCAAGGCTCAATTGCCGTGGCCGAGGCTGTGAAATCGGCCAGGCCGGGGGTAATTGCCGCCTACCCGATTACCCCCCAGACATACATTATTGAACACTTGGCGACCCTGATAGCGAACGGCGAGCTAAAAAGCCGCTATGTGCGGGCAGACTCCGAATTTTCGGCCGCTTCCATCGTTTACGGATCGGTAGCCGCAGGAGAAAGGAGCTATACGGCCTCCTCCTCTCAGGGATTGCTTTTGATGACCGAAGTAATATTCAACATGGCTGGAACCAGGCTGCCGGTCGTAATCACGGGCGTTAACCGCTCCATCTCCCCGCCCATCAACATTCAAAACGATCACCAGGATACTATGGTTTTGCGGGATTCGGGCATCATTCAACTATACGTAGAAAACATCCAGGAAGCGGTGGACACCCACATACAGATTTTCAAGATTGCCGAAGACAAAGAAGTGCTGCTGCCGGCGATGGTCTGCATGGACGGTTTTGTCATCAGTCATACCTACGAACCCGTGACAATATGGAAAGACGAAGCTGTACAGGAATTCCTGCCACCCTTTTCTCCCGTCTATAAAACTGATCCCCAAAATCCATTGACATACGGGTCGCTGACCGATGACGACAAAGTGACTGAATTCAAATACATGACCAATGAGGCCCTTGTTAAAAGCAAAAAGAAGATTATAGCAGTAGCCCGGGAATTCCAGGAAATATTTGGAAACCATTATGGTGACCTCCTGCAAGAATACCGGACCGAGGACGCCGAAATAATCCTGGTTGCTATGGGAACAGTCATCAGCACCATAAAAGTTGCCGTCGATGCGCTGCGGAAGAACGGGAAAAAAGTAGGAGTAATAAAAGTACGTTCCTACCGGCCTTTTCCTGATGAAGAACTAAGAACAGCTCTGTCGAAATGCCGGCTTGCCGTTGTTGTAGATAAAAGCTACTCCTGCAGTAGCGGCGGTATCCTGGGCAGCGAGATCAAAGCCTGTCTTTACAACCAACGCGGTCCGTCTATTATCAACTACATCGCCGGAATTGGAGGGCGAGAAATCTTCCCTGAAACAATCAAAGACATGGTCGTGAAAAGCGAAAAACTCGCTGAAAGCGGCAAAATACCGGATGGGTCCGTCTTCTTCGATCTAAATAAACAGCTACTAAATAACCAACTTTTATAGGGGAGGAAAAAAATGGAAGGCAAGGACAGAAAAAACAATTTTGCCCCGGGCCATAACGCGTGCCCGGGTTGTGGAGCCGCCATCGGAGTCAGACAGATCATGAGAGCGGCCGGAGAAAACATCATTGTGGTCAGCCCTACGGGGTGCCTGGAGACCTTCAGTTCGCCTTACGGAGGCTCAGCCTGGGAAGTTCCCTGGGTACACCCATTGTTTGAAAACGCGCCAGCGGTGGCGACCGGAATCAAAGCTGCTTTGAAACATCAGGGCAACGAAGAGACGCGGGTGTTAGTTATCGGGGGTGACGGCGCGACCTACGATATAGGCATGGGTTCGCTGTCAGGCATGCTAGAGCGAGAAGATGAAATACTATACATCTGCTACGACAACGAAGGTTACATGAATACCGGCATCCAGCGCAGCAGCGCCACGCCTTATGGAGCGAAGACCTCCACCACGCCCATCGGTGTTTGCTCGTTCGGAGAAAGCTGCCGCAAGAAAGACCTGCTCGAAATAGCCAGGGCCCATCATATCAAATACGCGGCTAGCGGTACCATAGCCTATCCCCAGGACCTGATGAAAAAAGTAAAAAAAGGTCTGGCAACCAAAGGGCCGGCTTTCATCCACCTGCTTACTCCCTGTAGCCTGGGATGGGGCATAGAGCCTGAAGCGACTATTGAGTTTAGTAAGCTAGCGGTTGAAACTGCGTTGTTTCCGTTGGTGGAATACGAGAACGGTGAACTGGTCAATATTTTTATACCAAAAAAAATCAAGCCGGTTGATGAATATCTGAAAAAACAAAAGAGATACACCCACCTTTTCAGTAAGGAAAACGCCGGGGTACTTGCTGAAATTCAAGAAATGGCAGACGCAAACAGCAGGAAATACGGCTTCAGGCAGTAATTGGGAGTGAGAAGTGACAAGTTCTAACTATTGGTCCAGGGGCGGTCGGTTACCGGACAGAATCGTTGCACGGTGCCGGTCCACCGGAGGCCATGCGGATTATGATTACACGCCAGTCTAATTTGGAGGAGAAAAAGAACCGCGCAAAGAGACTGGCGGGAATAGCGGAGGTCTGAATCATGAAAAAAGAGCTCTATGTTTTTGATACGGACGTACTGGTAGTCGGCGGGGGAGGGGCCGGGGCAAGAGCAGGATTGGAAGCCGCGAAACAGGGGGCTGCGGTAATTCTTTGCGTAAAAGGCGAATTTGGGACTTCCGGAGCAACTTCTTACCAAATCGTCGAGCTTGCAGGATTCAACGCGGCTGATGGCAGCCCTTCGAATACGCAGGAAGATTACTTACAGGACATTGTGGAGGCGGCTTTAGGCACTTGCGATGAGCGGTTGGCTGAAGTGCTTTCCCGGGAAGCTATAGAAGAAAGGATCTTCTTAGAAAACATTGGCGTGCCATTTGAAAAAATTGATGGGAAATATCTGACCAACAAAGGTTGCTTTGCTACGAAGCATCGCTTCCATATAATTCCCGGGCACGGTCATCCCATTGTAGCCTGCTTGAAACGCGAGATTGAGAAGCAGCAGCGTGTTCAAGTGCTCGAAAATACTATGATAACAAGTATTTTAACGGTTGATGGTATAACATGCGGTGCTTTCGGCCTACAGGAAGACGGCAGCCTCGTGCTGATAAGAGCAAAAGCCGTTGTTCTCGCCGCAGGCGGGGCCGGCAGGATGTTTGCATTCAATATGAACCCGCCTGATGTTACCGGAGATGGTTATTCACTGGCCTATAACGCCGGCGCGACTTTGACCAACATGGAGTTTATGCAGTTTGGCCTGGGCACGATATATCCGAATTACAATTTAATAGGCAGTTGGCTCTTTCCCCTTAAGCCGGTATTAAAAAATGGCCGAGGGGAAGAAATAATAGGAAAATATCTACCGGAAGGTATATCCCTGGAAATGGTAATAGATGACAAAACTAAGCATTTTCCTTTCAGTTCCAGGGACAATTCAAAGTATATCGAGATAGCGGTTCATAAGGAGATATTATTAGGTAATAACACGGAGCACGGTGGGATTGCTCTGGACTTCAGAGGGGTAAGCGCGGAGATGGTTAATACGCTGCCCGTGGAAGCACAGCGTATGTGGCAGATGGCAAAATCCTGGTTGAAATCCCGAGGTATCGATCTGGACAACCAGCCCGCGGAGATCGCCACGTTTGCCCATGCCGTCAACGGGGGTCCCCTGATCGATGAGAATGGCGCCACCGATGTAGAGGGCCTTTTCGCAGTCGGGGAAAACGCCGCCGGTCCACACGGCGCAGACCGTTTAGGTGGTAACATGTTGGTTAATTGCCAGGTTTTCGGGCGAAGGGCCGGGAGGGCCGCAGCCTTGTTTGCCAAAGACCGCAGCGTTATCCCTTTGTCGCCGCGGGATCAGGTTGTAAAGGCGGAGATGGAAAGAATAAGTTCCATCCAAAACAAAGGCTGCGGGCATGCTAGCTTAGATTTGCTCTTAACGGAACTGCAAAAGACCATGTGGAGGAACATGGTTGTTGTCAGGTCTAAGCGGAGCATGCAAAGTTGCCTGGCAGACCTAAATGAGCTTGAGGATAAACTGGCTCCAGCCGCTATTAATAGTATAAAAGATGTAAGGACAGCCCTTGAAATCAAGAACATGTTGAGTATTGGCGCCATTATGACCAGAACCGCAATGGCGCGAGAGGAAAGCAGGGGGAGCCACTACCGCGAAGATTTCCCGAAAATAAACGACACCTATTTTAAGAAAAACGCCTTTATTAAACTTGTCAACGGCAAACAAGTTATGGCTTTCGAAACAATAGACCGATTCAGGGGAGAGGGATTTCACGCCCTGTAACCTTTTATTACTATTTGTGCCGCTAGCAGCAGCGGCGGAAGGAAGGTTAGTATGGAATATAAAAGCATACTCTATAAAAAGGCAAAAACATCAAGAATTATCCTGAATACCCCTCGCAATATCAATGCAATGACTATCGAGATGGTGGAGGAACTGTCGAGAGCCGTGGAGGATGTCTGTAATAACGATGAGGCACGCGCGCTTGTATTGAAAGGCAACGACAGTGGATTCTNNGGCGGCGATGTAAAGCTGATGAAAGATGGTATGCCGGTTAATAAAGAAAGGAAATGGCTGCACGATATTAACAGGCTTATCTTAAAAATTATGACTATGCCAAAACCTGTCATTAATTCCGTAACCGGGGCGGCATACGGTGCCGGATGCAACCTGGCTTTGGCCGGTGATATTATTATCGCCAGCGAAGATGCAGTATTCTGTGAGGTTTTTTCCCGCATAGGATTGGTACCCGATGCCGGAGGGACGTATCTATTACCAAAATTGATTGGGTTAGCCCGGGCGAAAGACCTGATTTTTATGGGAAAAGAAATTACAGCAAGGGAAGCCAAGGAAATGGGATTAATCCAATATGTTGTGCCAAGAGAAGAAATAGAAGAAAAGACTGAAGAAATCGCGGCTAAGCTTGCCAATGGACCTACGGTGGCATTTGGCATGGCCAAGAAGCTTTTAATCCAGTCCATGGCTTTGGATATTACCATGGCTTTGGAGAACGAAGCAAACGTTCAGACTCTGTGTATGAATACGGAAGACCATAAAGAAGGTATGAAGGCATTTTTTGAGAAGCGCGGGCCCGGCTTTTCAGGGAAATAAACATAGTTAAAGATAATATAAGCAAGGTGCGTCAGCTTGGTTACGGGTAGCGCACAAAAACGCCAGGTTTTCAGCCTGACGTTCTTGTTTTATATATGGTTAAGGGAGGTTAGTGGTTATGAGCGTTTTATTGACTGTTTCTTTTTCCTCTCATCATCTGTTTGCACTGGCCGTCATGTAGCGGACGGGCAGGCTTTGCCGGGAGGAGTTTGGCAATTTCGTCGGCTTTTTCCTGTGTGATAATCCCTGCCGAGACAAGATTTGCGAATAGTTCGGGTTTTTCCAGGGGCTTGTTTGCTTCTAGATAGGCTTTTCTTTCCTCTGCAGTCATGTCCTTAATTTTCTCAAACTCAGTCTTTCTTTCTTCTGCTTTTGAGGTCTGGTAAGCAGCAATTTGGTCAGCCTGCTCTTGTGTAAGTACGCCATCGGTGACGAGTTTCTCAAACATTTTATCGGATCCTGGATTGTTGAAATTGCCGCGATAGCCCATCATTTTGTGTAAAAATCCTTGTTTTGCATCTATACCTGCTGAAGTGTCACTAGCAAATAAACTGGTTGCGCCGACGGATAACAGCAGAACGAGCGCTAACAATCCGGTTACTATCGCGACGGGTTTCCTGTTTTTTCTCACACGGTACCTCCTTTTTAAGTATTTGCGCTCGTTTGTTGAGCTCATATCCTAAGTATAGCGAGGGTATGTTACAGACTTGTCACAGTTAGATGAACATTTATTGTTTGTTCGGGATTGATTCACATATAGCCAGCTCAAACCAGAATTCCACACCGTTTTCCATGTTGATAACGCCATACTCGTTCTGATGCTGCTCTAAAATTGCGCGGACGATGGACAGGCCGAGACCATAACCGCCGTAATCGCGGGTTCTGGCCTTATCGATTTTGTAAAAGCTCGTCCAGATTTGTTCGGTCTCTTCCTCTGGGATATTTTTGCCGGTATTGAATACGGATACCCTGACCTTATCCAGCTTTATCTGCGCACCTAGCTTGATAGTCTTGTTCTCATCAACGTGCTGGAGGGCATTGGTGATATAATTTACGAGAACTTGCTCGACCCGCATGATATCACCACAGACGAAGAGGCTTTCCGGCTTATCGATAATTGAAACTATATCTTTGTCTGCAAAAATAACCTGGAATTTGCTGGCGATATAGTCAATCAGCGAAGAAAGGTCGAAGTCTGTTTTATCAAGCTTATAATAGCCGGAATCGATTTGTGACAGATGGAGCAGATCCTTAACGAGCGTATCCATTTTAGCAGCCTCATCGATAATAACTTCACAGTAAAACTGCTTGTTCCTCTCATCATCTATAACATTCAGTTTAAGTCCCTCCGCATATCCCTGAATCAAAGACAGCGGAGTTTTTAATTCGTGTGATACATTGGAGACAAACTCTTTTCTCATTTGATCGATTTTTCGCTCTTTCTCGATATCCTCTTCCAATTGCCGATTTTTGGCCTGCAGTTCAACAATGGCGCTTTCCAGTTCTTTGGATAAAAAGTTAATGCTTTCTCCAAGGTCGCCGATTTCATCTTTTGTCGTAATTTCATACGTTTCAGTGAAATCTAAACCGGCCATATTCTGCGCGATTTTGTTTAATTTCAGGATAGGCTTCGTAAACTTTTTAGAGAATAAGTAAGCCCAGATGCTGCCGAGCAGCAAGGACAGTATGCCGGTGATCATCAAAAAGTCGTTGGCTATGGCGGCATTCTCGGAGATGGCTGCAAGAGGTGTTCTTAACAGCAGGATATCACCGTTGGAGAGAGTGGTTTCCTTCATAAGGTAGTTAATATTTAATTCCGAGTCTTTTTGATAAAAAAACCCGTTATTGTCACTGTTTAGCGGTGGAAAAATAAAACTGCGGGGTTGTTTGGCTGCCTCGAAAGAATTAATAGTTTCAGTAGTGCGGGGGCGCTGTGCTTTCCGGTCAAAAGGAAATTGGTTCAAGATTCTCGAAAATGTGCTGTATTTGATAGTCCCATCCTGACCAATAATACTGATGTTGATGCCGTAATTGTTTTCCGCCATTTCCAGCTCCAGGGCGATCTTTTCCGGTTCTCCCTCATATATCTGATTAGTTTTTTGGCTGACATTAGTCAGTATGCTTTTCTTCTTTTCGAGGTAGAATCTGTCTAGAAACTGGTTATTCATCACCCACGAAAAAATCACAAAGAACAATACTATTGCACTTATCCCGAAAAAAAGCCGTGTCCTGATAGACCTCTTCATTCTCTTACCTCAAATCTATAGCCTAGTCCGCGTACGGTCTGAATAAGATTGCATTTAGGACCTAGTTTTATACGCAATCTGTTGATATGGGTGTCGACCGTTCTCAGGTCGCCGAAGTAATCATATTTCCAGACGTTGTTCAGAATCTGGTCCCTGCTCAAAGCCCTGCCTTTGTTTTCAACGAGATAGAATAAAAGCTCATACTCTTTTGGAGACAGATCAATATACTGGTTGTCTACAGTAACAAGGTGCGAAATATTATTTATTTCCAGGCCGTTATATAATTTTATCCCGTTTTCTTCGTCGGGATTAACCCGTCTCAAGAGAGCATTGACCCTTGCGACCAGTATTTTGGGGCTAAAAGGTTTTGTAATATACTCATCAGCCCCGAGCTCAAAACCGAAAAGCTCGTCAGATTCTTCACTGCGGGCTGTCAGCATAATTACAGGGATCTTTGAGGTCTTTCTAATTTGGCGGCATACCGTCCAACCATCATATTCCGGCATCATTACGTCGATTATGATTAAATCAATATCCGGTTTTTCGCGAAAAAGCTCAAGGGCTTTTTTCCCGTTTTCAGCCTCCAAGGTTTCATAACCGTCTCTGATTAAAAAGTCACTTACTAATTTTCTCATCCGTTGTTCATCATCAACTATTAATATTTTCTTAGCAGCCACTTTTTTCAACTCCCTGTAGGCAATATGATGTAGAGATTTTCTATTTTATTATACCAGTATATTGTTACAAATCTGTCACAGATTATTATCGGTTATGTCGCGGTAAATTCAGGACAAAATATTTTACTGCCAAAATGTAAAATATGTGATAACGAGGCCTCTAAGAACATAAAAGACAAATGTTATCGAAATAAAAGTGAATTTAATGAATATTTATTGAGAATCCAGGTAGGAGAAATTGAAAATATGGCGAATATAACCTAACAATACATTCCTGTAGATAGGAGTTGAACCGCATATACGCAGCAGAAATCTATTTGTAAGTCAAATGAAAAAATATTTCCGGTCTGATGATAAAAACTCACATAGTGAAGAAGCCGGCAGGCATATATATGTAGTATACATTAACTATGGAAGCAAAATATTCGCAATATTGTCTAAAAGGCTTGACAAACTCCTCAGAAAGCGTATACTGTATATTGCATAGATGTATTAATGAATACATGAATAATAGAAATAATATAAAAATGGGAAAAGCTATTTGTTTAACATATCTTCTGTTATCC
Source organism: Peptococcaceae bacterium UBA6129 (assembly GCA_002422465.1). GTDB lineage: Bacteria > Bacillota > Peptococcia > DRI-13 > UBA6129 > UBA6129. Next base: position 3,614 of record DIVP01000140.1, on the reverse strand, counting down.
TGATTACCGTACATAATTCTCCATAGGATAAATCGTGTGACTCTCAAAAAATTAAAATGAAGGTGTTTGCGTGGAACGACCGCATAAACTAGTTCCGAGGATAGCGATTGCCTTCATAGTTGTAAGGGGGTGAGGGGAAAAGAACAAGACTGCAGTAGAGCCCAAATAAAAAGGAGGAGAGATTTTTGAAAAGTATTTCCCTTTCTACTAAGATTTTAATTGGTCTTATTCTTGGTATTTTCGCCGGTTTAGCTCTTGCTGGTTCCACGGATTTCATCAAAACCTGGATTACCCCGTTTGGTACTATTTTTCTTAACCTAATCAAAATGGTCATCGTTCCGTTAGTGTTTGCGTCACTTCTTGTCGGCGCTGCTTCGGTTGGCGATGTCAAAAAACTTGGCCGGATGGGCGGCAAGACAATCGGTTATTACCTTATCACGACAGCATGTGCTGTTACCCTCGGCTTGATTCTTGGAAACCTGCTCAATCCAGGCTTGGGTTTATCCCTGCCTGAAGGCGCAAAATATGCCGCAGGCAAAGCTGTTCCCGCGTCAGATGTTATCATCAACTTATTCCCAAGTAACCCGCTGAATGCACTCGTTACCGGAAACATGCTGCAGATTATCGTGTTTGCACTGTTTATCGGCATTGGCGCTACTCTTGTCGGCGAAAAAGCTAAGCCCGTTATCGCTTTCTTTGATGGCTTTGCTGAAGTTACTTATAAAATTACCGGTATGGTTATGGCAGTAGCCCCGATAGGTGTCTTTGCTTTAATTACGCCTGTAGTTGCTGCGAATGGGCCGGCTGTGTTATTGCCGTTGCTTAAGGTTATTATAGCCGTATACGTTGGCTGTATTCTTCATGCCGGCGTTATTTACTCCCTGGCTGTTAAAACTCTGGGCAACATGAGCCCGGTAAAATTCTTCAAAGGTTTCTTCCCTGCGATGGTCGTAGCTTTCACAACTTGCAGCAGTTCTGCAACATTGCCGATTTCGATGAAATGCACTGAGGAGAATCTCGGTGTCAGCAAAGAGGTAGCCAGTTTCGTTCAGCCTCTCGGCGCAACGATCAATATGGACGGGACCGCCCTCTATCAAGGTATCTGCGCTCTCTTCGTTGCCCAGGTTTATGGCCTGGATTTGTCCGTAGGCCAGCAGATCACCGTTATCCTGACAGCCACTCTGGCTTCTATCGGAACAGCCGGTGTTCCCGGAGCAGGCTTGATCATGTTGACGTTGGTTCTCCAGTCTGTCGGGCTGCCTTTGGAAGCAGTCGCTCTTGTAGCCGGTATTGACAGGATTCTGGATATGGCCAGAACAACTGTAAACGTAACCGGTGACGCCAGTGCTGCCGTTATAGTTGAGTATTCTGAGCAAAAATTAATCGCTAAATCCCGTGGAATAACAGCTTAAGAAGTATAGGTAAGCGCTTCTCACCGGAGCGCGCGGGCTGTTGACAGTTTATCATGTCAACAGCCCTATTTACTTAGCCTAGGCGTAACATTTATTGGTAAAGAGAAAGTATAGATTTAAAAATATGTAATATTAAGCATTATTATATAATATTATGTCAAAGGAGGAGTTCGCCGTGAGTGTTTTATCGCTGGCTGCAGCGCATGCGGCTGGAAAGGGAAAAGAATCGGATGCCGTATTTACCGTGTTAAAAGAGGCGAATGCCGCTATTGCCACACTCGGCAGAGAGAAGGTAGTGAATGCCTCGATTGGTTCTATTCTGGATGAGGAAGAGAAGTTTGTTGTTTTACCTTCGGTCGATGAATATTTCCGCCGTCTGCCGGCTGTTGAGTTGATGAACTATGCTCCGATAGCTGGGCTTCCAGAATTCCTGGAGGCAGCAATTGCCGATACGTTCCAGGGAAACCAGCCCCCCAATACATATGCCAGAGCAGTATCGACACCTGGTGGGACCGGCGCAGTCAGAAATACATTTAACAATTACCTTGAAAAAGGTCAAAAGGCCTTGATTCCCGATTGGTTCTGGGGGAACTACCGTACCATTGCGGAAGAACATCAGCTTGGTATAGAAACTTATGAAATGTTTGACAAGGAATACAATTTCACACTAAACTCCGTCAAGGAAAAGACATTAGCGCTCTTAAGAACTCAAAATAACCTCGTCATAGTTTTTAATACACCTGCGCATAATCCTACCGGTCATAGTATGACTAAAGAGGAATGGGCAGATATACTAGGATTCTTAAAGGATTGTGCCGGGGATGAAAGCAAGAGGATTGTAATCCTTGTAGATATGGCCTATATAGATTACTCGGGGGATTTAAAAAAGACCCGCTCTTTTATGCAGTTATTTGGGAATTTGCCGGATAATATCCTTGTGACGTTTGCTTACAGTATGTCCAAAGCATATACGATGTATGGCCAGCGTTCCGGAGCCCTGGTCGGGTTAAGCGGTTCCGTGAAAATAGCCGAGGAATTTTCCGAAATTAATACCTTCTCCTGCCGCGGAGTATGGTCGAACGGCACAAGAGGACCTCAGAGACTACTGGCAGACGTCTATAAAAATGCGGAGCTAAAAGCAAGAATTGATACTGAAAGAGCTGCCTATAGTGAATTAATGAAAAAACGCGCGGATATTTTTCTTAAAGAAGCCCGTGAGGTTGGTTTAAAGACCTTACCATACAACACTGGTTTCTTTATTACCGTACCGGCTCCCGAGCCGCGGGCTGTGACACAAAAGCTCGTTTTAGACAATATTTATGCGCTTCATTTAAAGAAGGGTGTGCGCTTCGCGATTTGTGCAACACCAACTCATAAAATACCTGGGCTTGCCACGAAGACTAAAGAAGCCCTTGGATAGATCGGTTGTTGTTGAATAAATAAAGATGTAACGGCAAAAAATTAAGGAGCGTTTTTAAAAATGAGAAAAATTGGGATCACAGACACGACGTGGCGGGACGCGCATCAGTCCCTGCTGGCCACGCGCATGAAAACAGAAGACATGCTGCCGATAGCAAAAAAGATGGATGAAATCGGCTATCATTCGATGGAAGTCTGGGGCGGCGCCACCTTTGACACCTGCATGCGTTTTCTGAACGAAGACCCTTGGGAGCGTCTGAGCAAGATCCGCCAGGCCCTCAAAAAGACAAAAATCCAAATGCTCCTGCGCGGGCAAAACCTCGTCGGTTACAAGCACTATGCTGACGACGTCGTCGAAGAATTCATCAAAAAAACCGCAGCGCACGGCATGGATATCTTCAGAATCTTTGACGCCATGAACGACGTGCGCAACCTATCCAAAGCCATGGAAACAGCCAAAAAAGAAGGGGCACACGTCCAAGCTACCATCTGCTATACCATCAGTCCCGTCCATAACCTCGAATACAACCTGAAAATAGCCCAGCAACTAGTCGACCACGGTGCAGACTCCTTTTGCATCAAAGACATGGCCGGTATACTTAAGCCTTACACAGCATATGAACTCGTCGGCGAACTCAAGAAAAAATTCCAACTGCCCGTGCAGTTGCATACCCACTACACCAGCGGAATGGCCTCAATGATGTACCTCAAGGCCATAGAAGCGGGAGCCGACGTCATTGACACAGCCATCTCCACGATGGCCATGGGGACGTCGCAGCCGGC
>DIVP01000110.1 GCA_002422465.1 Peptococcaceae bacterium UBA6129 | reverse complement strand
AGCCCGTGAAAAAACAGGTCTTTTAATTATCACAGAAGTACTTGACCCTCATACGATCGATCTTGTGGCATATTATGCCGATATCCTGCAGATAGGGGCCCGAAACATGCAGAATTTCTCACTGCTGCAGGAAGCCGCCAAATCCGGGAAACCTATTCTCTTAAAAAGAGGGCCGTCGGCCACTATCGAGGAATGGATTCTCGCCGCTGAATATATCATGGCCGCAGGTAATCCTAACGTTATTCTCTGCGAGAGGGGCATACGCACATTTGAGACCTATACGCGAAATACCCTTGATCTGTCTGCCGTGCCGGTTATTAAGCATCTTTCGCACCTTCCTGTCGTTGTTGACCCCAGTCACGGAACGGGCAAATGGCGCTGGGTTAAACCGATGTCCCAGGCTGCTGTGGCTTGCGGTGCTGACGGACTCATTATCGAGGTGCATCCACATCCGGGCGAAGCCCTTTCAGACGGTTCACAGTCTTTAACGCCCGAAAACTTCACTGAGCTAATGAAAAGCCTGGGCACGATCGCCCAGGCTGTAGGGAGAAAGATTGAGCATGCTTAGAAAAAGTATTAAAGAAACAGGTAAAACTCTCGCCTTTCTCGGACCGGAAGGTACATTTTCGCATCAGGCTGCCTGTCTTTTTCTCAAATCCTCTCCGCCGGGCGCTTACCTGCCGCATGCCTACCCAAGCATCCCACACATCCTTTATGCCGTAAAAAAAGGGGAGATCACTTATGGTTTGGTACCGGTGGAAAATTCGATTGAGGGCTCCGTTAATGTAACTATGGATGTACTGGCCGGCGAACAGTCAATATATATTCATGAGGAAATAGTCCTCGATATCAAGCATTATCTTTTCAGCCGGGAGCTCTGCCTCGAGCAAATCCACAAAATCATGTCCCATCCCCAGGCCATCGCTCAGTGCCGCCGTTTTCTCGAAGCGAAACTAAAACACGCCGACATAATTGCTACCGAAAGCACAGCAGAAGCGGTCCGTCAGCTTGCCGATTACCGTGAGGGCTATGCTGCCATAGGCTCCTGGGCTAACTACGAACTATACAAAGTGCCTGTATTATGTTCGGACATCGGGGACTACCCGCACAACCAGACCCGTTTTCTTCTCGTTAGTAATACAGTGGGCTCATCCAAAGTGACACATAAAACATCGCTTGTACTCACACTTGAAAAAGACCGTCCAGGCGGATTGTATGATATCCTTGGCGAATTTGCCGGGCAGAAGATTAATTTGAGCAGGATCGAATCGCGTCCGGCCAAGAAGGAACTGGGGAGCTATCTTTTCTTTCTGGACTGTGAGGCGGGCCATGACCATCCCGGGCTGCAGGCTGTCATAAACAATCTGATAGATAAAAAATCGTTGTTAAAGAACCTCGGTTCCTATCCGGTTTTCCATAATTCCAGGTAGGGAGGCAAACTGCCAAAAGGCTTTCGCGGCAAAGCTAAGATAACTGTCCTTAACCACTGCCGCATAAAGCATGCGTTTAATACTCCCATAGGGACAGCTTAATATTTTTATTTGTCCCAGCCTCAGAGGCTCTTCAACAGCCCAACGCGACACAAAGCTGATCCCTGCCCCAGCCGAGATGAGTCTGATTATCGCGTGCGTACTCCCGACCTCGCGAAAGCTGTTCCCGTATTGCAATTTGATTGCTTGACCAGACAGGTGGTTCTCAACGGCGGAACGTGTCCCGGAGCCTTTTTCCCTCAGAATTAGTTTTTCTGCCGGGAACTTATCCCAGTTATAACTCTCCGGCCAATTGCACGGACCTGCTAAAAGTAGTTCGTCACTGCGGAACTCGCGAGTTTCGAGCATGGAATCATTGGGAACTGCGCCTAAAAAAGCGATCTGTATCTCTCCGGATTTCAACGCGGCAATCATCTGTCTGGTATCACCAATCATTAAATTTACGTTGACAGAAGGATATTCAGACTGAAATCCGGCTAATAAATCAGGTATGATGTACTCTCCCGGCAGTGTGCTGGCGCCAATTGCTAAATGCCCTCTCTTCAGCCCCTTTAACTCATTAACTGCCTCTTTTGCTGAATCCATTATCGTCAGAAGTCTCAAGGCTTCGGGATAAAATATTTCTCCGGCATCTGTTAGACGAAGTACTTTATCCTTTCGCTCCACTAGCTCAGCATCCAGAAAATTTTCGAGGTTCCTAACCTGCATACTCAGTCCGGGCTGGGTTTGATATAGCTTCTCCGCCGCCCGTGTAAAACTCATTTCTTCTATTACTGTGACAAAAGCCCGCAGGTTTTTTATCCCAACCATGTTATCTGCCTCCGTTTTTATTCATCAAAATTAGTATAGCATAGTCAGGCGGGTGCTTATTATTTTTCTTTATAGGCTCATAAAAATAAATTAGGCTTGCGACATCAGACCATCTCTGGTCGCCGCAAGCCTTTATTGGTAAAGATAAAAGGAGCACGTAACGATCTACCTTGGACTGATATAAGCACCTTCACATCTAACTATGATCTTCCGACCATAATCAAACGCTTCACCACCCATACCAATCGGTCGTTCGACCATACAAGATACAGTGACAACCTTATGCAATCTCTCGACTGCATAAGATCATCAGGATTTCATTGATTTTCAGCACCCTGTATGATCTTAGCTCGACCCTATATGATAGGTTGGGTTCCTGCCGCAATCAAAAGCTTAAAGCAAATCGACTACGACACAAGCTTTCCCCACCATACAGAATCTTCCCTCCGGCTGCATACAAGCCCTAGTGCTACGTTCACAAGAACATATTAAGACCTGTATACAACCTTTGGCCGACCCATACACACCCCCTGAGGAGCATGCATAAGTCTTGGCTCAACCGTTACGCACCCGCACTTATAATTTAACCAGTATAGGAAGAGAATATACCCTGAAATAATTATTTTTATATAAGATTCTAGCCGATTATCTTTGCCAGGATAATGACAGCGCCCATCCCTGTAAAAACAGTGTAAAACAGATTTTTTGTTTTAAATGCAACTATGAAAGAAGGTATGGCCGCGAGGAGAAGGGCATTATTAAAAGAAATATTCAGCGAATTATTACTGATCAACAGCTCCGGCGCCAAGAGCGAAGCTAGCACCGCTACCGGGATATATTTTAGCCAACAGAGTAACAGCGGGGGAATATTCAGCTTTGATAAAAACACAAGCGGCAGCATTCTTGGCAAATAGGTCACAAGCATCATACCGATGAGGATTGGTAAGATTTTGCTATACATTTTTCAATTATCACTCCAATCGTCGCTGTCGATATACTGGCCACTACGACATTCCAGTGCCCCGGCACAATAATTTTTATAGCCAGCGACAACATAAAAGCTATTAGCGCGATAAGAAGACTAAGTCGCTCTTTCATCTGGATAACTAATAAACCAATAAACATGCCGGGCAGCGCAAAATCCAACCCCCAGACACGGGGATTAGGGATAATATTTCCAACTGCCGCTCCCAAGACCGTACTGGCAATCCAAACGGATTGCGACGCAAGATTCAGTCCCAGAAGGTATTCGGGTTCTCTCGTTTCCTTTACAAAATCGCTTATCGCGACGGCATAAGTTTCATCGGTGATGCCAAAGCCTATCACGACAAGGAGCTTATTCGCATATTTCTTTAGATGCACTGCAAGCGATGCGCTCATGAGGATATGCCTGGCATTTACTAAAAATGTTGTTATAACTATTGTCCCAAAAGATGCGCCTGCCCCTAGCAGACCAACTGCAATAAACTGTGCCGAGCCGGCATAAACCATAAGAGACATTAAGAATACCTCGTGCACAGTCAAACCTCCCTGTACAGCTAAAACACCAAAGGCCAGGCCGACCGGTATATAGCCAAGGATGACAGGCAGTGCAGCTTTTATTCCCTGTTGCCAATACTTTTTCCTTATCACGAATTATCACCACTCTTAAAGAAAATTTAGAAGTTTGTTCATTATCATATCACAAATATCGAAATAACGACACAGAAGCCGGACGTATACGTACCAGGCTTCTGTGTCGTAAGAAGAGGGAGGGTTGTGGGTTGGGTTGGGGTTTGTGGGTATATAGGCAAAAAGAAAGATATGGCTATTGTTTTATGGTGTTTAATTCCTGTTCGGAAAACAGGTTTTTCAGGTTTAATAGGATGAGGAGGCGCTCTTTTATTTTGCCGATACCCCTTATGTAATTATGAGAGGTTGACAAGGGCGCCGGTTCGATGTGATTATCCGCTATGCGCAGCACCTCCGTGACTTCATTTACAATAATCCCAATATCCTGAGCGCTGCTCTCAATGATAATCACTTTAGGTTCATTGCCCATTGCAAAGGATTGTCCAAACCTGTTGGCAATGTTTATTACAGGTACGACCTTGCCGCGCAAGTTTATTATTCCCTCCATATATAGGGGGGTATTTGGCAATTTTGTCGCGCCATAATAACGGATTATTTCCCTAACCTCGAAAATCGGGATAGCATATTCTTCAGTACCTAATTTAAATACAACCAATTGCTCTTCGGCCATCAGAACCACTCCTTCACACCCTAAATTTGTTGACAGCCGTTTCAAGCTCCTCTGCCATCTTCGAAAGATTTTCGCTTGACGCTGCCATTTCTTCCATCGAAGCAGCTTGTTCTTCCGTAGCAGCCGATACCCCTTGTGTTTGTCCGGCAATGTCTTTACTTATCTTATCGATGTCACGGATAGAGGATACAATCTGCTGGCTGCCTGCGGACATTTCCTGCGTAGAAGCAGAGACTTCCTGAGCCTTGCTCGAAACTCCGGCAATGAGCTCAACAATCTTGTTGAAGGTTTCACCCGCTTTATTAACAACCTCTGTCCCGACTTTAACTTCTTTCGTTCCTTCATTCATTGCCACTACTGCTTTGTCCGTTTCCCCCTGGATTTCTTCGATGAGGGTAGCGATCTGTTTCGCAGCTTCTTGTGACTGTTCAGCTAATTTACGAACCTCTTCAGCCACAACAGCAAATCCGCGTCCTTGCTCGCCGGCCCTGGCTGCTTCTATCGCTGCGTTCAGCGCCAATAAATTAGTCTGTCCTGCGATTCCGGAGATAGTGTTGACGATCTGGCCGATTTCCTTTGAGCGCTCACCGAGCTTCGTGACAACCTGCGCCGAACCTGTTACGGTATGATCGATGCTGCCCATTTGACTTATAACACTCTCGATAACCCTTAGACCATCTTTCGCTGAGTTCACTGTTTGGTCGGCTGCGGCAGCCACCATATTGGCAGTTGAAGCTATTTGTTCAATACTTGCCGACATTTGTTCAACAATAGAGGAGCTCTCATTGACGGCAGCCAATTGTTTATCAGCACCTTGAGCCACTAACGTGATTGATGTCGCCACCTGGCTGGAGGCCTGTGCCGACTGTTCCGCGCCTGAGGATACTTCCCGGGAAGATTGGTTCAACAAATCGGTAGAGGCTTTTATCTGCTTGACCATATTTCTAAAATTAGCTGCCATTGTATTCAACGAACCGGCTAGCTCCCCGAGTTCATCCGATGATCTGGTATTAATAGTATCCCGCAAATCACCTTCCGCCAGTTTGTTGGCCCCGCTCACCATCTGCAGGATAGGATTGCGGATGATCCTAGTCAGGAAGAGACTTAAGATAATGCCGATGATGATGGCTATGAGGGCGAGCGCCAGCGAAGTCTTGATGATCGTGCCGGCATTCGCCAAGGCATCTGCAATGCTTTGATAGACAATTTCTTCATTGCTGACAACGAAATCGCGGATTATTTCTGTCAACTCATTTGTTAGCGGTATCAACTCGTTGGCAACCTTAATGGTCTCCTCTTGCCTTATGCGGACATACTCTTCCACATCTCCGGCTGTATACGTTTCATACTGTCTTTTGACGATTGGGCACAATTTGTTAAGTAAGCCGTCCCTATACTTTGTAGTCACGTCAATCAGGTCTAAAACATCTTGCTGCTTTTCCGCACGCGCAATGGAGAGCAGTTCATTTTCCATTTTGATCGTACTCGTCATTGCCGCATCGACCTGTTCTACATACTTAGCATCCCCATAAGCAATATAGCCTCTGATTGCCGAAACCCCCTTGTAGAACTCCGTTTCAATCTTGTACTCAAGAATTAACCGGTCGCTGGCTTCTTTGATTGCCTGAACATCTGCTTTCACGCCCGTTAAGGAATAATAAGACATCCCCCCTAGGATAGTAATCAATGCCAGCATTGTTACAAAGCCCAGGCTTATTTTCTTACCGATACTCAGTTTCAACGCAATACCTCCTTTTTTACTTTTCCGTTACAACGTCCCAATTTACTAAATTATATCCCAATGATATACCGTATTCATAATTTTTTCAATACTTTATTTTTTAAATTATTATATTTCTTTTTCTTATTTTTGTATTTTTATATTGTTATATTTACTATTGTAAATAATACTTGGTTTTTTTACTAAAGAATATAATTATAATAACAAGCGCTTCGTCCGTTGAAGCGCTTGTCTTGCTATCAAAAATTAATACTGCTTACTCCAGATAAGCCCATTTAAACTCTGCTTCAGTCCCGACAGGTGGAAGGTACACGCCTTTTAAGCTGCTTTTTACAGCATAAGAGCGGGTATAATCATAAATAGGCAATATCGGCAGTTCATTAATGAGTAATTTTTCCGCATCGTGTAAAGTGGTACTGCGCTCAGATTGGTTGCTTTCTACAGCCATTTTAAGGTATTTATCATATTCCGCACTGCCCCAGCCGGTATTATTATAGGGGCTGCGCAAGCTATATTTTTCGAGGAAAACTGCCGCATCGGCAAAATCGGCGATCCCTCCGGCCAACCCAAGATCATAATCCCGTTTCTGCATTCTGTCCAGCCGCTTCTGCCACTCTTCCTGCTTAATGACTACCTCAATACCGAGCTTTTTCTGCCATTCATCCTGGAGCGCTTGAGCCAAATAATAATGCTCGGGCTGATCGCCAACAAGTATCTCTAGAACCGGGAATCCCTTTCCATCCGGATATCCGGCCTCACTCAGCAGCTTTCTCGCCTCGTCAGTGTTGTTATCAGGGACTAGTCTACCCCCGGTTTGCCGGAAATCACCGTCGGATTCCTGCTCAGATACTCCTGCCGGAATAAGTCCCGCCGCAGGCTGCTGCGCGCCCTGAAGAACTTTGTCTACCAGGCCCTGCCGATCCAGCGCGTATGAGAGAGCTTTGCGGACCCTTACATCATCAAACGGTTTCTTGGTTGTATTAAAATGATATACGTAATTTGCTAAAAGAGGACTCGTCAGGATACTCTTATTCTTTAATCCCAACACGAGCTCAGCTTGTGGAATCATAAGCGTCAAATCGAGGCGATTATTCTTGTACATCTGCCAAGTGGTTATCGGATCAGCCCCTGCCAGGAACCAGGTCATGCTGGCCAGCTTGACGTTTTCCTTATCCCAGTACTTTTCATTTTTTACTAATTCATATTTAATATTTGTTTCATATTGCAGGATTTGAAACGGACCGTTTCCTTGAATATTTTGCGCTTCGAAAAATCCTTCCGGGTTAGCTTCATAGCTTTTCTGCGGTAACGGGAAAAATATAGGATAAATAAGTTTGCTAATAAACGCCGGGTCCGGCTTGCTAAGCTCCACAACAAGTGTATTCTCATCAACAGCATGAACGCCAACATCTTGGTGTAAATATTTTTTGCCTCGGTATTCATTATCTAAAGAACGTTGATAACCTTCCGCATTTTTTATCGTATAAAGCATATAGACATACCTGCCTGTATTGTCAGGATTTAAAGCCCTCTTCCAGGCAAATTCAAAATCATAAGCCGTTACTTTTTCACCATTAGCCCAAGTGCTTTCACGCAGCTTAAAAGTATATCTGGTTTGGTTATTCTCGGTTATCCAGCTCTTGGCCATCGCATTTTCATAAGTGCCATCCGGCTTCAGACGCACTAGGCCTTCAAATATTGCATTTGCCAACTGGATCTCACTTTTATCAGCGAGCTTGCCGGGGTCAAGCACAGCGGGAGTTGTATTCAGTGCATGGTTGAGATGTTGTACAAGAGGCCCGCTTGTTGTTGGAGGTGCGGAAACACATCCGGGTATGAGTGCTATAATAATTAACAGCAGGATATTCATTATCCTCAACCATCTTTTTTGCGGCATACTTACGCGAACCTCCTTGTGCTGATATTATCCAGTCTATCATATCTATATCTCGTTAGTTTTGTAAACATGCACTTTATACCAGCAATAAAATCAAGCTTTTATTGAAATAATGTTAAAGAATTCTTTAAAAAGGTACAGGAATCTCTAATTTTTAGTAGAAACTACACCTATATGGTTCTCACAGAAAAAATATTTGTTGCAAAAGGAGCGAGTAAATTGATTGGAGCTACAAGACTAAATAGACTTAAACCAGGTATCTTCTCAATGATCGGTCAGCTCAAAGAACAAGTGCAAGCGTCAGGGATAGATGTAATTGATCTTAGTGTCGGAAGCCCTGATATGCCTCCGCCTGTCCATGTGAAAAAAGCGCTTATCAAAGCTATCGAGGATGATAATAATTATGGATATACGTTAACCGAGGGTATCCCCGAACTCAAAAAGGCAATAGCCTTCTGGTACAAAGACAACTATGGCGTTACTCTCGATCAGGATAAAGAAATCCTGTCGCTGATGGGCTCCCAGGACGGTTTAGCACACATTTACTGGGCTCTTGTAAATCCGCAAGACGTAGTGCTTGTTCCCGATCCGGGCTATCCCATTTATTACGCCGGGGCGTTACTTGCCGGAGGCGACCTCTATCAAATGCCTCTTCTGGAGGAAAATAATTTTCTTCCGGTTCTTTCAGCCATCCCGAAAGAAATATGTAAAAAAGCCAGGCTGATGTTTCTAAATTATCCGAGCAATCCACTTGCAGCTACAGCAACTAAAGAATTCTTCCGCGAAGTTATCTCTTTTGCAAAACAACATGAAATCATCATCTGTCATGACTTTGCGTACTCTGAGCTCTCGTATGACGGCTATAAAAATGTCAGCTTCATGGAAACAGCCGGAGCCAAAGATGTTGGCGTTGAATTTCACTCTATCTCTAAAACTTTTAATTTGGCCGGCTGCCGTTTGGGCTTCATCGTCGGGAACAGAGACGTCATCAACGCCCTGCGGCTCATAAAAAGCAATATCGATTATGGTATCTTCAGGCCAACTCAACTGGCAGCAGTCGCAGCTTTAAGCGGTCCGGCGGAATGCGTCAGACAAAATGCCCTCGCTTATCAGAATCGGCGGGATGCTCTGGTTAACGAATTAGCCAGCTACAACTGGTATATCCAAAAACCCAAGGCTTCTATGTTCGCCTGGGCTAAACTGCCCTCCTCTTTTAGTTCATCCGAAGATTTTGCGCGTGACCTCTTAATGAAAACCGGCGTAGCTGTTGTACCAGGAACTGCCTTTGGTGACTGTGGAGAGGGTTATGTCAGAATTGGCCTCGTTCAGGAACTGGCAAAAATAAAGGAAGCAGGACGACGTATGGGCGAATTTGTTGCGTCCATTGGTTAATAAACCATACGCATCAGATATCCTGTTTTACTTTTCAATTACATAATATTATAATAAAACAGATATGAGTATTTTTCGGGGGGGATATTATAATGGCCAGAGAGACGGATTTATCTTCAGGTAGTGACGTATCATTAAGGAACAAGGTATTCAAATATATTAAAGCCCAGATTATCAATGGGCACTACCAACCAACCGAGAGTTTAGTGGAATCCAAACTAGCAGACGAGCTTGGAGTAAGCAGAACCCCGATACGTGAAGCTATACGTTTGCTGGAACTTGAGGGTCTGGTCGAGACTATACCGAACAAAGGAGCTATAGTCTTAGGTATCTCTGATAAAGATGTCGAGGATATTTATGCGATTCGTAAGCTCATTGAGGGGCTGGCTGCCCGCTGGGCGGCCGAGCGTATTAACGCTGTCGATAAGAAAGAGCTGCAAAAAACTATTGATCTCATGGAGTTTTATGCGCAAAAAGGCGACCTTGACGAACTGGCTGATCTTGATAACAAGTTCCATCAAATCATCTATGAAGCTTCCGGCAGTAAAATACTTAATCTAACGTTAAGCAACCTTCACCAATATGTTCAACTAGCGCGGCTCGAATCACTCAGGGTCCCGAACCGTCTTAAGCAAACGCTTCTTGAACATCGCGCCATCTTGGACAGCTTTTTGTGCGGGGATATCGTACAAGCCGAGAAAACTCTTACACATCACGTAGAAAACGCGTCTTTGAATATCAAGAACAACAAGAAAAGTTAAGATAAAGAACGAATAAATATTAAGGGGCAGGTTTTTTAACACCTGTCCCTTTTCTGTGTTAATTTTTTTGTCTTTAACTATTTTTGATAACTGATTACTTCCAATAAAGCATTTTCGGCGCTCTCGATATGTTCACGGGCTGCCTTCTGAGCCTGTTGCACATTCCTGCTGGCTATAGCCTCAACAACTCTCCTGTGCTCATCGAGTGCAAATTTCATTCTGCCCGGTACTGCGAGCGTAGTCGTCCTGAAACGTTGGACCTGTTCACGCAGGTCTATAATCATCCCGAGCAGGCGGTTATTTCTTGACGACTTATAGATAAGTTCATGAAACTTTGTATCAACTTCAATTGTCTTAAGCAAATCGCTGGTTTCCCAGAGACCGGCCTCCTCAAGCAAATGACGTTCCATTTCCTCAATTTCATCGTTTGTTGCTCTCGATGCGGCCAAACCGGCGGATAATGCTTCGAGCGCTCCCCTAATTTCAAAGACTTCATTAATATCCTTGATAGACAGCCCGGCGACGAAGGCTCCTTTGCGCGGTATCATTACGACATAACCTTCGAGTTCTAACTTGCGAATGGCCTCTCTTACCGGCGTCCGGCTAACGCCCATATCATCAGCTAATTCCGTTTCCATTAGCCTTTCCCCAGGCTTTAGCTCTTGCTTAACGATTGCCTCTCTTAAGGACTCATAGACCATCTCGCCTAAAGGCCGAAAACTATCGAGTTTAATTCTCAGCATTGATTTTTCGGACATATCCATCCATCCCTCCCGTTCATTAATACATGTTAAATCAAATATTAACAAAAATTTCAAACAGGACTTTCCCTCATTCTCTATTGGCCTCCTGCCGTTATGCCAATTAGCCTAAAGAATACCTAAACAATTATATCTTAATGTAATTTATTTATTCTTACAAGCTAAATCTTTTCAACCTCCGAGGGTCACATCTTGTATCTCATACCAGCTTAACGCCTTGTGCAGGTGCTCTATTTTAAAATCCGGCCATAGTTCATCTAAGACAAAGAAATCTGCATAGATAGATTGAACAGGTAAAAAACCGCTGAGCCTTCTCCTGCCGCCCCAGCGGATAATTAAATCCACGCGGGATATTTCATGGGAAGCAATTGAGCCAATCAGGCTCTGTTTATTTTGAGGGCTTTCCCGGCTCATGATACTGATTGCCCTAGATATATCCCACTGCCAGCCATAATTAACAAGGAAATTTATCCGCATCAGCCCTTCACCAAAGGTTATTCTCTGGGTAAACGGTAAAAGCTCACGCGGGAAGAGCGGGGAATTAGTGTTTCCAACAACCAGGAGGCTGGCATCGCGATTAGCCAGTATCTGCACAGCGTCTATACAGGCTTTTTGAAAGGCTGCGCGTTGTTCTGCCGGCCTTTTCGTATTATCGACCGTAAAACCATAAAAAGTCATCTCCTCAATTCCCAGCTCAAGGCACTGCTCGTAAAGCTGAAAACCAGGCTCAATACCAAAAGCATAACCATTCTCTTTTGCCATGCCCTGCTCTATTGCCCATCTCCTGTTTCCATCCGGTATTATCCCAATATGTGCAGGCAATCTCGTAAATCTTTTTTTCGCCGTAAGGATATCTTTCATCGCGCTTCCTCATTTGCTTTTACATTTATTTACATCTATAAGCTTCCCACCGCCGTTCTATCTATACATATCCTGTCATACAATCATTGATTCTTTCCGCAGTAATTCTGCCGTCGGCATGTATAACCAAGAAAAAACAGAATAGTTATGGATAAGAGCATAATCCCGGCTATGGGGGCCGGGATTGGAAATCTGTCCTGGTGGTGAAAACAATGAAAGTCTTGATAAATGCCCGCGCAACCGTTGTCATACTAATAATCCTTGGACTGATGATATTTTCTGCGGGATACAAAAACGCCCCTTTTATTCAAGCTGATCGTCCAATCAAGCTTGGTATGCTTAGAATCGAGGATAATCTTCCGTTTTTTGTGGCCGAACATGACGGCATATATGCGAAATATGGTTTGCGCGTAGAATTGATTACCTTTAACAGCGCACGCGAACGGGACATTGCGCTCCAAGCCGGCGAAACCGATGGCGAGCTTGCAGACCTCGTTGCGGTGGCCCTTCTGAAAAAAGGCGGCACACCGGTAAAGGCGGTATCTCTCGGTTTGGGCGCCACAGTGGAAGAAGGACGTTTTGTTTTGCTCTCAGCGCCGCAAAGCGGTATTACCGAACCACACCAGCTAGCCGATGTACCTATAGCCGTATCGCAAAATACCATAATAAGTTACTTGGCTGAAAAAATGTTGAAAGAGAAGGGATTATCAATCACCGGGATCAGATTGCAAAATATCCCTGACATAAATATAAGGCTAGCGGCGCTTTTAGCCGGAACTGATGTGAAAGCAGCGCTCCTGCCCGACCCGCTGGCAACTTTGGCTGAAAAAGCAGGGGCTCATGTGGTCATTGATGACAGCAAATTGGAAATAAACCTCTCACAGACCGTAATCCTCTTCAGCGAAGAAACCCTGCTAAAGAGGCCGGATGCCGTAAAAAAAATCCTGGCCGCATACGGCGAGGCTGCCAACTTTTTAAACCAAGATCCTAAGAAATACAAGAGCCTTATCATAGATAAGGCCCGCATCCCGGCAGCGCTCGAAGATTCCTATACCATTCCCCGGTTTTCAAAGCTGCAATTGCCCTCAACAGCCATGGTCGAACGGATTATGAACTGGATGAACGAAAAAAATCTTTTAGAAAAATCTTATCCCTATGAAGCAATCGTCTCCACGAGCACTTTTATCCCTTAGAAAAAAACCTTATCCAGTTAGGGGGTTATTTATCATGCTGCAATTTGAACAATCACTTCAGGTGGAAAACATCACACATATCTACACATCTCCGGGTAAAGAAAGTACGACAGCCCTCGTGAATATTACCCTCTCTTTCCCGAGGACGGACCGATGGACCATCATCGGTCCATCGGGATGTGGGAAAACGTCTTTGCTTTTATTACTGGCAGGACTCCTTTTTCCTTCTTCGGGCCGTATTCATTTTAATAACCGGATTATCCGGTCCCCGCAACCTGAGATATCGTTACTTCTCCAGGATTATGGCCTGTTCCCGTGGAAAACCGTACTGGATAATGCCCTATTTGGCCTGGCTTTAAAAAGAACCATTAAACTAGCAGATATCAACAGAGTACTGGCTATTCTGGAGCTCCTGGGCATTCGTGAACAGCAGCACAAACATACCCATGAGCTATCGGGCGGCCAGCGCCAAAGGGTCGCTCTTGCCAGGACGCTCGCACTTGAACCGAAATATCTGCTCATGGACGAACCCTTCTCAGCGCTGGATGCCCTAACGAGGGAGCAATTACAGGATCTGCTTTTAAATCTCTGGAAGATCTTTCACTTTACGATCATATTTGTCACACACAACATTGAGGAGGCGGTTTTCATGGGCAATAACATCATTATCCTCTCACCCGCGCCAGGCCGTGTCGCTCATACGATCACAAATATCTCTCCCGGGGGCTTGGCTCGCAATTCCGCTGAATTTCACGAGCGCTGTACAGAAGTACGCTCCCTCTTGGAAGGGAGCGGAAAAATATAATGCTTAAGAAACTTCCCGGTATTTTGTTGACTCTTCTGTTCATTTTTCTTCTCTGGTATATAACGGCTTTTTGGCTTGACCGCTTGTTCTTTCCTCCGCCGTTTGAAGTACTTGAGTCTTTTCTCGAACAATTACTTCATGCCCATCTGCTCGGACATTTCTTTATCAGCGTAAACCGTGTCCTGCTGAGTTTAATACTCTCTTTCCTGCTTGCAGTCCCGCTGGGATTTTTCATTGGGCGAAACCCGCAGCTCGACAAGCTTGTTTCTCCGCTAATCTATCTTATCTTCCCACTTCCTAAAATTGTCTTTTTGCCGTTGATAGTAGTTCTGTTTGGCCTCGGCCCCGTGCCAAAAATATTGCTCATTTTCCTTGTTGTTTTCTTTCAGATTCTTGTTTCCGCCAGGGACGCTGCAAGGGATATCCCTGTGCAATGGGTACTCTCAATCCAGTCATTGCACGCCTCCGACTGGCAGATATACCGCTATCTTATCTGGCCGGCATCGCTCCCGAAGCTGATCACGGCGCTGCGCATAAGCCTCGGTACTGCAATCGCCGTTTTATTTGTTGTGGAAACCTTTGCGTCGACCGATGGTTTGGGCTATTTTATTCTCGATAATATGGAAAGACAGGAAATCCCGGCAATGTATGCCGGGATTCTGGCAATGGGCCTCCTTGGGATTACAGCCTATACCCTTGTTGATGTACTTGAACAACGTTACTGTAATTGGAGCTGATCTTTGAACGTAATCGTAATATCTACTATTTCCGGTTTATTCCCGACCCGTATCGGTGGTCCCCATGTTCCAAAGCCCGACGATACAATCAACTGGAAATCCTCTTTTTGTAAATACCCCCAGTCGATCTCAAAGATACGACTCGTGATAAGGTTGATCGGAAACATCTGTCCACGGTGCGTATGCCCTGATAACTGTAAATCGATACCTTCAGCCTTAGCTTCATTAAGCTGCGTAGGCTGGTGATTGAGAAGAATCAGCGGCAAACTGTGGTCTACTCCCACCAAAGCTTCAGCTAGGCTCCTTATCTGGGCTTCGCTATCGAACTGAGGGTGAGAGCTGTCTTCTCGTCCAACAATATAAAAGCTGTCGTCAATCTTTACGAAACTGTCGCGCAGGACTTTTACCCCGGCCTGTTCCAGCAAATACACCGCATCCTTGATTGAACCGCCAATATACTCATGATTACCTGGTACTGCGTAAATGCCATATTTGGGGCCCAATTGCTGAAAGGTGGCAGTCATATTCTGTTTAATGAACGGACCGACATCCTCGTCGATGATGTCGCCCGGCAGCAGCACAAGATCAGGCTCAAGCCTGTTAATCATTTCGACCATCTTTGTCAGAGTGCCGTTATGGTTGATCTCTCCTAGATGTATGTCCGAGACCGAAACGACATGCAATTGCTCCAACGTCCCAGCCGCCTTATCGATCTGAATATCATAATGCCGGACATGTGGGTTTTTGGCGTTAAAACTCCCGTACACAACAAGACCAAGTATCAACACAAAGCCGAGCCCTGCTAGGGCTGGTGTAGAATGTGCGTTTTCTTTAAGCACTGCGGGTACAAAGTTCAACCATCTGTTCAGAGCCCTTACCAGATCGAGGATTACAATAAACTGCAGCAGATAAAACATCACTGCGAGCCAGTAAGCTCCAATTATAGTCAGACCATAGCGAAGCCCGGATGGCAGACTGTTGCCGCCAATGCGTGCTGCAAAGTAGGATAAGGCTGCAATCCAAAACAGCGACCAGTAGATGTGTCGGTTTATCAATGCTATATACTTAAAAAGGTACTGCCAGCCGCGCAGTCCAAGATAATAACAAACCAAACAATATATGAGGATTAAGACGCCAAAAATTATATAAAAGATACCTGATCTCATAGAATAATTCCTTTCAATTTTTTAACAAGCAGCGTTTTTAGCCCTAGCTCAGAACGCTGCTTATTATTATGTATTATCTTTGACAAACCTGCAACCTTAAGCGTTGTTGCAAGGGAAAACAGTGCTATAATATTAAAAAGAAGCCCTTACCGTTACATTGCTGAAACGATAGCTTCACTTCTATTTAATAACATCGGAGGTTTCCAATGGACTACACTTTGTATGCCCTCATAACTCTCGGAGGGGCAATCGGCGCACTCACACGTTTTATTGTTTCAACCTGGGTATATAGCAAAGCTGAGACTCTTTTCCCATGGGGCACATTCGCGGTTAATATTTCCGGATGTTTTTTTATCGGGCTTGTCTATATTTTAAGTGTAGAGCTGCTTGTCATCAGCCCGAACATGCGCACATTTTTAGCCGTAGGCTTTTTGGGCGCTTACACTACATATTCAACATTCAGTCTGGAAATATTGAATTTACTCAAAGCGGGGCAAATCAAGCTGGCGCTGTTGAACAGCTTCGGAACGCTTATAGCAGGCCTATTGGCTGTTTGGATCGGGTTTCTGCTCGCCAGACTTATAGTCCGTTAGGAGGTTGCTCAGATGGTGAAAATATCAGGTCAGGCAAAAATTATGAGAATCTATATCGGGGAAGCCAGCAAATACAAAGGTTCCTTGCTTTATCATGCCATCGTTGTAAAGGCCAAGGAATTGGGACTCGCCGGGGCAACAGTGTTCCGCGGGCTCGAGGGATATGGAGCTAATTCGCGCATCAAGACTGCCCGCATTCTCTCTCTCTCGGTCGACCTACCGGTCGTTGTTGAGATCGTTGACAGCATCGAGTACCTTGAAAAAATTATGCCATTTCTTGATGAATCAGTAGAAGAAGGCATGATAACACTTGAGGATGTTGAGGTCTTTAGATACACCGCGAAACAAAGCAAAGAAAAATTTATATAACCGAGATAAGACTACTAGGCTTCTTCCTTTAGAGTTGACAGGGCTATGATACTATTTATTTTTGCCACGCCTGCCGTTTTCTTGAGTATGTGCGACAGATAGATCTCGAGTTTCTCGGTGTTTTGTGCCATGACCTTCAGTAAATAGTCGTATTCCCCGACTATATGATGGCATTCTAAGACCCAGTCGCTATTAAGAACCAGCTCTTTAAAATGCGCCACGTGTTCGGCCTTATCAAGGCTAACCAGGACAAAAGCCATTAAATTCAGATCGAGCTTTTTTCTATCGAGACGGAGAGTGAATTGCTTTATTATTTTCTCGTGCTCGAGCTTGCGGATACGCTCTGATACTGCCGGGACAGACAGAATTACTCTTTTGGCGATTTCGGAGCTTGTCGTCCTGCTGTTAGCCTTTAAGAGCTGGATGATTTTCATATCTATCATATCCATTTTCGATCCCGCCTTATTTTTTAAGCCTATTTTACTCCAATACTTAATTTTTGTAAACATACTCTGGTTTTTATTATCATTTATTTCGCTAAAATGAAATATCTCTTAATTTATTTAACCGTGCTAAAAATATTTTTTCCATAAAAAGGGCTATCCTAGTCCTTTTTCTATTTTACTTTAACCCTGGTATTCTCTTTCAGCTCCTGACCAACATCCTTGACCACTACATCACCGGCTTTTAAGCCACTTACTATTTCGATATTTGAGCTGTCATTTAATCCGGTTTTCACAGCCTGTAGTTTAACCTTCTTACCGACTATCTTCATGACCTCTTTTTCGCCTGCAGCATTTGTGCGAATCGCTTCCCGCGGGAGAACCGGTACTCCCTGGACATTCAGTGTCTCAATAGCTACTTTAACCTCATAACCCGGCTGCAATAAACCGGATTCGTCGGCAATACTGATAATTACCGGGACACGGCGCTGGATCACACCTAGAGCCGATAGTTTTTCTTCTGCCTGCGGGTAAATCTTTTTTACTTCCCCTTCTATGACTCTGTCACCTAAGACGGGCGCGCTGACAAGCGTTTTCTGTCCCTCGCGTACGGCCCCGAGGTCGTCGCTGATAATATCTACTTTTATCTCGAGCTCACCCGGCACACCCACTTTCACAAGCGGTACACCCGGGGTTACTGCCTGCTCCTGTTTAACCGGCAAAGCTAATATTCTGCCCTCAACCGGACTCAGTATTGTTAACTGCTTTTCTTTCTCTCTCAGTTGTTCCAGCATTCTGCCGGTTTCAAAAACCTGATCCCGGCTGCTTTGCAGGTTAACCTCCAGCTCCCGCAGGCTTTTTTGGTAGGTCTGCACCTCCAGGGTAGCTTGTTCATAATCTGCTTTGCTGACTGCGCCAATATCATACAACTCCTTTGTGCGTTCCAACTGTGTCCTGGCATTATCAAGCAACAGCTGCATTTTAGCCAAAGCGGCCTCGGCAGCCCCATCGGCAGCCTGTACCTGAGCCAGTCTTGAGGCGGCTTCCGAAATCTGCACGGCTAAATCAAGGTTTTCGAGGATTACGAGCGGCTGCCCCTGCTCAACAACTTGACCGGTTTCAACAGGGATTTGCGCGACTCTGGCAGACTGAGTGGCTTCAAAGTAATAATCAGAAGCCATCTGCACATAACCTGTATCCTCGACCATACGAACTATGCTCCCAGGCTGCATTTTCACTGTTTCAACCTCTTCGCCGCCGCCTAAAAATGCCGCTGCCAGTAAAACCATACATATCAAGGCTCCGGCAATCAGGTGCCATCTTTTTATCCTTTTTATGCCTGACACACTTTTCATCCTGTTAAGCTTTTCCGGATCCATTCTCTTTTTCAGCCCCGTGATCATATCCAGACCAGGTACCTTTTTCAAATCCATTTGTCTTATACCTCCCTATTCCCGGCTCTTTAATACCTCGACGAGGTTCAAGTCCTTCACACCGCGAACTGCAAAGAAATGACCGATGAAAACAAAACCCACTCCGCCGAGCGCGGTGTAAAAAAACGATGAAGGATAAATAATCACCGGCATACTATATAAATCGGTACTCATTTTGGCTATAAAACTATTAATCATCAGTTTCCCGAGCGGTAAGCCCAACGCGATGCCAAGCAACGCCTGCAGGGCTGTTTCCTTAAAAAGCAACCCCGAGATTTCCTGTGTCGTAAAACCTATTACCCTCAATGATGCCATCTCACGTAGCCGCTCATTAAAGCTCATCACTGACGCATTATAGACAATAACAAAACCCAGGATCAAAGCAAACAAGATCATGATACCCATCAGATAGACCATACTTTCCATAAGCTTGTTGAAATTATCCAATTCCTTCTGCCTGCTGCTAATCGCGGTAATCCCGGTCATCTCATTGAGCTTTTCTTCGATTGCAGCCTGTTGCCCTGGATCTACCTTCAGCATAGCGCCGGATATGAGCTGGCTTTCATGGATCAATTTATTAGCCTGAGACAAAGAGGAATAAGAGGCACCGCCGATTAACAGGGTGTTGATCCCGGTGATTTTTACTTTTGTTGTATATGAAGGTCCAAGACCCAGGAGGGATTCAAGCATAACTTCGTCGCCAACCTTAGCGCCAAGCTTCTTCGCGCTTAGACTACTGATAACTATACCCTCTTCGGTCAGCGCAATTTCTTTTCCGGCGGCGTCATATATGGCTTTTAATCTTGTCTCAGGGCTTAAGCCCTTGATT
This sequence comes from Peptococcaceae bacterium UBA6129, assembly GCA_002422465.1. Lineage (GTDB taxonomy): Bacteria > Bacillota > Peptococcia > DRI-13 > UBA6129 > UBA6129. The sequence goes on along the minus strand of DIVP01000110.1, from coordinate 12,437 downwards.
AGATCATCCTCGGTGCGATCTTTAAAATGGATTTTCACAGGGATTTCCAACATCGCTTCGGCCTGGTGTACTCCTTCGAGCCGCGCCAGGTTTAGGAGCTCGTAATCTTTGACCGGACCTTGGAAACGTACCAGAATATCATGCCGTGTCTGTTTGTAATAATGTATATCGGCCATATAATCAACAGCATCGTTAAAAAACAAGGACAACAGCAGCATACTGACTGCCCCGATCATCCCGATGACGACCAGCGCAAACCTAACCTTATTCCGCGCCACAGTACGCAGGCTCATCCTCCAGGAGGCATTCAGACGGTTCCAAAGGATTGGAAGCCTTTCCAGTAAGATAGCTCCGCTCTTTTTCGGCGGTTCTGGACGCATCGATTCGGCCGGATGAATTTTCAAGACCTGGCGGGAAGCAGAGAGTCCGGCCCCCGCCCCTACCATAATGCTCAGAAGTATACTATTGATAGCTGCCTGTATATTAACTGAACCGATAGCCTGAGGCAAATTAAAGAACATTGCGTACATCGAGGAGAAATATGTCGCAAAATTTACCCCCAAAATAATCCCGAGCAGCGCTCCGAGCATTGTTATCATGAGGGCATAGCCCGTATAATACATGATAATCCGGCTGCTGCTATATCCTAACGCTTTCATGATGCCAATCTGCAGACGCTGGTTTTTGATCATCCTGCCGAGTAAAACGAACTGAATTGCAGCAGCAATACCGAGAAACAAAACCGGCATAAAAAATGAGGTAGCTCGCAATCCATCGAGTTCGCCCTGTAAAAGAGCATGGCTTAGCTGGTCTTTCCGCGGATAATCGCTGAGATTGCCATAAGGCTCCAGAATGTCCTTTATTTTTTGTACCGCTTCCTTCTCGTTAACACCCGGCATAAATGTCACCAGAGCCTGATTAATCTGACCGGTCATATGCAAGATTTGCTGGGCTTGGTACTGGGAAATCATGATAATGCCGAAAGATTTGGGTTCCGGGGCAAAGCTCGACAAGTCCTTCATCGCATAGATAAACTCCGGGCTGATTCCGGTACCCGTCATGCGCAGGGTGACCTTTTTCCCTTCCGCCCCGATGACGACCGGGTCGCCTTCGCTGATTCCGTTGGCAAGAGCGTACTGCGGATCGACGAGAACCTCAATACCGCTGCCCGCGGAGTACTCCTCGAACAGTCGCCCACTCAGGAGATGAAGCTGGTTTACCTCTTTATCCATCGGCAGCGGATAGCTCGTCAAGCGGGCTGATGCCCGTTCGTTGTTATCCTTAAAAACCGGTACATCCTTTTGTATCCGCCCGGTCGCTTGGGCCACACCGGGCACAGCCGCAATCTGCCGCATTATCTCCTCAGGCGCCCTGACCACATGAAAGAAATGATCGGCAAAATTATTTTCGCGGTAAAATGTCTGCTGTGAATTGGTCAGATTAAAATAGGCGGTAGTGATAGAAATATATAGCGAGATGCCGATAGCCACAATGGCAACCATCGCCAGAAATTGCCCTTTGCTGCTCCAAATGGCACGCAAGAGCCTTTTTATTAAAACATGCATTACCATTCAATCCTTTCCGGCGAGACAGGATTGGCATTTTCCATGATTTCAACGATGCTGCCGCTGCGCATCCTTACGACTCTATCAGCCATAGCAGCGATAGGCGTATTGTGTGTCACGATAATAACGGTAGTCTGCTGCTCTCTGTTTATCTTCGCAAGCAGACCCAGCACGAGCTTGCCGGTTTCAAAATCCAAAGAGCCGGTCGGTTCGTCGCAGAGTAGTATTCGCGGATTTTTGATTATTGCCCGGGCAATGGCCACCCTTTGCTGTTGGCCGCCGCTCATTTGCGACGGAAAATTATTTTTAACATCGTTTAGTTCAATAATGCTCAAAATCTCGTCAATCGGCAGCGGATTGTCAACTAAAGCGGCCGCCAGTTCGATATTTTCAGTCGTCGTTAAATCGGAAATCAAATTAAAGAACTGAAAAACAAAGCCAATATCATTGCGTCTGAATCGCGTAAGCTGGGCTTCGCTGGCATGACTTAAATCCTGATCCTCGAAGATAACCTCGCCCGAAGACGGCAGGTCCATACCACCTATGATATTTAGCAATGTGCTTTTCCCGGACCCNNCCGCTTGGCCCTAAGATTACAAGTAATTCTCCGTCGTATATGTCCACGGTAGTATCCTTCAGAGCTTCTACCTTTACTTCTCCCATCGTATAAGTTCTCGTTATGTTTTTTATGGTCATGAGGACATCTTTTTCTTTTGTGCTATTAACACTCTTTGGAATTTTAGCCACGACTTAAGCCTCCCTACCGCTATTTGCTTAGGCCACATTATGCCCTTCCTTGTACTCTCTCTTTTCCTTCATCTTTAAGAAACCCATGCATAAAAAACTCCAACAGCTGTCTGCCGGCTTCATGCAGCGTCAATCCACGCGCTAACAAGTATTCCGGGTTCAAGACAGCCTGTATCGAGGCTATCACAGCTGTCGTGACAATATTGGGATTAAGCTGCCGGACAAGCTCCGGATCGCTGTTATTGAGAAACACGCGAAAAAAACCTTGCACCTTCCGAAGACGGAGCTCATCTATCTTTTTCCAGAGGTGCGGGTAATGCTGATTTAAGTCCCTCAGAACATGCGAACTCATGAGTGAATGCCCGGCGCGGAAGAAGCAGTCTATGACCTCTGAAAATATTACTTCCGGGGGCTTTGCGGCAGACATAATGCTTTCTATCTCTGTTGAAAACATTAAGATAAAACGATCAACAACCGCTTCAACAATCTCATCCTTACTGTTGAAATAGCGGTAGATAGTACGCTTGCTTAAACCTGCCCGTTGGGCCATTTCATCCACGGTAGCATTATAGAAGCCTTTCGTATAGGCCAACTCCATATATGCCGTTATTATTCGCTCCCTCATGGGCAATTTCCCCCTTAGAATAATTTTCATAATTAGTGTTTAGGCGATCTTCTTTTTGAATTTGAGCGTACTGATAGTTAAAAATACTACAGAAAAGACTAAAAGCGAGATTACCTGCCCGATGAGATAAGAAAACCCAATGCCCTTTAAAACTATCCCTCTGATGATATCCAGATAATATGTCAGCGGAATGAGGTTGCCAATATAGTAAATCAGCTTCGGCATACCGTCTCGCGGGAACATGAAGCCTGAGAGAAGTATACTCGGCAAGAAGATAAAGTAGGCCAGCTGCATAGCCTGCATCTGCGTTTTCGCTATATTGGAAACAAGGATACCAAGACCTAAAGAGGCGGTGATGAAGAACAGCGTCAATATATAGAGTTCGAGGATACTGCCCTTAATAGGCACGTGAAAAACAAGCACGCCGACTAACAGAGCCACTGTAATCTGAATGTATCCAAGGACAATATAGGGCAGTGTTTTGCCAAGCATGAGTTCATAAGGCTTGATTGGCGTAACCATCAACTGCTCAAGCGTCCCGCGCTCGCGTTCCCTCACTATGCCCATTGAAGTAAGCATAACCATCGACAAGGTAACCAGAATCCCACAAATAGCCGGTACCATGTAATAGGCTGTAACTCCATCCGGGTTATACCACGGGCGCACACGAATATCATAAGGCGCTGCCCCGACACGAAGCTTGCTCGTCAAGATCTCCTGCGACTTAATCATGCCGATAAAATTAGCCACAGCAATTGCCTGGTTTGAAACCATACTGTCGCTCGCATCTACGAATACCTGGACGGCTGCGGACGTCCCGCGCCGCACATTCTCGGAAAAATCGGGTGGAAAGACTATGCCTACCTTGGCCTTGCCGCTGTCAATCATCCTTGTGACTTCATCATAGCTATTTACTGCCATCGTGACGTCAAAATACCCGGAAGCGCTGAAGGACTCGAGCAAATCACGGCTGTCCGCCGATAAAGACTGGTCGAAGACAACGGTGGAAATATGTTTAACCTCCGTTTGAATAGCGAAGCCAAAGAGCAGCAATTGTACGAGAGGCAGCATAAAAATGAGGCCGAGTGTCATTCTGTCTCTTCTTATCTGCAGGAATTCCTTGTATAAAACAGCCATAATTCTACGCATCAAATTCACCTCTCTCTAGCTTTTCGCCAGTGTAACAAAGACATCCTCGAGTGACGGGGTTATCATTTTGGGTTCAACGCCTGTCACAGTCCGGAGGTCTGCGGCATTGCTTTCGTGCTCGAGTAAAACATGGAGCAGCGGCCCGTGGATGTTGCACTCACTTACATAAGGCAGCGCCTCAATTCTGCCTACCTGTTCCAGAGCATCAGGTACGGCAAGCTCGACAAGATATCCCCTGATTATATTTTTTTTCAGGTTATCTGGGGTATCTGTTGCCATTAACCGTCCGCCGGAGATGAAGGCAATCCTATTGCAGCGCTCGGCCTCATCCATAAAATGTGTTGTAACCATAACGGTGACCCCGTTGTTGGCCAATCCCTGAATAATATTAAAGAACATGCGCCTGCTTGTCGGACTGACACCGCTCGTCGGTTCGTCAAGGAAAACGAGCGAAGGGCGGGAGATAATGGCACAGCCCAACGCTAAGCGTTGCTTCCAGCCGCCGCTCAGGTTGGCCACAACCTCTTTCTCTCTCCCGGTAAGGTTTGCCATCTCGATCATCTCCGCAACCCTACTCTTGCTCTCCTTCAGCGGAACCTCATATACACCGGCATAGAATTCCAGGTTCTCCTCGACCGAAAGGTCGTCATAAAGGCTGAATTTCTGCGACATATAGCCGATTTTTCTTTTTATTTTTTCTGTTTCATTGAGCAAATCATAACCCAGAACCTGGGCGGTTCCGGAAGTAGGCTGCAAAATGCCGCATAGCATCCTGATAGCCGTCGATTTCCCTGCCCCGTTGGGACCTAGAAAACCGTAGATCTCACCGCATCTGATGTTAAGATTCAATTTGCTGACCGCAACAAATTTCCCAAAAGACCGCGTTAAATCGTGTGTTACGATGATATCCTCCATTACACCACTTCCTTCTCAGCCAGCGAGACAAAAACATCCTCGATTGAAGGGGCAATTTCCTCCAACTTAAATACTTCGATATTCCTCTCATTAAGAGCAGCTTCGATAAACTGAAGATTGTCCCGGTCTTTGGGTGTAACAATATGGTAGCTGTCCCCGTAAAAATAAGCGTCAATCACCCCAGGAATATCCCTGAGTACGTGACTGTTTTTTATACTGCTTTTTAATTCCAGCACAGTGTAGCTGAACTTCTCGCGCATATTGGCCGGTGAATCCACCGAAACAATCCTGCCGTTGTCCATAAAGGCCACCTTCATACAAAGTTCAGCCTCGTCCATGTAGGGTGTTGACAGCAATATCGTTTTACCTTCTTTATTCAGTCTATAGAGAATTTTCCAGAACTCCTTGCGGGATTCAGGGTCGACCCCATAAGTAGGCTCATCAAGCACCAGAATATCCGGCCTAGTCACGAGTGCACAGGTCAAAGAAAGCTTCTGTTTCATACCGCCGGACAAATTGTCGGCAAGCCTGTTCTTGAAGGCTATTAAATTAGTTAAACCGAGGATCTCATCAGCTCGATCCTGAATAGTTTTTTTATCCAGGCTATATAACGAGCCGAAGAAATTTATGTTCTCGCTCACCGTTAAATCACCATAAAGGCTGAATCGTTGCGGCATATAGCCGAGCTTATCCTTCTCCTCTTCCATCCTATCGGGAGCTTTGCCCATAACCAAGACCTGCCCATGATCCGGCGTTATCAGCCCGCATACCATGCGCAGCAACGTAGTCTTCCCCGCACCATCCGGGCCTACAATGCCAATAATCTCCTGTTTTTTTATCTCGAGATTAATCTCGTGCACTGCCCCGATGCTGCCGAAAGCTTTGCTCAGCTCAGTTATCTTGATCATCCTGGCATACCTCCGGTCTTCGCACGAACTTAGAATTCAACGTCAGCCGGCATGCCCGGTTTGAGCATACCCCCTTCATTGTTAATCCGTATCTTGACGGCAAAAACAATATTTGTCCGCTCTTTCTTTGTTTGAATTGTCTTCGGGGTAAACTCCCCTTACGACGCGATTTCATCGACAATACCATCAAATTCACTGTCAACACCGCTGACAGTGAATTTTACTTTCTGCCCGAGCTGGATGCGCGGCAAATCGTCTGTCGGTATATATACCTTAATCCAAAGGTCATTGAGATCGGCAATTGTCACAAGCGAGGCTCCCGGCTGAACATATTCTCCCTCGTGGTAATTCCTGGTTATTACGACACCTGCTAGCGGTGCAGCTATTTTCAAGTCTTCCAGCATGGCAAGCGTGGCTTTTAAGACCGCCTCACTGCGCTGTACTTCCGCACGGGCAGCATTTATCTGTTCGGGACGTGTGCCAGATTCAAGCAGGGCTAATCTAGATTCTGCAACTGCAAGCTGGTTTTTTGTTATCTCAGCGGCAGTTTTAGCTTTGTCAAACTCAACCCTTGAGATGGCCTCTGCGTCGAAAAGAGCTTCGGCGTTTTCATAATCATCCAAAGCTCTGTTATAGTTCGCGCGGGCGATATTCACATTAGCTGCGGCCTCAGCCTTCTCCTGCTCCCTGGCTCCCGAAAGCAAATCATTCAGAGCAGACTCAGCTTTAAGTACAGCTAGTTCATCACGCTCGCGCTGCGCCATGAGGTCATTCCGCAATAATTCGGCAACAGGCTGCCCTTTTTCAATAGTGTCACCTGCTTTGACTTCAAGCGTTTTGATAGCTCCGGCCATTCTGGCATTTAGCTCGACTGTTGTTGCCTCGATAGTTCCGGAAGCCTCTATCGCAACACTGCCCGGAATCAAATATCTTGTCACCACCCAGTATGATGCGAACAGAACAATTGCTATTATAACGGCTGTAGCGGCTATTTGCTTAGGATGTTTGCCCTCAGTTAGTTTTCTGGCCTTCTCCAAGCTATTTTTTAATTCCGTCTTTTCCATCTAAGCCTCTCCTCTACCAGACAAGTATACTATTGTCATCTTTTCTGTTTACTTAGTATCATTTTATCATTAACACTATGTAAACTCAACTCTTCTTTTAACACTCCCTTTTCCCTTGCAAGCATCTTTTCAAGCACAAGCTCATAGCTCTGCTCAGAGGAGAGAATATGCTCATCTTTCGGACAATCTTTTTTATTGGCAAAGCAGTAATTCAAAAACAGAATATTTATCGCGACAAGCACAATAGCTATCCCTGTATATGTAATCCTGCTGTCTCCGAGAGCAGGCAACCGGCTTGAGAATACGGACAGGAATCCCAAAAACACCATTTGTACTACCATATAGCAAATGAATTTTTTAATACCCTGGCTTAGTTTATTTGGTGCACTTTTCTTTGTTTTCGTTGCATCCTCCACATGGTCTTCGGGCTCTTGCGGCAGTTCTCCCAAATTAAAGGGTTTTTTATGGGCTTTATCCTTCTCCTCTTTTTTGAGTATCATCTCCGAAAACTGCCGCTTTTTAATAAGCTGCAGCAGAACAGAGAGGTCGAACTTCTCTGCACTTGCGAAAGCGTTCGCAAGTTCTCCTTTCTGATCTAACAGGAGCAGGGTTTCCTGAAAAAACCCCGTTAATTGTCTTTTTGCTTCATTTGGAAATGCGAACGGCAAATAAACGGTTTTCACTGTCATCTTATTTGGTTCAACATAGATATATTCAGGCTTGCATAGATAATTTTTTTCATCTAAGAAATAGTATTTACTCTCGATTAACCCCCGTATCAGGCTTTCAAGTATCACAAACATATCTTTGTCCTGTAAATCTCTGCTATTTATGCACTGTCTAAGCGTCACTAGTGAGCCGCTCTCATAATAAAGAAAGAGAAGCCCGTTCTTTACTCTCCATTCAACAGGCAGAATATGCGGAATGCTGTTCGCAGAGAGCATCGAAAGCTGGTATTCCAGGAGCTTTGGGCAGCCCTCAGGGTCACCTGGCTTATCCTCAAAATGATTACTTAAGATTAGGTAGTTTCCTGCTGGGCCGCTTTCTGTCGCTACAGCGATGCTGCTGTTTGCGAGACATATTATCTGCCGCTCCACGGGCATCTGACCCCCCCTCATAATCCCCACTTTAACCTATAAGTCTGCAAGTCCCCCATCTCCTAGGTATGGGTTCAGCGCTTAGGCCGACATATTTTACAAGGTCCGTAACTCTTTTGGGCCTCTTCGAGTGAGATTGGTATCTTGCTTTTTTGTAGATAACGGCAGCCCTCCAGATGGTATTTTATGCCTGTACGGGTTACATAGACTATTTCTTCTTCTGGTTTCTGTTCAAAAATTCCCCGGTCCTGCCTGTCGCTGTACACACCATTTCCACCATTTAGCCAAGCTTTTTCGACTGCCGCATGCCTGAGGGTTATCTGCCAGCTTTCCAAAAAGGCAAAAGGCACCGTTAGCTTATATTCCAACTGGATTACTACATCATCTTTCCCAAAATCCTGTTCAGGCTGCAATCCTGCCTTTCGGTAATTCTGGTCGTAATCTCCGCCAGCCTTTCGGTTTTCTTCATACTCCCACTCACTTTGCGGAAAGTCTACAAGGCTTAAATAAACCTCCTCCGGATTGACGTAACTGCCAGTGAGATTTTTCTTTAATAACGCCGTAACGATTCTTTCTTGAAGTTGTTTTTTCTGACCGTATCCAATATGCTCTACAAATTCCCTGCTGCCAAGCTCTGTGAGTATTTTCTGCAGCCCTTCCCCGTCAATTTCTCCTGCTATCAGTTCCGCGAGAAGTCTCTCTCCAGATGCAGTTGAAACAACGTCAGCATCCTCTTTTATCTCCAGCTCGTCCACCATTTCGTTAATTAGGGAAAGAGGGTAGGCTGAGGCGGCAATTTCCTTTGCTGTTTCCTGAACTGCATGGTCAAGAGAAATATGGATACAGGCAGCTTTGATGACAAAGACCATAAAAAAGAAAAAACACAAAAAAAGAGGCAGAATAATTGCAGCCTCTACAGTTAATGAACCTCTCCTGTTAGTTTTCAGCCCCATCAGAGTTCTTCTCCTGTCCTTAGAAATCAGTAAACAGCTAATTAAATCGCCCCAGTACTCTCTTAATACCCAAATACTGTTTCTGCGGCAATCCTGTATTTATCATCGTGAAACCGCTCAAGACCCAACGTATCAAGGTGCAGCACCGGGATGAACCAGAGATTGATGTCGGCTTCGGCGACTGCGCGACATGATGTTTGATAGTCACCTAGTTCAAAGTCAGCATCCTGTTTTTGTATTGATTTGATATTGATTTGTATCAACTGTCTCACGCGCTCAAGCTGCGTTTTCTCATTTTGCAGGAGCAGGAATATACGCAGATGATCCGAGTATTTTATCTTTATCCCGTCAGCCATATTAGGGATAATGGCTACACCTTCACCATTATAGAGTTTAACGACATCCTGCCAGGCATAGAGAAAACCTTTCGCAAGAGAATAGGCAAGCCGCGCAAGGGGATGCGCTACGCTGCTTTGAACAAATGTTGCCAGGGTATTTAAAGCATAACGGAAAAACCAGATGTACCCGAACATACTCAGCAAATTTATCATCTCCGAATTATCACCGCACAGGATATACTCAATCTCGCCCTTCTTAAAATAATGCTGCCTTTTTGTGGCGGACGTTAGAAATGTACATTTGTCCAGGACGTACTCCGTAATGTACAGGCGATTGCGCCCATCTGCTGAAACATTAGACATGCTGTCCACAAGACGTGTTAAAAAAGCTGTGATATCTGCGCCTTCTTTTTCAGTGAAATCCTCACTCATTATGTAATCCCCATCATTACTCAACTGTGGCTGCTCATCAGCGTGATTAATCTCTGCCACATTATCATTAGCTCGAAAAAAATCCCTTTCCGTTATGAAGAAATCAGGATCGATTATTTTTACCGGCAGCTGTTTCTCAAGCCAAGCGCGAATGCCTTTGGCTTCTTTTTCTTCGGCGGAATTATTCGCGAATTGTGCTAGTATCGGGTTGGCCAAAGCTATTTCTTCAAGTAAGGGCAGCTTTGCTTTTAATCTCTCGATTTCATTAGCTATCTCATTAATCCTGCACTCGGTTTCTAGTTCATTCTGCAAGTCAGCGTTTCGCTTGAGAATACCTCTTTCTGTTTCCAGCCGCTCTACAATGCGCAAAACATTGATACTTTCTTCAATTCTTATTATTAAGCTGTCTATCTTTTGTAGGAGGCTTGCCGTTTCCGGGTCAGTCAGATTCCCGGTTTCTAATCCGGCTTTTTGGTCATTAGTCCTATTTAAAGCTAGTTCGTATGCTTTTATTCTCCGGATAATCTCATTTTGCAGTGAGACTTTTTGGTATTCGAGTTCATTGATAGTTTCTGCGGCAGCTTTTTCAAAGATTGTTGTGGCAGTATTTCCTATGCTGTTATTTAAGGCTGCCAGGGCGCCTTTTAACTCTTTTCTGATACTTATCGCTTCCTGCGCACTAGCCGCAAAACCGGCTTTCCGTCGAAAATCACTATTGCTAAAAAACTCAACAAGTTTTTCGCCAACATTTTCGCTCATAATGAGCGGCGCCTTATACTTCATATATTCGAGTATCTGATCTTTAAACATTTCATCATTCAGTAAACTGGAGCTGCTGCCGTATGTCTCGATATCCAGTTTGACCTGATCATACTTAATAAATCGAATGTTTTCATGTCGCTCCGTCAGGTTTGTCAGATAGTACCGCTTGACCTCCTCCTTATCAATCATCCGTCCATACAAGCCGAATTCGCCTGTCAGGTCCTCATGATAGCCGGCCATACCTGAACGGACAGCGCTTTCCAAAGAACTCTGCACCCTTTTTTCCGCAATCATAATTCTTGCTGCATCTACAATTATTCCGGAAACAATTAACAGCGCTACAAAGATCAAAGCTAAAAAGACTGTTATGGATCCCGTGTTATCCTTGACAATCCTCATTTCAGTTTCCTCCCGGAGCCATGCTGGGTGCTGTAGTACTACGAAAATCCGGCAGCTTTTCACTTAATCCCTTTTTTATTCTTTGCGCATATTCAAGGGCCAGATCAATATTCCTGATATATTCGGGAGGTTCTGTCACCGAGGCTTTTGCAGTACCAGTGATACTAATGGTTTCTTTCCCGTCAAAAAACCGTTTTATTGAACCAAAAAAAAGCTCCATATCCTGCGTAATAGTTATTGTTATTCCCCTTGTAAGAAGTTCTTGCTGAAAGTTTACTGTTACTGTTGTTTCTTGTGGCTTCATTATTTTTCGGCTCAGCTCTTGATATACGGCCAGTTGTATTTCTATAAACTCCCGCTCATAATAACCGGGTTCTTCAGACTCGAGTTGTTTGAGAAGTTTGCGGCATTTACTACCAAGGCTGTCGTCTTTTCCTACAACCGCTCGGTACGTTTCTTCTTGTGGCAAGAGGTTCTGCTCAAAGATACGGGAATACATTCTATCTTTTTCGAGTTGCCTCACTGCTGCCTGCGCAGCCACTTCAGTAACCGTTTTAGTCAGCAGAATTTTGTGGTACATCAGCATAAGCGCTATAACCAGGCACGCCAGCGCCATAATAATTATGGGGAAGATAAGTGCCGCCTCAACGGTAAAGCTTCCGTGGTTACCTACCATTTTTCTCTGGATAAGCCCTTTTATTTTTACCATAACGGCATTTATTACATTATCTCGGTCGGATTAGACCTAATCGTCTCAATATCCCCGTCAAAAATATTCGTCATAATATCCTTGACAAAGTCACCAATATACTCCCGAAAGATCAACGCTATTCCGATGAGAACGGCCAATATCACTACAAGTTCTACAGTACCTAAACCTTTTTCTTCATTAAACCAGCTTCTAAAATGGATTTTTGTTAGATAAATCATGATATTCTCTCCTTTGTCATTTTTGATATCACTATTACCACTCCTCATTCGTGGCCGGACGTGTGTAAATATCGTCATACATATCCCCGTAGATCGTAACGTATTTGTCCTGACAGACCGACAGCTGTCCCCTCCCGCAGTCTTCGATGATGACTCGTACTCCGTAATAGCCATCCTTGTTATGGACATCGGTATAATGCTTGCGGACCCAGGTGTATGTCCCATCGCTGAATTCATAGCGCCGCATTGGAATTTCCCAGGTGATATCGGTATCGCCGGGCTGGCCGCTCGTTGTCTCCAGTTCTACTTCGTCAACTTGTCTCATGGAGGTGTCGTAAAACTGGGCTGTTATTTTATAGGGGCCGTGATATGTACTTCCATGAGGGCTGGCCGGACCAGGTACTTTGGTCTCCCAGTCGGTCCGGTAGGTTGTTTTTACTTTGACTTCAAAGCCGTAACCAGCCCGGGTCACTTCGTTCGGGTCCAGACCGTTGGCTTGGGCATAGGGGATGATCTCCCAGGAACCGCGGCTCTCGCGGTCGGATTCTCGCGG
>DIVP01000035.1 GCA_002422465.1 Peptococcaceae bacterium UBA6129 | reverse complement strand
AAACTAACACCATACCTCAGCACTTTGTTTCCCCAGGATGCTTTTATCGCGGTAGTGGACAAGGAGATGACAAGGGCTATCCAGCAAGCCGAAACGTTTACCATAGAAGTGCAACGTGGGACTCCGGTGAAGGTGGGCAGTGCATCTTATATATCGATGAAAGAACGGAAAAAAGTAGTTATGATTGTCCCCAAGGAAGTATATGGAGTAGCATATAAAGTCATTTCTGAGCCAATATACGATGAAGAGGATAATGTTATCGGGGCAGTAAATGTTGGCATCAGTATGGATAATCAAGAAAAACTACAGACTATCTTAGAACAATTTAATTGCTCATTTAAGGAAGTTAACAGCAGTGTACAAGAAATAGCATCAGGTGCTGAAAACCTTGCAACTGTTGGTGAAAAATTATCGATCACGACAAATAAAACAAAAGAAAATGTGAAGAAAACAGATGATATTATTCAAATGATCCGTAATATTGCCAATCAAACAAAGCTATTGGGATTAAATGCGGCTATTGAAGCTGCCCGCGCAGGGGATGCCGGACGGGGCTTTTCTGTGGTAGCGGAAGAAATCCATCGTCTATCCGACCAGAGCAATGATTCCACCAAACAAGTTAATCTGATTCTAACGGAAATTGCCGAATCGATTAATTCAATTAATAAGGAAACTGAGGATACAAGTGCTGTTGCCGAGGAGCAATCTGCTGCCACAGAGCAGATTTTGGCGGCAATGGAGCAATTAATTTCCCAGATGGAGTCGCTGAAAGAGTTCGCTAAGCTGGTATAATATCAGTCTTGTCAAGTTGTCAACGAGGCTGGCCAATGTTAGCCGTGTCGTCTTTGACATCACGTCGAAGTTGGCAGCTATTATAAAATGGGAATAATCTAACGGGAATTTCCGGAATATAATAGAGTAGTATTAGCCCTATCTTATTTGGTAGGCAAATACTACTCTATTTTTAATTACTTTGTTATAAAAAGCAGGAGAATATAAAAAAAAGAAGAATTAAGTAGGTTAATATCAAATTAATGAAAACAATACAGAACAAATTGTATAGATATTATTATAAATTAAACTAAATAGATAAAGACTTTCATGGTAGGGGAGGGTAATAATTTGAAAGAGGAGAAAAAAAACACAGGGATACTTGTAACAAAAAACCGAAAGATAGAGCAAATTGAGGAGGCGCTTATCGGGGCTTTTGTCCTCGAAAGCTGTCCATATACTGAAGATAGTTATATCCGTACATATTATACCCGGAGTAATATAGTCGAGCCAAGAGCTTATCTCGCAGGAACGATATGTGCCAAGCAAGACAGCTGGACGGAAAGGAAATACTGTCCTTCGGCTTATCATAACTAGTCTCGAGTGAGGTATCTATTCAGGATGGCAGCGAAAACGCTGTCATCCTTTTGTCATATGGAACTATTAGACAAATATCAAGCACAAATTAAAGCGACGTATATTTATTGTGGAGGGAGAAATTGTATGAAGATATTAGTTTTAAACAGTGGCGGCTCATCAGTCAAATTTCAGGTAATAGAAATGCCTGCCGAAAAAACAATTGCTTCCGGTGGTATTGAAAGGATCGGGAAGCAAGATGCAATATTCAAGTTCAGTGGAGCCAACCATGAGCAAAAGAAAAAAGTGCTCCCGGCAGCCAATCATAAGGAGGCCATCGAAATAATTCTGGAAAGCCTGATAGCGCCAGAAAATGGTGTTATTGCACACGTAAAGGAAATTGAGGCGGTTGGCCATCGTGTTGTGCACGGTGGAGAGGAGCTTCGGGAATCAAGAATGATAAACGAGGATGTTATAGCTGTTATAGATGTTTTTGCCGATAAGGCTCCGCTGCACAATCCCCCGAACCTGATGGGTATCCGGATATGTCAAGCCCTTATGGGTAAGACACCGCAGGTAGCAGTATTTGACCATGCCCTGCATAAGGATATCCCGGACTATGCCTATATATACGGACTGCCATATAAATACTATGAGAAATACGGTGTAAGGAAGTTCGGTTTTCATGGTATAACCTTCCAATATATGACTACGAGAGCTTGTGAGATAATCGGACAACCAGCGGATAAGCTCAAGATAGTTTCCCTTATGCTTGGCAGCGGATGTACGGCCAATGCGATGAAATACGGAAAGTCAATTGATGTGAGCACAGGCTTCACACCGTTTGAAGGGTTGATCCAATCCACACGCTGCGGGGATGTTGATACAACCGCCGCTTTATATATTATGAAAAAGGAAGGCTTAACACCACAGGAAATGGAAGACGTACTTAATAGGGAAAGCGGTTGGTACGGAATTTCAGGGGTCAGTAATGACCTAAGGGAGATCATGGATGCCACAGATAACAGCTATAGATCCCGTTTGGCCGTAGAAGCCTTTGCTTACCGGGCTAGAAAATATGTCGGCGCCTATGCTGCTGCAATGAGTGGTATTGACCTGCTTGTATTTTCCGGCGGGGTTGGGGAAAATGTACCCGTCATTAGGAGCAAAATTTGTACGGAGCTGGCCTTTTTGGGGCTGGAGATCGATGAAGGTAAAAATATTAATGTAAACAAAGAGGGGCTTATTTCCAAAAATAGTTCCAAGACAGGAATCGCTGTCGTAAAGACTGATGAGGAGCTTGTTATTGCCCGGGAAACCTACGCTGTGGTAGTGAGTTAGAAACACATTGGAAGGCAATCTTCAAGTGTTCATAGATATTAAAAATAATGTTAACTTAATTGATTTAATCTTATGATATAATCGAATAGATAATATTTATAAACTGCTGGAATATTTAATATAGTCTTTGCAAGTATTGGAGTGTATTAAATGATTTATTCTAAAAATTGTTCATTGACTCTAGCCGATAAAATAGTTGATGCTAAGATATTGTTTAGAAAGACAAATTACTACAGTCTCCCTATAATTGATAAAGATAAAAAATTAATCGGCGCAATAAAAATAAAAGATATTATATCAATAAATAATGAGGAAGAATTGATTGCACCCTATTTATTAAAAGATTATATTAATATTCAAAAATCTACATATTATCAGGATTTGACAGAACTATCCTATTCAAACCTGGAATATAATACGGAAATATTTGTAACAGATTCTGAAGGAAAGTTAATAGATATTTTGACTACGCAATCAGTAGTGAAAAACAAGATGCTTATTAATGATTTAATGAACGAAGAGCAGTTCCTGAAACAAATATTACGTCCTACATCCCTCGCAAAATGCATCTTAGATGATCTCGACGACGGGATTGTACTTATTGACAAAAACAGCCTAATTATTTATGCCAATCATACGTATGGTGATATTTTGGGCGTACCCGTGGAAAAAGTAATTGGCCGATATCTGCGCGAAATGGAACCCGAGGCCAAAATACTAAATGTAATAAAAACAGGGGAACATGTTATCGACAAAATAATAGGGGTAAAGGTAAAGGGTCAAAACATTTTGGTTTCAGCAACCATGACTCCAATTAAATATAAAAATGAAATAATAGGAGCAATATCTGTTTTTTCAGATATAACTAAGATAACAAACATCGTCAATGAATTAGAGAAATCATATTTGATTAATAGTATACTGGCAGAAGAAATAAAATCGGACTTTGAGCTTCCGGATTCTTTTGATAGCATTGTGGGGCAGAGCTTTAAATTACGTAGACAACTTAACTTCGCTGCAAAGGTTGCCTCAATTGAATCCCCTGTTTTAATTCTTGGTGAAAGCGGTACAGGAAAGGAACTGCTCGCAAAAGCAATACATGATGCCAGTTCCCGAAAAAAAGGTCCGTTTATATCGATAAATTGTTCAGCAATTCCAGATAACCTATTAGAAAGTGAACTTTTTGGTTATGATGATGGCGCTTTTACGGGGGCGAAAAAGGGAGGTAAAATCGGAAAATTTGAACAGGCTGATGGCGGCACACTATTTTTGGACGAAATTGGTGACATGCCACTTCAAATGCAGACTAAACTGCTACGCTTTTTACAAGATAAAGAGCTGAATAAAGTAGGAGGAATAAAATCTAAAAGAATTAATATTAGGGTCCTTTCCGCAACTAACAGAAATCTTGTTCAAATGATTGAAAACAAAGAGTTTCGCGAAGACCTGTTTTATAGAATTAACGTTTTTACAATAACCATACCACCATTACGTGAAAGAAAAATTGATATCTTTAATACTGTTGAGTTTTACAAGAAACATTATGAAAATATTTACAAGAAAAAAGTTAATATTTGTCCTAATTGCATGAGGTTTTTATTGAAATATAGTTGGCCAGGAAATGTTAGAGAGTTAAAAAATGTTATTGAACATTTAGTCGTTATGTCGAAGGACTTTATTACTAGCGAAAACCTCCCGGATTATTTAAAGGAAAATAATAATGAAATTAACCCTAACCAAGAGCTTGATTCAGAGACAAAGCCATTAATAAAAGAACGTAGAGATTCTGAAAAGAGGGCAATTCTTGATGCGCTATCAGAAACTAAAAATAACAAAAGTAAAGCAATGGAGATTCTAAAAATAAGCCGGAGAACTTTTTACAAAAAACTAAAGGAATATAACCTGTGATATTAGAAAGTACATATAACAAAGCTTAAAGGGGCGGAGTCTATAAAGACACAGCCCCTTTAAGCTTTACATTTGGAATAAATATTAGAAACGCTGACCGGATTGCTCGCCTAAGGCTTGTTTGCGTTCCACCAATCCTTTTCTCTTATAAGAAACGTTAGCTGATTTAGGAATAGGACCTGAAAGAATGGATTCCGAACGCAGACGACGACGCAAGGTTTTCTCCATTTGCAACCCGATTTTTAGTATTTCATTCACATCAATACCTGTATGAATACCCATTTCCTCCATCATTAAAACTAAGTCCTCGGTACAAACAAGGCCGACAGAATTGGGATTTCTATAATAATAATCACCTGTTCCAGGTACGGGACAGTCATCCAGGAAATTTGCAGGTTGCCCACCAATTCCTCCAATCGTACTTTCAAAACAAATTATTCCTGCCTGCAGGGCTGAGTATATATTGGCTAAACCCCAACCCCTGGTAGTATGAAAGTGGGCTATGTGTTTCATAGGATCGGGAATAGCATTCAGTATCATCGAATAATACTTGTAAACCTGATCAGGAGTAGAGGAACCGTCATGATCAGCGTGCTCAACATCGTGTGCGCCAATTTCCAACCAACGCTTTGTAAATAAAACGGCGTCCTCCATTTTAGTAGGACCGGAGATCGGGCTACCCCAGATAGTACTCACTGTGCCATTCATTTTAATTCCAGCATCATGAGCTTTTTTAATACAGCGTTCCGCTTCTTTCCAATACTCAGGCAGAGTTGTTCCGGAATTAGCATAGTGGTGCTCCTCGTCGGTAGAAACCATCATCACAATACGATCAGGACCATAACCTTCTTCTTTAGCTTTGATTGCTAAGTCGACAGCATGTTCGCGTATAGTAATAACAGTTAGATCAATTTCATCCCAATTCACTCCTGCTTTTTTAAGTATGGGACTAGTTCGGATGCGTTTCAACAACTCATGCCCGTCTTTAAATTGAGGCATATTTTTAGGGTTACCGAAGTTTGTTACCTCTAAACGTTTTACACCGGCGAGAATCAAATGTTCTGCGTAAGTTACTTTTGCATCTAATGATACATAAATTTCCTCATGCTGAAAACCGTCACGAATCGTTATATCACTTATGTATACTTGCTGCGGCTTCTTTAACATTATTAAGAATTCTCCTTTTCCACATCATATTGAGTTCAACTACTAATAATGATTGATATGTTGCAAAAAATATGCCAACAATAATTAATACATAACGGCTTAAAGGCAAAAGCAAGTAATTTCTTGCTAAAACTGAAACACAAGGTTTTCTGAATAGCTATTTATGGGCAAAAATATCATAGATAATTTTGTTTACATTGTATACCTGGTATATAACCAGGACAAAGGTCAGGGAAAGGTAAAAATGCTGTAAACTGAACCTCTAAAGGATGAGATAAGTATTTCTGATTGTATACATATGTAAACAATACTTATGTTGAATTCGCTACTTAAGCCTATGTTTTGCGGCTGGCATATAAATTGCATTAGTGAGAGATATAACACAAGCATAGGAACAACAATATTACTTAAATATTTTTGAAGGAGGATTGTGCCGGAGACTATAAACGACTTATTATTTTAAATTGCTTGAGGAGTATCATTTTACTAAAAGATTTTACCTTAAGCAAAAAGAAAGGAATGTTATGAAATTATGAAGACTAGCAATTACCCGGAGTTTTACAAACTCAGCCCGTATGAAAGATTAAAGGAAGTAGCGGAATTTGCTAATCTAACTGAGGATGAGCAAAAAGCATTACTTAACACAGGACAGCTCACCATTTCACAAGCTGACCATATGATTGAAAACGTAATTGGGGCTTTTCAACTTCCTGTTGGTGTAGCCGTTAATTTCTTGATTAATAATAAAGATTACATAATTCCAATGGCTATTGAAGAACCTTCGGTTGTTGCAGCAGCCAGTCATGCCGCCAGGTTAGCCCGTGATACGGGGGGTTTCTTCACAAGCAGCACCGGGCCGATTATGATTGCCCAAATTCAGGTAGTAAATGTGCAAGATCCTTTTAATAAAAAAATACAACTATTAGAAAACAAAGAGGAAATTATTAAAATTGCCAATGAAAAAGACCCCCTGCTTATATCTCTGGGTGGGGGCATGAAGGATTTGGAAGTAAGAGTAATAGACACAATAGCGGGACCAATGGTCGTGCTGCATTTGATCGTCAATACCTTGGATGCCATGGGAGCTAATACCGTTAATACAATGGCCGAGGCGTTGGCCCCATTTGTCGAAAAAATCACCGGGGGTCGTGTTTACCTCAGAATTCTTTCTAACCTTGCTGATAAAAGATTGGTCAGAGCTCGTGTAACGATAGCAAAGGAGTCACTTGGCGGCGAGGAAGTTGTGACAGGGATTCTGGCGGCATATGCTTTTGCTAAAGCTGATCCTTATAGGGCGGCAACTCATAATAAAGGAATTATGAATGGAATCATTCCAATTATATCGGTAACAGGTAATGATACGAGAGCTATCGAGGCTGGAGCTCATAGCTATGCAGCAAGATCGGGTATGTACCGTTCCCTGACTACATATGAAAAGAATGCTGAGGGTAATCTGGTCGGCTCAATTGAATTACCTATGGCTGTTGGTTTGGTTGGCGGCGCAACAAAAGTACATCCAATATCCAAAATTGCAGTGAAGATATTAGGAGTCAAGAGCGCTACCGAATTAGGAGAAATTATTGCTGCTGTTGGATTGGCACAGAACCTGGCAGGACTTAGAGTCTTGGCAACAGAGGGCGTCCAGAGGGGTCATATGTCTTTACATGCCAGGAACGTAGCAGTTATGGCCGGTGCAACTCCTGAATTAATTGATAAAGTTGTAAAAATCATGGTGGAAGAGAAAAAAGTCAGAATAGATTACGCTAAGGAAATTATCGAAAAAATGGCTAAGGGTTAATATGAATTTCTATAGGGAGGATATGAGATGAAACCATTAGAGGACATGACTGTTCTCGATCTTACAAGGGCTATTGCCGGCCCGTATAGCACGATGTATTTGGCGGATTTGGGAGCTAAGGTGATAAAGATTGAGAATCCCAAGGACCCGGATATTATCAGAGACTACTCCCCAAAATTTGGGGAAGAGGAGACTAAATTGAGCGCGGCTTTTGCCCAATACAATAGAAACAAACTGGGGATAACTCTCGATCTGAGCAAACCTGAGGCGCAAGAGATTTTTAAAGATTTAGTGAAAACGGCAGACGCGGTTGTTGAGAACTATCGGCCGGGTGTGATGCGTAAGTTTGGTTTAAGTTATGACACTCTCAAAGTGATTAACCCAAAAATCGTTTATGCATGTATCACAGGATATGGCCAATATGGCCCTTATGTAAAAAGACCGGCTTATGACAGCTGCGCACAAGCTTTAAGCGGTTTGTGGTCAGTAAATGGATATCCTGACAGCGCACCAGTAAGAATAGGTACTATCATCAGCGATTTAGTTGCCGGTTTATGCGGCACGATTGGGATAATAACAGCTTACCATTATGCTCAAAACACCGGGGTGGGGCAGATGGTTGATGTGGCTCAACTCGATGCTTCTCTGGCAATTACAGGATATGCCGTGCCTAATTATACTGCCGGCGGGATTATCGCAAAACCACTCGGAAACGCTGATTCCAATGCCAGACCTTTTGATAGCTTTGAAACAAAAGATGGCCGCATATTTTTCGGGGGATTTACGGACAAATTTATGAAGATAACATTCGATTTCTTTGGAGAACCGGAGTTTCTTAAAAATCCAAAAATAGATACCTTGGTGAAAAGGCTTAATATTCCAACATATGAAGAAATAGTCAAGCCAAAAATGGTAGAGTGCTTTGCCCGCTATACCTCGACCGAGCTGGAAGAGGCCTTGGCTGAAGCGGTGCCGCTTGTCCCGATTAAAAATATAGTTGAGGCAATTAAAGACCCTCAAATACAGGCGCGGGAAATGATGGTAAAAGTTCCCTACCCATTCGGAGAAGTTGATATCTTCGGCTTGCCCATAAAACTCAGTGAGACCCCAGGGGATCCGAAGGGAGTGGCCCCTTTGATTGGAGAACATAATGAGGAAATATTCTGTGGGATTCTTGGTATGTCCAAGAATAAGTTAGCGGAGCTTCAAGAAAAGGGTGTCATATAACCTAAAAAACGGAAAGAAGGGCTTATATGAAATGCTTGGTTATGGATGAAATCGAAATAGGTCAGAAGGTCGCAAAACAAATCGAAATCACCGAAGAAGTCGTGTTTGTATTTTGTGGGCTTACGGGTGATATGAATCCCATGCATACAAATGAAGATTATGCGAGTCGGACTATGTTTAAAAAACGGATTGCCCCGGGTTTGTTATCTGTATGTCTGATGGCCTCATTGATGGGGTGTGAACTTCCCGGCGCGGCGTCTGTCTATGTCAGTCAGGATATTAAGTTTAAAGCGCCTGTATTCATCGGGGACACGCTTAGAGCAGAAGTGGAAGTAGTAGCTAAGGACATCGCAAGAAACAGGATTACCGTAAGAACTACCTGTATCAATCAAAACGGACAATTAGTCATTGATGGGCAAGGAGTAACAATGCCTGCAAAAGTGAAATCCGTATAGAATCTATTGAAATGAAAGGAGGATAAAACTTAACAGAATAAGCAAAGGGAAACATCAGTTTGGAAAAATTTGGGGAGGTGTCTTATGAAAAATAAATCTCTAATATTAATAATTGTACTAATGAGTATGCTGCTTATACTTTTTGCCGGGTGTTCAAAAAAAGAAGCAGCTCCAGCGGCTTCAACGGCGGAAAAAACATACACCATGAGAATAGCATATAGTTATGCAGATACCACGCAACATGGTCGTAACATAAATTACTTTAAGCAGTTAGTAGAAAAAGAGACTAACGGACGGGTCAAAATTCAGCTATTCCCCGCCTCACAACTCGGAACAATTGACAAAGAACCTGGTATGGTTCAGTCCGGAGCGGTTGAAGCGGCCTATACAATCAATGCAACCGTTGAGATGGTAGAGCCATTGGAAGCAGGGTATTCGATACCATTTTTGTTTAAGATCAACCCAGGAGAGGCTGATCAGTTTAATACAGCTACAAAATGGGACAGCTTTAGTGAAAATATGATGAGAGATAAATTAAAGAGCAAGGGTATCTATAGATTAGGTAATCTTACCACACAAGCCGGACAATGTATTGCTGCAAACAATAAACGGGAAGTTATTAAACCTGAAGATATCAAAGGAATGAAAATTAGACAATCAGGTGGTATTTTCGGGACGTTTTATTACGGTCTTGTTGGGGCAACCGCGATCACGCTGTCGGGAGCGGAAGTGCCGGTTGCCTTAACCCAAAATGTCATCGATGGGATATCGGCTAGTGCGATGTGGGTTCACGATTCACGGTGGATTACAAAATATATGACCGGAAATTACAGAGTTGCCACGACCATTCCGCTGATTGTAAACCTGAAGTGGTGGGAGTCATTGCCCAAAGACCTGCAGGATATTATCCAAACCAAAGTATTCCCTGCAGCCCAGGAATATGCCAATAGTGAAGTCGCAAAACTTGAAAAAGCCGCTATGGAGGCGATACAAAAAGAGCCATACAATGTTAAAGTTGTTATGCTTAACGATGAACAGGTCGCCGTATGGGCAAATTACAAAAATGCCAGAGCGGAAGGTATTAAAAAGTTTGTCGAAATGACCGGAGCCGATGGACAAAAATTGGTTGATGAGTGGAACAAAATCGCAGGGAAATAACAACTTTTAAAATCAACCTTGATTGTGCCGAGCAGGGATAATATGTGTGTTATCCCTGCTAAGCGCAATTATAATTGCAGAGGAGGCACGAAATGGAGAGCAAAATCAGAGCCTTTGAACAAAAATTCTCATTCATCGTGTTAATTGTAACATCGGGTTTGATATTAATCGGGACCGGTATTGTCTTTAGTATAACCTTTACTCGTTACGTGTTGGGAATATCATTTGAGTGGGCAGAAGAGCTGCTGCGGTATTTGATTATTTGTGCGGCGTTAATCGGCAGCGGACCGATGGTTTTCAACGACACCCATATTTGTATGGATTTCTTTAGCAACAGAATAAAAAATCCTACCATAAAATATTATCACTCATTATTCAGCGCTGTTTGTGTCGCCGCCTTTTCCCTTTTGTTGTTCGTCTGGGGTTTGAAGCTATCATTGGCTACTGATATGCGCACTTACTCCATGATCTTTGATTTGGGTACGGTTTATGCGATGATACCGCTTTCGATGGCCATTATTTTCATATATAGCCTTATTAAACTAGCCCTGGTAATTGCTGTAGGACACCAGAGGATTGCAGTAGAAAGCACGGACAGCAAAGGCGGTGAATTCTGAGATGACAATTGGTTTAATCTTAACGGTATTGTTGTTTATCGGCGGTATTCCCATTTGGGTGGCTTTGGGCCTGGGGGGGGTAATTCTTCTTTTAACTGAGATTGCTATCCCTACGGTAAATATTCCGCTGACATTTTTTAATGGCATTGACAGCTTTACCTTGATGGCCATAACCTTTTTCCTGTTAGCGGGCAGCATAATGGCCTTTTGCGGACCATCAAAATATATTTTCGATGTTGTCAATTCTTTTTTTGGTCGGAGACGCGGTGGATTAGCAGTAACTGCAGTGGTTATGTGTATGATTTATGCAGCAATAACCGGTTCTGGGACTGCAACTTTGGCAGGCGTAGCGGAAATATCCAAGCCGGAAATGCTTAAGAGGGGTTACAGCAAGACGTTTATTTCCTCACTGTTGGCAGCCAGTTGTACCTTGGGGCAGATGATCCCGCCCAGCATAGTAATGATTATTTATGGCTCCATGGTGCAGCAGGATACAGGTATTTTATTTATTTCAGGTATCATTCCGGGGATTCTGTCCGGAGTAGTCCTTTGCGTCATGGCTTGGTACCAAAGCCCTAAAATTGTAGAAACCGAGGCGGAGGCCGAGGAAAGCCGGAATCTTTATACTTGGAAGGTTCGAAGAAGAGCTTTGCTCGTGGGCGCTCCTGCTTATTTAATGCCGGTACTTGTCTTGGGGGGTATATATGCGGGGGTTGTGACACCGACAGAAGCTGGCGGAGTTGCGGTAGTATACAGTTTTATCATTAGTTATTTCTACAAGAAATTGAACTGGAAGACTTTTAAAGCCACGATGCTCAGTACGGTAAGATCCAATTCCATGATCTTCATATTGATTGCAGGGGCATTGCTCTTTGCAAATCCACTGGCCTTCGCAGGGATTCCTCAGGCGTTAACTACAATCATCGTAGATCTGGGGCTCAGCAGTACGACCTTAGTTCTTGCAGTTGCTGCTTTGTTCCTGATATTAGGGATGTTTATCGATGTTATCCCCATCATGTACTTAACGCTGCCGATAGTTTATCCGGCCTTATTAGCTACAGGAGTAGATCTGATACACTTTAACATAGTTTTAGTTCTGGCGATGCAGATTGGCATGGTTTCACCGCCTTTCGGGACTGCCTTATATGTATCTACAGGTATTTGTGATGCACCGATTGGTGAGGTTTCGCGGGGAGTCATCAAATATTTGATAGCTTATATTATCATTTTGGCAGTTATAATTTTCGTTCCGGGTATTGCCACATGGCTTCCGAGCATGATGAATTAGCGATCGCGGAGTGCTAAAAGAAATTACAAAGATAGGGGGGCGTAGTAATGGCTTATCAAATGATCCTTTATAATATAAAAGATGGTGTGGCCATAATTACACTCAATACACCTGAAAAACTGAACAGTCTAGATTATGATACAGTTGATGAGTTAACGAGCGTAATACTTGAAGCAGGAGCGGATGACAGCGTTGGGGCTATTGTCTTGACCGGCGCCGGACGGAGCTTTTGTGCGGGCGGTGATGTCAAGGAGATGCTTACCGGATATACAACAGTCGGAGCTTACAAACAAATGGGAAAATATCACAGAATGAGTTCGGAAATATCAAACGTAAAAAAACCTGTTATAGGAGCTATTAACGGATTGGCGGTTGGCGGTGGCTTTGCGCTTGCTATACTCTGCGACATCTTAATCGCAGCAGAAGATACGAAATTTCGCTTTATTTTCAAAAATGTTTCCCTGGTCCCCGACTTGGGTGTTATATACTATTTAACAAAAATGCTTGGCGCGCAAAAGATGAAAGAATTAGTTTTCACTGATAAGCTAATCTTGGCAGAAGAAGCGTGCCGGCTGGGATTTGTCAGCAAGGTTGTGGCGCCTGATAAGCTGATGGAGGAGGCGTTCCAACTCGCCAAAAACCTGGCCGCTGGCCCGCGGGTAATGCTGCAGTATACTAAAAAAATGATTAATATGGCATCGGAAAACAGCATAGCAACTATGTTGGAAATGGAAGCCCGTGCACAGACCGAATTATTTCAGACTGAAGATCATAAAATAGCTGTGAAGGCATTTATTAACAAAGAAAAACCTGTGTTTATTGGGAAATAGGTCGATATTGAAAAGAGCACTTTATGAATCAAATATAGTTTGTGTTGATGGGAATTATTAGTAAAAAGTGGCTAAAACTTTATCAAGTTGAGCCACTTTTCTTATATCCGACTAAAGGCTCATCAAGACAGCCCCGAGCCCTTTCGAAAACTAGCGACTAAAAGTTCAGGCTAAAAGTTCCGAGGAGAATAGTATAGACGAAAGGACGAAGATAAACTACTATATTAATAAGCTACTAAAAGGAGGTATTCCCAGATGGCTAAAGAAAATTCCTTTGATATTGTTTCAGAGGTTGAACTGCAGGAGATTGACAATGTGGTTAATCAGACTGCGAAGGAGATCAGCCAGCGGTTTGATTTTAAAAACAGCAAAGCTACTGTTGAGCTGGTAAAAGAAGATGAGATTAAGGTTATCGCAGATGATGAGTACAAGCTGAAAAGTGTCATTGACGTATTGCAGAGTAAAATGGTACGCCGCAACATATCCTTGCGGTTTTTAGACTATGGCAGCATCGAGCCGGCAAGTGGCGGGACTGTACGGCAGATTGTTTCCGTGAAGCGCGGAATATCCACTGAAAAAGGCAGAGAAATCGTAGCGTTTATTAAGAAACAGAAACTAAAGGTACAGGCACAAATACAGGATGATCAGGTTAGGGTCAGCGGCAAGGAGCGGGACGATCTGCAAAAAGTCATTCAGAGCGTCAAGGCAGAGGATTTTGGCATAGAGCTGCAGTTTACAAATTACCGGACGACATAAGTGTATCAGGTATACATGGCATCGCAGCTAATAGTTGTAGCACTAAAGAAAAGGATGTGCTAGAATATAGAATAATAATTTTAATAAAATTGTTATTAGGAGGGCCAATTTTCCGATGGATAATTCTATTACGGCTTCACATGCCCAAGGCAAGGGTAAAGAACCAGATTCTGTTTTTGCCGTACTTAAAAAATCAAAGGACGCTATAGCGGTCCTGGGTAAGGATAAGGTAATTAATGCAGTTATCGGCTCAATTTATGATGACAAAGGAAAATTTGCGACGCTTCCTTCAGTAAATGAGTACTTTCGCCAAATTCCAGCTGAAGAAATGATGGATTATGCGCCTATCGCGGGTATCCCGGAGTTTTTGGAGGCAGCGATAAATTATACATTCCAGGATTATAAGCCCGAAAATGTTTTCATCAGAGCTGTATCTACCCCCGGTGGGACGGGTGCTGTGCGCCATTCCTTCTTTAACTATGCAGAACAAGGCCAAAAGGTGCTGATACCCGATTGGTTCTGGGGCCCATACCGTACGATAGCGGAAGAACACGGTATCAAGGTTGATACATATGCGATGTTTGACGAAAACTATACTTTTTCGGTTTCCTCGATAAAACAAAAATCAGAGGAGCTTTTAACGGTTCAGGACAAACTCGTTATATTATTTAATACGCCAGGCCATAATCCTACCGGTTACAGCATGACTGAGAAGGATTGGGCGGAATTACTTGATTTTTATAAGCACTGTGCAAAAAATAAACAGAAAAAAATAGTAATCGTTTTGGACGTGGCATATATAGATTATGTGGGCAAACCTTCCGAAACACGCAAATTTTTGAAGCTCCTCGGCGGGCTCCCGGAAAACATACTTATTACAATAGCCTTTAGTATGTCTAAATCCTTTACGATGTACGGGATGCGTTCAGGCGCCATCATTGGGCTGACCTCATCGCAGGAGGAAGCGGACGAGTTTTCGCGTGTCAACTCTTACTCGAGCAGGGGCGTGTGGTCTAATGGGACGAGGGGAGCACAGAGACTCCTGGCCGATGTGATGAAAAACCCCGTTCTTAGAGCGAAAATTGACGCAGAGCGTGAAAACTATATACAGTTAATCTATCATCGTGCCAATATTTTCCTGAACGAAGCCACAGAGATTGGACTGGTTACCCTACCTTACCATGGCGGGTTCTTTATTACTGTACCGTCTCAAGATCCGAAAGCGGCAGCGGAAAAACTCGCCCAGGATAATATCTATGTGGTACCGCTTAAGAAGGGGTTGCGCTTTGCGATATGTGCTCTTCCCACCTATCAGATACCTGGGTTAGCCACAAAAACCAAAGCAGTACTTTAATATGAGGCGCTTCGAAACAGTATAGGTTACAGTATGAATCATGTGAAAATAACTACCAATATTAATGACCCAGAAGGGATATTGGCTGTTTAACCGGTTAATATCCCTGTCGCTTTTACAGACTATCTTGACGAGGGAGGGCAATGGCAGTATGATATGGTTAGTAATTACTAACTTAAAGGGAATATCGTGGGGTTAGTGAACACTAACTTAACGATGATTGGAGGGTTACTGTGCGCCTGAAAAGTATACAACGCCGGGCTCAGATATTAGATGCAGCCAAAACTCTTTTTGTGGAAAAAGGCTATCATGCTACCAAGACCAAAGATATTGCCTTGGCCTGCGAAGTTTCAGAACCGGTTATCTATAAGCATTTTAGCAGTAAAGATGAGCTCTTTTTAGAGGTCATTTCGAGTATAGCCGGTGAAACCTTAAATGAATTCAGTTTCGACCGGGCTGCCGATACCGAACACATTCTAACCTCTTTTGTTTTAAACAGAGCTGAAAAGGTGGATGCTAACTTCTCGCTGTTTAAAAGGCTGTTAAGTGAAATGCTCGAGAACGAGAAAATCCGGCGTGATTATTATGCAAAATATTTGCCGCGATTGGCCAATCCGGTTATCGGATATCTTGAACTGCTGAAGGAACAGGGCTATATCAAAAAAGAGGTGTCTTCAAAGGTTATTGCTCTGGGCTTGTTAGGAATACTGTTAGTAGTATCGCTTGCAAAAAATCTCGAACAGGAATCAGCATTTTCAGACATTCCTAGTAAAGATATAGCAGCACAGCTCTTGCATTTGTACCTATTTAATTTACTGTCACCTAAGGGGGAATTGGTCCATAATGAAGCTTAAAATCGGATTTCCGCGGGCGCTCTTTTATTATCTCTATTTTCCATTTTGGCACACTTTTTTTACGGAACTGGGTTTTGAGGTAGTTTGCTCGGAACCGACGAATAAACTAAGCCTTGATTTAGGTGTTCAAGAAACAGTAAATGATGCTTGTCTTCCTATCAAGATTTATCATGGGCATGTGGCGGAGTTGAAAGATAAGGTTGACGTACTCTTTTTACCTAGGATGGTGAGTGTACGTAAACTCGACAGTGAGGTATTTTGTCCGAAATTTCTAGGTTTGCCTGATATGATACGCAATTCGATTGAGGGGCTGCCGAGAATAATTGATGACAAGGTTGACCTAAGCAAGGGTTTTTACCCATTGTGGAGACTAAGTTTCAGGATTGCGCATAAGCTTGATAGAAAAGGCTGGGCAGTTGCGGCAGCATTCTTTAAAGCTAACAAAGCCCAACGGAGATTTTCGGCTTATTTAGCGCAGGAAGTTCCTGCGCAGGAAGCGATTTATGCAGTGATAGGCGGAGAAAACCTTTCCAAATCCGTTGAGATCCCAAAACCTGATGTACACCTTGCTATTCTTGGGTATCCGTATCTCATCTATGATGCTTTTATCAATGTCGGACTTCTCGAGAAGCTTGCGCAGATGGGCATAAAAGCCTGGACTGCGGAAATGGTGCCTCCGGACCGTCTCGAAGCGCAGGGAAAGAATCTTCCGAAAAACCTTTTTTGGCACTTCAGCAACAGGACGATGCGGGCAACATTTTATTATCTGAAAGAACATAAGGTTGACGGTCTTGTCCATGTTACAGCTTTTGGTTGCGGACCGGATGCGATGGTTGACAAACTCATGGAGTTGGAGTCTAAAGCCCATAAAAGAACGCCATTTTTAACGCTTTCACTGGATGAACATACCGGGGAAGCCGGCGTCTTGACAAGAATCGAAGCTTTTGTTGATATGCTGAGGTTAAGGAGGAAGGGCAATGAAGATCTCGTTTCCTATCATGGGTAATTCCTATATTGCGTTTAAACAATTAATCAGAGATATTGGGCATGAACCTTTAATGGCGCCTATGCCGAGCGCGAGAACGATGACCCTCGGGACGATGTATTCTCCTGAGTTTGCGTGTATCCCGTTTAAGATACTCATGGGAACATATATTGAAGCAATCGAGAAGGGCACGGATGTGATTATTTCTTCAGGTGGGCATGGGCCCTGCCGTGCCGGGTACTATGGAATTTTACACCAGAGAATAATCAATGATTTGGGTTATAATACGAAGGTGATTGTCTTTGATTCGGTAATACGCACATTTGGCGATTTTGTAAAAAAGATTAGCTGGCTGTTAGACGAGGGCAAAACGGGCTGGTGGAGGTTTGCCACGGTTTTTCATGTCGTCTGGGATAAATTGATGGCGCTTGATGAAATTGAGATACTATCGTTTCACATTCGTCCTTATGAAATAAACAAGGGCGAGACCTCGCGGGTTTATAGCAAGTGTCTGGAGATGATGGATCAGGCCGAAAACAGGGTTCGTATCCGCGAAGCAAGAGATGCCTGTTTTCAGCTCTTGCACAGCATCCCGCAGGATAAAAGCAGGGAACCGTTAAAAATCGGGGTTATTGGGGAAATATATGTACTGATAGAGCCGTTTGCAAACCTGGATATGCAGGCCACCCTCGGTGAAATGGGGGTATTTACGGAGCGCGGCACACATCTGAGCAACTGGACGAAAGATAATATGTTCATGTCCCGGCATCAGAGCAGAATAATTACGGCAGCCAAACCCTATTTGCGTCAAATGATTGGCGGTCATGGCATTAACTCCGTCGCTGAGACAGTGCTTTATGCCCAGCGCGGTTTCGATGGGGTAATTCAATTAGCGCCATTCTCGTGTATACCTGAAATAGTCGCCAAGGGGCTCATGCCCAAGATTAGCAGAGATGCAGGGATACCTGTTATGACGATATTTCTCGATGAGCAAATGGGTAAGGCCGGGATGCAGACGAGACTTGAGGCGTTTGTCGACCTGCTGCAGCAGCGCAGGCAAAAAAGATTGGGAGGAGCAGTATCGTGGTAAAGGCTTATCTGGGGGTAGACGTTGGTTCAGTCAGTACTAATATGGTAGTTATGGATGAAAATGAACAAGTGCTTGAGAGCCTGTATATCAGAACCATGGGTCAGCCGGTTAAGGCTGTACAGTCCGGTCTGAAAACACTTGGTGAAAGAATAGGAAACAGCGTAACGATAGAAGGGGTCGGGACTACCGGAAGTGCGCGGACCCTTACGGCTGTTCTTGTCGGCGCCGACGCTGTAAAAAATGAGATCACAGCTCACGCCGTTGCTGTTTCAAGAAAGGTTCCGGGGGCCCAGACTATTATCGAGATAGGTGGGCAAGACTCCAAAATTATTATCATGCGGGATGGTATAGTAATAGACTTTGCGATGAACACGGTTTGCGCTGCCGGGACAGGCTCTTTTCTCGACCAACAGGCTGTGCGTTTGAACATACCCATAGAGGATTTTGGAGAGCTTGCTTTAAAAGCGAAAACTCCGGTGCGTATTGCCGGCCGCTGTGCCGTATTTGCCGAGTCTGATATGATTCATAAGCAGCAGCTCGGTCACTCCACGGAGGATATTATTGCAGGTTTATGCGAAGCGCTTGTCCGCAATTACCTGAACAATGTCGGCAAAGGTAAGGAAATTTTGGCCCCAATTGTCTTTCAGGGAGGGGTAGCCGCGAATATTGGTATAAAGGCGGCCTTTGAAAAAGCCTTAAAGCAGGAGCTGACTATACCGGAACATTACGACGTCATGGGAGCTGTGGGTTGCTGCTATCTCGGCCGCGAGGCCGCGCGCAATAAGCCTACCGGTTTCAAAGGATGGGAAGCCGCGCAATTCCATTTCCGTCCCACGAGTTTTGAATGCAAGGGCTGTCCGAACCTTTGCGAGGTTATTCAAATATTTGAGAATGACGTCTTGGTAGCCAGGTGGGGCGACCGTTGCGGCAAGTGGTCAAATGTCAATGTGAAAGTAGGCTGACACGCAGAATACAAGCCGGCGTGTTGTTATAACGTTAAAGAAAACTTCTTTTGGGCAAACTCTAAAGAGTTTACCTGAAGGAGTTTTTTCATGCTGATTTCTTTCCCGCATATGGGCAAATTACATCTGGCTTTAACGCGGACTTTAAAACTGCTGGATATACCTTATCTCATCCCGCCGCTGCCCGGACCGGCAGCGCTTCAGCTTGGACAGGAACTAGCCCCGGAGGGCTCCTGTCTGCCCTTCTGCCTTGTCCTAGGGAATATGCGTGAGGCTCTGAATTCCGGCGCCGATACCCTGGTTATGATCGGCGGAAGCGGTCCTTGCCGTTTCGGGTATTTTGTCTACCTGGCCGAAAAACTTCTGGTAGATGCCGGCTATAAGTTCAGAGTGCTGATTATTGATAAAGGTCACCTCTGGCAGGATTATTCCTACCTGAAGAGAGGCGGCGGATTTTCAGCGCTGGCTTTAATTGCGGCTGCCAAGCACGGGTGGCAGCTTGTCGTTTGCGATGAGGCGATATCCGCTCTCAAAAGAGAATACCTGCCCAGAGCGCTTGACCCGGTGAAACTGAATGACTATTTTACCGAATGTAGTGAAGAATTAACTCGGACTGAATCCGTAGCGAAGATTTTGCAGATACGCGCAAAAATAGAGAACCAGATCAAAAAAACGCCGCTTTTACCGGCTTCCAGCGTTTTGCGAATCGGGCTGGTCGGAGATATCTATACCCTCCTGGAGCCATATGCCAACCATGAAATCGAAGATTTCCTGCAGCGAAGCGGCGTTTGTGTTTATAAAGAAATGGCAGTATCGCGGTGGATACCAAATATTTTACTACCCTGGCGCAAAGGCGGTTATACGCGGGAACTCTTAAGTTATGCGTATCCCTATTTGCAAAGCTCTGTCGGTGGGTTTGGACTCGAATCGGTTGCCAATACGAGAAAAATGGGTGAGAGCTGCGTAGATGGCATTATTCAGCTTTTCCCGCTCGGCTGCATGCCGGAGATAGTAGCCCAGAGCGCCATAAACAGGATTTGCCAAAAGGAGCATTTGCCGGTACTTTCCATTACGATGGACCAGCATGATAGTATGACAGGCTTTAAAACACGACTCGAAGCCTTTTTGGAAATGCTGAATAGACAAAAGAAAAACCGGGCAAACGCAATTAATTAATGCGTATGCCCGGCAAGTATGCCCTATGATTATATCCGGAAGCTATTTCGAGAGCTTCATGCTTTTGTAAATAATATATGAATAGATGATGGGTACCAATCCCATGACCAGATACGACGCAAAAAGGAGATACCCTGCCCACGCCGTTCTGAAAAAGCTGAGCAGCAGACCAAGTATGCCGGCGCCGACCCAGAACGGTCCGGCAAAGCGGTGGGTTTTTGTCCAGACTTCTTCATTAGCGAGTGTCCACGGCGTTTTAATGCCGACAAAGTAATTATGCTTGATTTTCCCCATGTAGTTACCGAGTATAAGAAAGAGCAGGGAGACTGAGAACTTGACGAAGATATCCACCTTTACCTCGTGGCCGAAAGCCGCATACAACGTCAGGAGATAAATGAATGCTAAAAAGATGTGCAAAGCCAGGCGGATCAGATTATACGCACCGGCGAAACGCTTGTAGTTCTCGCGGCGCGGGTCAATCCTCGGGAGGAGCAGCATCATAAAATATATCCCCAGGTTTAAGAGCGGGAAAAACCAGACCGCAAAAGCTTTGCTTGACCATCCATCAATTTTGCCGCTGATGTTCCAGTGGGTAGGCACCTTGGCAGGCAGGTCGGGGTAAAAGTACAATCCGGCAAGAAATGTCGCGAGTATAAGGACAAGGATGTACCAATCTTTCTTGAGCATTGAGATAAGTGAAAAATCATTGTTCGTATCCGGCAGCTTATTCATTTTCAAGATCCTCCTTTTTGGGGTTTATGGTTAGGGTCAGGACCCAGCCGATCAGGTCGTCAAACACGCTCGTGTTCAGAGAGTAGATGATGTTTTGCCCGGCACGTTCATCTGAAATCAGGTCAGCCTGTTTTAAGATATTCAGGTGGTGGCTGATACTGGGCTTAGAGATATTGAACTGCTCAGCAATTTCGCCGGCCGTCATATTCCCTATGCGCAGCATTTGCAGGATTTTCCTGCGGGTAGGGTCTGAAAGAGCTTTGAAACTCAGGTTAAGCGGAGACATAACCTCACCTCTTTTATGGATACTTAACATAGTATTAGCTTAGATGTTTAGATNNATCTAAACATCTAAGCTAATACTATATCCTGGGGATGGAATTGTCAAGTGTTATTCCCAACGCGCCTAAATTATTATCGTTAATTTGCTTCCCTAGTTAGTGTTTAATCGGTAAAATGTAAGAAAGAAAAGATGCCAGAAAATACAGCAGAATAAATTCTGAAAAAACTATATAATGTATGTACAAGGAGGGGATAAGTTTGAGAGAAGAGATACAACAAAAAGAAGAGAGAATTATCTTGCAATTGCCCGGGAAAAGTGTAGAAATACCTGTCGGCAGGACTCTGCTGCAGATAGCTTCTGAGGTAAAAAAAGAGTACTCGTCGCCAATTGTGGGGGCAGTATTTAATAATATTTTGATTGACCTTTATAAAGAAATCTCTGGTCCGGGGAAGTTGGAGTTTTTGGATCTTCAGTTGGAAAATGGTATGCGCATATACCGGCAGAGCCTCGTCTTTCTTTTGGCCAAGGCTGCCTATGAGCTGAATCCGGTAAATAGTATTGTCGTCAAGCACGCTCTGGGTAAAAGCTATTACTGTGAGATAAAAGGGAAAAAAGCTGTGTCCCCGCTCGAGGTTATTGAGTTGGAAGCAAAGATGCGTGAGCTTGTTGCGGCTGATGAGCCAATTATCCCGCATATGCTGACGCGAGCTGAAGCTGCGGAGATTCTTGCCCGTTTTGACCGGCAAAATACCATTGAAATATTGGATATAATGTGGTTTGAGAAGGTACGAATATACAGCTCCGGACCTTATTCCGGTTATTCATACTCATACCTCGCACCCAGCACCGGTTGTCTGACAGTGTTTAAGCTCGTTCCGCATAATAACGGTTTTCTGCTTTGCTTCCCTGATTCGCAAAAACCGGCAGTTGTTGCGCCTTGCCCTAAACTCCCCAAACTTGGGCAGGTCTGGGAAGAATCACAAGAGTGGGCGAAGATTCTCGGGATAAGCGATTTGGCTGGCTTTTGGCGGCTTGTCGCGAAAAATCCACAAGAAGCGAATAACCTTATTCACATCGGAGAGGCGCTGCAAGAGAAAAAAATAGCGAAGATAGCCGATGAGATTTTTGCTAAGCGTGAAAAGCTCAGGGTGATCCTCATAGCCGGTCCGTCTTCGTCGGGAAAAACTACTTTTGCACAGAGGCTGTCTATTCAGCTGAGGGTTTTGGGCCTTCATCCTGTTTCGGTATCGACTGACGATTATTTTGTCGACCGGGAGCATACCCCGCGCGATGAATTCGGCGACTTTGATTTTGAAGCTCTCGAGGCAGTGGATGTACAGTTATTTAACGAACATCTGCAGCTTTTAATGGAATGTTGCGAAGTAGAATGCCCAATTTACAATTTCCAAAAGGGCGGCCGGGAGTTGCAAGGGAAAATAACGCGGGTTGATAAAGACCATCCGATTATTGTTGAGGGAATCCATGCGCTCAATGAAAGGCTAACCCCGATGATAAAACGCGAAAACAAGTATAAGATATATATCAGCGCTTTGACACAGACATTTATTGACGACCACAATCGCATTCAAACTACTGATGCAAGACTAATCCGGCGTATTGTCAGAGACAACCAGTTTCGCGCTCATGACGCCGTAAAAACGCTGCAGCGTTGGCCTTCTGTACGGCGCGGCGAAGAAAAAAACATCTTCCCTTATCAGGAAGATGCCGATATGATGTTTAATTCCGCGTTGGTTTATGAACTGAGTATTTTTAAAAAGTATGCCGAGCCACTATTTATGGCTATTAGCAGTAATGAGAAAGAGTATTCCGATGCCAGGAGGCTCTTGGATCTATTATCATTTTTTCCACTGTTGCCGGATAAAAATGTGCCGCTAAATTCTATTTTGCGTGAATTCATCGGCGGGAGTTCGATTCACGGCAATTAAACAGGTTAATACAAAAACGCCAAGCCCAAGGTGCCCGGACCTGTATGTACACCGACGACCGGGCCTGTTTCTTTAAAGAACGATACCTTCATACCCATGGTTTCTTCGGCAAGCTGTTTCAGAGCATGAGCAGCTTCCTCGGCGGCGCCGTGCGCGACGGCGATATGTTGGGGCACATTATCACCGAGAATCGCTACCATGTGATTGACCATTTTATTAATAGCCTGTTTTTGGTTTCTCGCTTTATCCAGTGGAATATAGCATCCGTTTTCAACACGCACGATAGGTTTAATGCTTAGGATAGTTCCAAGCAGGGCGGAAACCTTGCCAATACGGCCCCCCTTTTGCAGATATTCGAGAGTGTCGAGTGAAAAGAGCACTTCCGTACGCTGGCGCAGTTCATGTAAACCCTCTAGTATATTCTCCATCGAGAGGTTGTTTCTGATCATTTCCAGCGCTTCGCAGACCTGCAAACCTATGCCCAGGCTAATGGATTTGGAATCAAAAACATGGATTGTTCCGCTCAGCTTTCTCGCGGCGGCTTCGGCAATCGATGCAGTGCTGCTTAGTCCTGACGAGATATGGATTGATAAGATATCGTAGCCTTCCTTCAATATCGGTTCATATGTTTTTATAAAATCATCAATCGATGGTGTGGAGGTTTTGGGCAGAGTGTCGTTGTTAGCTTCTTGAAGCATCGGATAAAAGTCTCGTGGCTGGATATCTACTCCATCCCGGTAAGTACCGTGAGAGAAGTTTACGTACAGCGGAACAACATGAATACCATGCTCTCGCACATATTCATGCGGGAGGTCTGCCGTGCTGTCGGTCACGATTTTTATTTTCCTTGTCATTTCTCGCCTACCTTTCTCAACTTGGGTCAATAAATTGTATATAATATGCATAACTATTGATACCGTAAGTTTATCCAATAATGTATCAAATAACAAGAAAAAAATCTATCTAGAAAGATGTGAGAGCGCATGTACTATGATTATCCTCTTTACAGGCCGCCAAGTGAAGCATATAGTTTGATTTTACAGGTGACCTTAGGGTGTTCACATAATGCCTGCACGTTTTGCAGCATGTACAAAACCAAAAAATATACACAAAAAAGCTGGGCCGAGATCCAGGGGCTTATAAATGAAGCGGCGCTCAAATATCCCCGTGCCAGCAGAATTTTTTTGGCAGATGGCAATGTCCTGGCCATGCCCACTGATATTCTCAGTGACACATTGAAAATGCTGTATCAAAGATTCCCTGGCCTGGATAGGATCAGTTGCTACGGCGGTCCTCACGATGCTCTGAAAAAAACGCCTGATGAACTCATAGACCTGAAAAACAACGGGCTTGACCTTGTTTATATGGGGATCGAAAGCGGCAGTGATATAATACTGCAAAAGGTGAAAAAAGGTGTCAGCGCGCAGAAAATGATCGAGGCCGGTCGTAAGATTATGGCAAGCGGACTGAGCCTGTCGGCCACGATAATCACGGGACTCGGCGGACGTAAGCTTTGGGAGGAACATGCCATTGAGACTGCCAGGGTAGTTTCGGCGATTAATCCCACCTATTTAGGCTCTTTAACCCTGATGCTCGAAGAGGGGACACCCATTTTGCGCTCGATTGACAGTGGGGAGCTGACACTTTTAACTCCGGCGGAAATCCTGCGGGAGATTAAGCTCATGGTCGAGCGCCTTGAACTCGAGAATTGTACGTACCGTTCGAACCATGCCTCAAATTACTTTCATCTGGCCGGTGTGCTTAACCGTGATAAAGCGAGCATGCTGCAGCTTATTGAAAAATATTTGGAGCAGCCGCAGTTGAAGGCGAAACATGAGGATTTTCGTAGTTTGTGAAGGTACTGCGAGTATGCTGCGAGTGTAAAAATAAATTTGACGGGCTGTGTAACTTTAGCTTATAATTAGAAGCGAAAAAGAAAATCCTTGAGACCTTTAAGCTGGTCCTGTGAGATTAGCAAGGTGAGTTGGGATGGTTATTCTGGCCGTTTTAGCCTGCCTGCTAAGAATCATTAGCATGTAGGCTTTATTATTCGAGACCATAATCCAGGCAGCTTTTTGAGGCCTGAAGCTCTTTGAAATAGTCCCTTGAAATTAGTCCGGTGAGGCTAGTAAGGGTTTTTGTATATGTGCTGTAGATATATGCAAACCTCCTGCCTTCCGGCGGGAGGTTTTTTTATTCTGGGATAAGGTACAACCTGCAATTATAAAACTATTAATGTGGGAGGAATGATCATGGGCCTAGTAGCCAAAGACCTGCTGACGATGGACCAGCTGAGTGTTGACGAGATTGAGCTGATTCTCAGCACAGCCAAAGAGATGAAAACGATCATAAAACGGGATATTAAAAAAGTCCCGACTCTGCGCGGTAAAACGGTAGTTACACTCTTCTATGAACCCAGTACGCGCACGAGAACCTCTTTTGAACTAGCCGGAAAATACATGAGTGCAGATGTCGTCAATATCAGCACAACAACGAGCAGCGTCGTCAAAGGAGAAACCCTGAAGGATACGGGGCTGACGCTTGAGATGATGGGTACGGATATCGTTATTATCCGCCACCCGGTGTCCGGAGCGCCGCAGATGCTCGGAGGGTATCTCAAGGGACGCGTAATCAACGGCGGCGACGGTTTTCACGCGCATCCGACCCAGGCGCTGTTGGATATGGCGACTATCAAGGAGAAGCTGGGGGGCTTTCAAGACCTGAAAGTCGCGATAATAGGGGATGTTTTGCATAGCCGCGTGGCTAGGTCAAATCTTAGCGGCTTAATGAAGATGGGCGCCGAGGTATGGCTCTGTGGACCACCTACGCTTATCCCCCCAGGTCTTGCCGAGCTTGGAGCCAGGGTCACGCATAACATTGACGAGGCGCTTCGTGGCGCCCAGGTAGTTATAATGCTGCGGATTCAGCTTGAACGGCAGAAAGCCGGACTTTTCCCGACCTTGCGCGAATACAGCCAGTTATATGGCTTAAACCGCCAGCGCTTGAAGCTCGCCGATAAGGACAGCCTAGTCATGCATCCGGGGCCGATGAACCGAGGGATCGAGATATCCTCGGAGGTAGCCGACAGCCTGCAGTCAGTGATAAATGAACAGGTTACAAACGGCGTCGCCGTGCGCATGGCTCTCTTATATCTGATGCTGGGACAGAAGGGGGAATAAAAATGGAATTTATTCTGAAGGGCGGACTCGTGATCGATCCGAAAGCAGGTCTCGAAAAACAGCTCGACGTTCACATCAAAGATGGAAGAATTCTTGCGCTTGGCAGTGACATCAACGAAAAAGGTGTAGAGGTGTATGACCTCAAAAATAAAATTGTTGCCCCCGGCTTTATCGATATGCATGTTCACCTGCGTGAACCGGGCGGCGAGGCACATGAGACTATACTGACCGGCTGTCAAGCCGCCGCCGCCGGAGGATTCACAGCTATAGCGGCAATGCCTAATACAAAGCCCTGCGCCGATAATGAGGGGGTCATTGAACTCATAAAAGCACGCGCACAACGAGCTGCTCTGGCTAGGGTCTTGCCGATTGGAACAATCAGCAAAGGCCAGTTAGGACAGGAAATCTCCGAAATCGGCAGCATGTACAAATGCGGGATAGTGGCAATCTCTGACGATGGCAAGCCTGTCACGAACAGCGAAGTGATGCGCCGGGCTCTGGAATATACAAAGATTTTTGGCATACCCGTTATCTCGCACTGTGAAGATCCGAGCCTCGTCGCCGAAGGACTCATGCACGAGGGCCGCTGGTCAACGGTTTTAGGCTTAAAAGGGAATCCGGCTCAGGCTGAGGAGATCATGGTTGCACGCGATATCCTCCTGGCCGGCTTAACAGGCGGGAGGCTTCATCTAGCGCATGTCAGTACAAAAGGGAGCGTAGAGCTCTTGAAATTTGCCCAGGCACAGGGGCTAGCCGTCACAGCCGAGGCGACGCCGCATCACCTTTATTTAACTGATGAAGAGGTCAAGAACTACAACACCAATACGAAGGTTAATCCGCCGCTGCGCAGCGCGGAGCATCTGGAGGCAGTCCGGAACGGGTTAAAGGAAAACCTAATCCAGTGTCTTGTTACCGACCATGCTCCATGGTCCCGGGAAGACAAAGAGCAGGAATACGATAAGGCCCCGAACGGGATCTCCGGGCTCGAAACAGCCATCCCGATCTGCTGGGAAACCCTGGTCGTTTCGGGATATTTAAAACCGGCGGAGCTGATTGCAAAGTTTACAACCGGTCCTGCCGCAGTTCTCAATCTGCCCTATGGCTCTCTAGAAGTGGGCAGTATCGCAGATATAACCGTCATTGACCCGCAGCTGCAAAAGCAGGTCAGGGTCGATAACTTTTACTCCAAAGGCAAGAACAGCCCGGTTGACGGGCGAACCTTCCAGGGTTGGCCGGTAATGACAATAATTGACGGAAGAGTAGTAATGCAGGATGGCAGACTAAAGGGGGAATAATAAGAGTGAAGGCGTATCTTTGTTTGGCTGATGGGAAGATGTTCGAAGGGAAATCAGTTGGGTTAGCCGGTGAAACTGTAGGGGAAGTAGTTTTTAATACAAGTATGACAGGTTACCAGGAAATTCTAACCGACCCGTCTTATGCCGGGCAAATAATAACCCTTACCTACCCGCTCATTGGTAATTACGGTGTAAATAAAACTGATGCCGAGTCAAGCGCAATCCATGCGAAGGGATTGGTCGTCAAAGAGTTTTGTGAGCAGCCCAGCAATTTCCGGTCTGAACAAAACCTGCATGAGTATCTGATCTCCCAAGGGATTGTAGGTATCAAAGACGTGGACACACGGGCGTTGACGAAGCATCTGCGCAAGTCCGGGACGATGATGGGATTAATAAGCATTGAAACGGATGCCGATAAGCTTGCGGCCAAGGCGAAGGAGCTTGGTACGTCAACAGGGCCGCATCTTGTTAAAAGCGTAACCACACCAAAGGCTTATACGCTTGGCACCGGGAGATTCCCAGTAGTTGTCATGGATTTTGGCGCTAAAGGCAATATCCCTGCTTCACTGGCGGCTTTAGGCTGCCGCGTTAACGTTGTATCAGCCACGGCGCAAGCACGGGAGATCCTGGATCATCAACCTTTGGGGGTTGTACTTTCAAATGGGCCTGGCGATCCGCAGGATGTCGGTTATGTCCTGCCGGTTATCAATGAGCTGCTCGAAGCAGGAGTTCCGGTTATGGGTATCTGTCTTGGCCACCAGCTCCTTGGTATGGCCATCGGAGGCACAACGTACAAGCTGAAATTCGGGCACCGCGGCGGGAATCACCCCGTTTTAGACCTGCAGAACAACCGGGTCCATATTACCTCGCAGAATCATGGCTATGCGCTGGCTGAGGACAGCTTCAGCAAGGATGAGGTCGAAGTGACGCACATAAACCTGCATGATAGGACTAACGAGGGCATAAAGCTTAAAAAGAAAAGGGCATTTTCGGTGC
Organism: Peptococcaceae bacterium UBA6129; assembly: GCA_002422465.1. Classification (GTDB taxonomy): domain Bacteria; phylum Bacillota; class Peptococcia; order DRI-13; family UBA6129; genus UBA6129. The sequence goes on along the minus strand of DIVP01000035.1, from coordinate 15,374 downwards.
AGTTTCATCCGGAGGCTTGTCCCGGACCGCAGGATACGTTTTATCTCTTCGCTCAATTTATGGCGATGGTAAAGGAATACGGCAGTACAGGGGGTGGCAGTCATGCCTAGAGAACAGAGTTTGCATAAAGTTCTTGTCATTGGTTCGGGGCCGATTGTCATCGGGCAGGCGGCCGAATTTGATTATGCCGGTACCCAGGCTTGCCGCTCTCTAAGAGAAGAGGGTATCGAAGTCGTGCTCATCAACTCCAATCCGGCAACAATCATGACAGACGCTGATATGGCCGCACGCGTTTATATTGAGCCGCTTACGCCGGAGATCGTCGAAAAAATAATTATCAAAGAAAAACCGCAAGGGCTCCTGGCTACCCTTGGAGGTCAGGTCGGGCTCAACCTGGCGATGACGCTGGCTAAACAGGGCGTGCTCGAACGCGAAGGAGTCAGATTACTGGGTACGCCGCTTAGCGCGATAGAAAAAGCCGAAGACCGGGAGATCTTTAAAGCGACGATGGGTTCCATAGCCGAACCGGTTCCGGAAAGCGCTATTGTCAACAGCGTCGAAGATGCGGTGAAATTTGGTGACAGCATTGGCTACCCGGTCATAGTAAGGCCGGGGTATACTCTCGGCGGAACAGGGGGCGGTGTGGCCCGCAATAGCGAAGAACTCGCCGATATAGCGGTTAAAGGATTAAAATACAGCATGAACCGTCAGCTTTTGATTGAGCGCAGCGTGGCCGGCTGGAAAGAGATAGAGTATGAGGTGATGCGTGATTCGCGGAATAACTGCATAACCGTCTGTTCGATGGAGAATATCGATCCGGTTGGCATTCATACCGGGGACAGCATTGTTGTCGCGCCGACACAAACCCTTTCAGACAGGGATTACCAGATGCTGCGGACCGCCGCTTTAAAGATAATTCGCGAGCTCGGGATAGAAGGCGGCTGTAATATCCAGTATGCGCTTGACCCGTACAGCAGCCAGTACTATGTTATTGAAGTAAATCCGCGTGTCAGCAGGTCGAGCGCCCTGGCCTCGAAGGCAACAGGCTATCCGATCGCGAAGGTGGCGGCCAAAATTGCACTCGGTTTTACACTCGATGAGATTGCCAACAGCGTTACCGGCAATACGTCAGCCTGCTTTGAACCGGCGATTGATTATGTAGTAGTCAAGATCCCGCGCTGGCCTTTTGACAAGTTTGCGAGCGCCAAGCGGAAGCTCGGTTCACAGATGAAGGCTACCGGCGAGGTGATGGCTCTCGGAAGGAACTTCCCGTCCGCCCTGTTAAAGGCGATTAGGTCGCTCGAAATGAATTTCGTGACGCTCTTAGTGCCGGATTTTCAGAAACACAGTTGGCAGGAACTCCTTGAAAAGCTCGGGCAGGGTGACGACGAGAGGATTTTTGTTCTCGCCGAATGCTTGCGCCGGGGTATCTCGATTGAACAGATTCACCAGATAACCGGGATTGATTTATTCTTTATAGATGCTTTGAAAAACATTGTAGAGCTCGAAACATTACTAACCCACAAGAAAAAATGGGATCGTGAAGACTGGCTGCTAGCGAAGAAGTCCGGATTTAGCGACTACCAGCTCGCAGTTTTTTTAGGAAAAAGCGAAAGCGAGGTCCGCAGGACAAGGCTGGCTGCTGGGCTTAACGCTGTTTATCATATGGTCGATACTTGCGCCGGGGAATTTGAGGCAGTGACGCCGTATTACTATTCCACATACGGTGAAGAAGACGAGCTGATGACTTCGACAAAATCAAAAGTAGTAGTGCTGGGCTCCGGACCGATTCGGATCGGTCAGGGCATAGAGTTTGATTACTGCTCGGTACACTCTTCACTTGCCATTAAAGAGAGCGGCAGGGAATCGGTTGTCATCAATAATAACCCGGAGACGGTCAGTACCGATCCGGATTCGTCGGACCGCCTGTACTTTGAGCCGCTGACGCTGGAGAATGTTTTAAATATAATTGAAGCGGAAAAACCCGAGGGTGTTGTCGTTCAGTTTGGCGGACAAACGGCTATCAATTTGGCCAAACCCCTCGCGAGCAACGGCGTGACGATACTCGGAACAAGCATCGAGAATATTGACCGCGCTGAAGACAGGGAAAAATTTGATGCGCTCCTTGAGGAAATCGGTATACCCAGACCGCTCGGCAGCATCGCCTACGACGCTAAAGGCGCGAAGACAATTGCCGCCAGACTCGGGTTCCCGGTACTCGTAAGACCTTCTTATGTCCTCGGCGGCCGGGCTATGGAAATAGTCTATACGGAAGAGGATCTGACTGCCTACCTCACCGAGGCTGTACGGCTTTCTTCCGAACACCCGGTACTCGTGGACCGCTATATTATGGGAAAGGAAGTAGAGGTTGATGCCATCTGTGACGGGGAGAAAGTGCTGATTCCGGGAATAATGGAGCATCTTGAAAGGGCTGGGGTGCACTCCGGGGACAGTATTGCGATCTATCCCCCGCAAACACTGACAGAGGAGCTTATTGACAGGCTTGTTGAATATACCACAAGAATTGCGCTTAGCCTGCAGATTAAGGGTATTGTCAATATCCAGTATGTCATCAGAGATAACATTATCTATGTGATCGAAGTGAACCCGCGGGCTAGCCGGACGGTGCCGTTTCTAAGTAAGGTCACAGGAATTCCGATGGTTAAGGCGGCTACGCGGATTATGCTCGGCGAAAGCCTGAAATCAATGGGCTATACGGACGGACTTTTAGAAACTAAACAACTTGTAGCGATCAAGATGCCGGTATTCTCGTTTAATAAATTAACAGATGTTGAACCAACGCTGGGACCTGAAATGAAATCAACCGGCGAGGTCATGGGTCTCGATATGGACTTTGGTTCCGCGCTTCGCAAGGCCTTTTTAGGCGCGGGATATCAAATTCCACAAGATGGGGAAATCCTGGCGACTATTGCGGATAAAGATAAGGACGAAGCCCTGCCTATCTTGAGGAAGTTCGCGGATTTAGGCTTTGTTATCTGGGCGACTCAGGGTACGGCTGAATTTCTGAGAAAAAATAGTGTGCCTGTACGCGAAGTAGCCAAGATTGATCTGGGACAGCCGAACGTAGTGGACCTGATTCGCAGCGGTAAAATAGTCTTTGTAGTCAACACCCTTAATAAAGGGAAGCAGACGATGCGAGATGGTTTTCAGATGCGCCGCGCTGCGGTTGAGTATAACATCCCATGCCTGACATCACTTGATACAAGCGGCGGTTTGCTTCAGGTAATCCGGCAGTACCGCGAAAAAGACATAGTTGTCAAAGCTCTTCAAGACTATGTATAATACAACTGAACATATCAAAATAGTGATGCAAAAGGTGGCGTGCCAATGAAATACCATCTACCCGAAGCCCGTGTAATTGGGCAGCAGCTAACCGGGCAAGGTATTTATCTTCTGAATATCCTCGCTCCGGAAATTGCAGACCTTGCTCAGCCTGGTCAGTTTGTGAATATCCGCAGCACCAGACAGCTTGATCCGCTTCTGCGCAGACCCTTGAGTATCTGCGGAGTAGATCGGAACGAGGGATTGATCCGGCTCTGGTACCAGGTAGTGGGAAAAGGAACGCAGCTCATGTGTGAGCTTTTGCCAGGCGAAACACTGGATATGATAGGTCCGCTTGGTCGGGGTTTTAAGGCGGATCTGACCGGAAAGAAAGCCGGTTTGATCGGCGGCGGGATGGGTATAGCCCCGCTGTTATTCCTGGGCGGTGAATTAGCTAAAAGCAACAGTGTTATGGCTTTCTTTGGCGGAAGGAACATAGAGCAGCTTCCTAAGCAAGGATTTATGCCAAAGATACCGTGCCAGTTCGCAACCGAGGACGGTACGGCAGGTTATAAGGGCCTCGTGACAGATCTTTTCGCCAAATGGCTAGAGCAGGAGAGCCCGGATATGCTTTATGCCTGTGGACCCAAGGGGATGCTAGTTCAGGTAGTGCGTTTGGCACGGCAATACGGGATTCCACTGCAGGTTTCTTTGGAGGCTGTGATGGCCTGCGGGGTTGGCGCCTGTCTCGGCTGTACCTGCGCAAAAAGCAGCAAGGATGAGGAAGGCTGGCTGAAAGCCTGCCAGGATGGTCCTGTCTTTTGGGAACAGGAGGTGGACTTGTAAATGTCAGTCGCAAAACCTGATTTGAGTGTGGAGATCGCCGGAATAAAAATGAAAAATCCTGTCATGACGGCTTCGGGAACCTTTGGCTTTGGCGAGGCTTATGAGGATTTTTTTGCGTTGGCCGGGCTTGGGGCGGTTGTCGTCAAAGGGGTTACACCCGAACCGAGAAAGGGGAATACCATGCCGCGGCTCGTCGAAACGACGGCCGGGCTTCTCAATTCGATTGGTCTCGAAAACCCTGGCGTGGAAACGGTTATCAAGAAATATCTCCCCAGGCTTGCAGACGCCGGTGTGCCGGTTATTGTCAACATTGCCGGGAATACGGTTGAGGATTATTGTTCGGTTGCATATAGATTGAGCTCATGCAGCGTCGTCAAAGGGCTCGAGGTTAATATCTCCTGCCCGAATGTGAAGGCAGGAGGCATAGCTTTCGGCAGCAGGCCGGAGAGCGCGGCGGAGGTTGTCAACGCCGTCAGAAACCATACACCGCTGCCGGTGATAGTCAAGCTCTCACCGAATGTGACCGATATAGCGGAAATGGCGGCTGCAGTCGAGGCTGCGGGAGCCGATGCCATATCGCTGATTAATACGCTGCTCGGAATGGCCATCGACATCAGAACAAGAAGACCGAAATTAGGCAACATCATGGGGGGATTATCCGGACCGGCTGTGAAACCAGTGGCGGTGCGCATGGTTTGGCAGGTTGCCCGGCGCGTGAAGATCCCGGTAATCGGCATGGGCGGTATCCTAACAGCTGAGGATGCTCTGGAGTTTATTCTAGCCGGGGCTACGGCTGTAGCGATTGGGACCGGACAATTTGTCAACCCGCGTTGTTGTATGGATATAGTCGAAGGTATCAAGAAATATTGTGAAACAAATGAAATTGCTAAAATAACTGCCCTTTGCGGGGCGGCTTGGAAGGAGGAAAACAATGCAGGCTGTTGAACAGAGGCTCATTGTAGCCCTGGATTTTCCGACCTGGCCGGAGGCCGAGGGAACAGTACATAAGCTTACCGGAGTCAAATACTTTAAGGTGGGGCTGGAATTATATCTGGCCAGCCGTGGTGAAGCTATTGAACGCTTAAAAAATCTCGGGAAAGAGGTCTTTCTCGACCTGAAATTCCATGATATCCCGAATACGGTGGCCCAGTCCTGCCGCCAGGCGGTGGCACACGGGGCGGCTATATTTAATGTCCATGCGGCAGGTGGCCGTGAGATGCTCGAGCAGGCCGCCAAGGCAACTGCTGAGCAAGCGTTGCGTCAGGGCATCCGGCGGCCGCTGTTGATAGCGGTAACAGTTCTGACGAGCATGAATCAAGAGGACTTGCACGAGATCGGTCTCACTGATTTGCGGACTGCTGTGAGCAGGTTTGCCAGGCTGGCTCTTGAGGCGGGTCTTGACGGCGTTGTCGCTTCCCCTCAGGAGATTACACTCATTCGTGAGGTCTGCGGACCCGACTTTAAGATAATTTGTCCGGGAGTTCGTCCGGCCTGGGCGGCCAAGGGCGACCAAAAGAGAGTATTAACACCAAAAGATGCCGTCACACTTGGAGCTGATTATCTCGTAGTGGGTCGTCCGATTACTCAGGCAAAGGACCCAGCAGAGGCTGCATTACTAGTTATGCAAGAAATAGAGGAGGCTTTAACATGAAAAAAGAAGATATAATTGAGATATTCAGAGGCAGCGGGGCGATGCTCGAAGGACACTTCCTCTTAACCTCAGGAAGACACAGCGACCGTTATCTCCAATGTGCGCTTGTGTTGCAGGATCCGGCTGTTGCAGAGGAACTCTGTCGTGCACTGGCTGCCAAGCTCCCCGGCAAGAAGCCGGATATCGTCATCGGCCCCGCTCTCGGCGGAGTAACTCTCGCCTATGAAGTTGCGCGTCAGCTAGGTTCGATTGGACTTTTTGCCGAAAGAGATAACGGTATCATGACCCTGCGCCGGGGCTTTAAGATACCACAGGGCGCCAGAGTACTTGTCACAGAGGATGTTGTCACTACAGGGGGTTCTGTCCGCGAGGTTATTGACGTTGTCAAAAACCTTGGCGGAGAAGTCATTGGCGTGGCTTCACTTGTTGACCGCACGAATGGGCAGATTGATTTTGGCTATCCATTTTACAGCTTGCTTCCACTTGAAGTAGTTTCCTACAACGCTACGGAATGCCCGCTTTGTGGGACCGGGATACCAGTTGTCAAACCGGGATCACGTCAAGCCGGCAAGATTTGACCACAAGTTCTAATGTTGCAGGAGGTAAGAGAAATGAGAGAGGATTTAGCTATCGAAGCGCGCAACAAAGCGGGCAATTACTTTCGGGAAGGCTATAACTGTGCGGAGGCTATCTTTTTAACCTTTCGGGAGTACCTGGCGCCGGAAACCCCTCGTGAGGCAGTAAAAATGACCACCGGTTTGGGCGGTGGTCTTGGTCATGCCGGGTGTATGTGCGGGGCGTTGACCGGCTCGGTTTTGGCGATGGGTCTGTTGAAAGGGAGAACCTCGGCTGAAAAGGAAAGGGAGCCGATGTATGATGCGGCGAGTGGATTCCATGACAGGTTCATTGAAAAATTTGGTTATACTTGCTGCCGGGCGTTGAATCCACACCCGTTTGAAACTCCGGAACACCTGAAAAATTGTTTGAAGATTACCGGCAATACGGCCATGCTTTTGACATCATATCTGGACGAAAAAGGGCTATGGCCCGGATTATATGATAAATGAATAAAATACAGCGAAGATTAGAATCAAAGCCCCCGGAAGCAGCAGCTTGACATAAGTTTTGGCGAAATTGGCGGAGAAATGCTCTACAGACATAATAAAACATAGATGTATCGGCGAAAGCAAAAGCCCCAGAATGTTCGAAAGCAGCCCCAGGCTAGCCATGCTCAGAAGATTATCAGGTCCGGTCATGGCTATAATTAGCGGTAGCGATATAGTGATGCCGGGGATTGAAACCCCGGTGAGCAGTCCGATTGAGAAGGGAAACACTATTGTAATCATAAGGGGGGTCATGCCGATCGACGTGAAAAAGCCGGGCAGCTGTTCGATAGAGCCGCTTATTACCATGACATCGCGCAGGTAAAGCGCACCGAAGACAATGTAGAGCAGCCGAATCTCCAAAGAGGCCTTTAACATCGGCCATACAGCCTTCCAGCCGATTTTATAGTAGATAAACATTGCTACGTTCACGAGCGATAGGGCTGCGAGAATATGCACGTTAAACACGAGTACGAGAAACATTATCGTGCAGATAGGGGCTACTCCCTCAAGAACTTGTTTCCAGGCCTCGGAGCGAGGATGGGGGTTAGTTTCTTTGGGGATAGGCCGGATGTTTCGCAAGAGCAGCAGCCCGAAGATAGTTGTCACAATAGCATACGGAACCATAAGGAGAACAAAACTGTTGAGAGAGATCTGGAGTATTTCCACGGCCAGCAAGCTCGAAGGGTACAACGGCAGGAAGTATTCCCAGATATGCCGGTAATAATAGTTTATTGCGGCTGCTTGTTCTTTGCTTATATCTACACCTTTGGCAGCTTCTTCGACCATCGGCGCAGAAAACCTGGCGCCGCCCGGCGAAGGCAGCAGACCGATAAAAGCCGGGAGCGCTGCCAGCGCGAAACGGGGGTTGCCTGACAGATTTTTTACTCCTGTGACAAGACGGCTCTGACTGCCTGAGTGGCGGCTAATTCTTTCCAAGAGTGTAATGAGATAGAGAGAGCCAAAAAGATTTAAGGCTGAACCAGATGAGGCAGAAGTCAGCGTTAGCGCCGCCAGCTTCGTTAGCGGGACTTGGTGTGTTATGCCGAAAAGCACGGAGCAAGCAAATAGAACATGCCCGATATGGATGTTTTTTCTCACCATGATGACCATAACGGCCAGAATCGCAATATCGATAACCGCTTCCAAAAAATCACTTCATTTCTGCATTTGAATTGGGAACTTTGCTAGGGATTTTAATTTGGAACTATAAAATATATTCTACTATAAATATATATAAAAAGTCATAGTAAAATAAAAGTAATAGAATCAAAGCAAAATTATTGACTACCCCTGGAAAGATTTAAAGATGTAGCGAAGTATACGGAGGGAATATCATGACGAAAATTGCTCAGAGCCTGACTGAGTTGATTGGCAATACGCCACTGTTGGAATTAAAGAGGTTCGGAAAGAACAACAGCCTTTTGGCCAGGCTCGTAGCTAAGCTAGAACGCTTCAATCCTGCCGGCAGTATCAAAGACAGAGTCGCCTATGCTATGATTATCGACGCAGAAGAGAGGGGGCTGCTATCTCCGGGAAGTGTTATCATAGAGCCTACGTCCGGGAATACCGGAATTGGCCTAGCTTATGTCGGGGCTGCAAGGGGCTACCGGGTTATCCTGACCATGCCCGAGACGATGAGCGTGGAACGGCGCAATTACCTGAAGATGCTCGGCGCTGAACTCGTTTTGACATCCGGTGTGGAGCAAATGCAGGGCGCAATCAATAAGGCGAAAGAACTGGCCGAAGAGATTCCCAATTCCTTTATTCCACAGCAGTTTGCGAATCCTGCCAATCCGGCGATGCATAAAAAAACCACTGCTGAGGAGATCTGGAGGGATACCGGCGGCCAGGTGGATATTTTTATTGCCGCGACAGGTACAGGTGGGACGGTAACAGGGATTGGTGAATTCTTAAAAGAAAAGAACCCCGCTATCCAGGTCATTGCAGTTGAACCGGCCGGTTCGCCGGTACTATCGGGGGGAGCGCCGGGACTGCATAAGCTCCAGGGTATGGGCGCGGGTTTTGTGCCGGAGGTCTTCAAGCGGGAGATTATTGACGAGATAATCACGGTCAAGGATGAGGAGGCTTTTGCTGTCTGCCGCGAGCTGGCGCGAACGGAGGGACTCTTTGCCGGGATTTCTTCCGGGGCTGCCGCTTACGCTGCCTTGCAGGTGGCGCAAAGGCCGGAGAACAAGGATAAGACAATAGTAGTCATTCTACCGGACGGCGGAGAGAAGTATCTCTCGACAGTTGAACTGTTTGGGGAGTAAATAGGGCTATAATTATAGAAAAAGGATGACTGCCAGCACACATGTTATGGCAGTCATCCTTTTTTTATGAATATAAAACTAATCCCGTTCCCGTTGTTACTGGGACTACTTATCCCAATAGTAGTAAGCTGAATCTTTAGCTAAGTTAAAAGCATCATCATAAATTGAGTTATTTGTCGCATATTGATAACCGGCCGCTACATTACACCAGGTAGCCCCATAAAAATTAAATGCATCTCCGGTGGCCAATCCTAGCGCGCTGCCTATTTTTGGAGCGGCAACGTAGCCAATTAGCGCATTAGGCCCTTGGGTCAGACAAGAAGTTGCAAACCCCACGTTGTTTACAAACATATCTCGGCCCAGAGTAGTGCCTGTACCGCGCCGGGCGTTGGTCAGCCGGTTTAAATCGTCATAAGTGTAGGTCCAGTTGTAACTGTTGGCACCGTCTGCAATACCCGTTACCATTCCGGAATTATTGTATGAATAGGCAAGATTCTGCACTGCCGTGCCGACTCCGTTGACGGCGGTGGTATTGGTCAGCCTGAAATTGTTTAGATTGTAGGTATAGTTGAGCGTGACGTTGTTGCCAACCGTTTTGGCTGTCAGCAAACCGTACTGGTTGAAGGTCTGAGATTTCAGGTACTGATCTCCTCCGGAGGTCGAGCCTATTTTTTGAATCGTACCGTTGTTGGTGTTGTAAGTGTAATAGACTACGCTGCCATCGGGATAGGTGGTAGAAGTGCACCTGTCCAGGGCATCATAGGCGTTCTGGGTGGTATGTGACCCCGTCGATGGTCTTTTCTGACTTGGTGGAGCGGCCGAGAGCATCGTAGTAATAGACGGAGTTCAACTCTTGTGCTGGGGCTTGTTTTAATCATCTGCGGACAGGATATCTCGATGTAGGCGTTGGCCTGGCAGCCGGTGAATTCAAAGCTTAAGGAATCGGAATCGCTGGGGCTGCCTGTAGTGATAGCCCATTCCAAAAGGTGCCACTGCCCGTCCGCCGGGACGTTCATGTATGACCCCCAGTGCCGGTCGGTTTCACCGCTGCCGGCGGTGTAAGCCCGCACATTGTAGGCGGCGTTCGGCGCTTTGGCCCACAGGTTGATCTTGTACTGGGTACTATCTTCTTGCGGAGCATAATCACCGTACGCAAACCAGTAACCGAGCGCATTTCCGTTGTTGTTTTTGAAACGCGCCACATTGTAGAGCGTACCTGCCGGTCCATCGGTGCGGTAGCTGATATCCGTCTCATAGCTCTTGTTCCAGCTGGCTGCACTCAAGTCGGTATTCGTGACTATGTTATTCCCTATTTTCATCATCTGGGGATTGGCCATCTCGCTTTGAATCTGTGCCTGGCTTAAGGATACACCGTGGATGTACACCTCATCAATGATACCCTTAAAGGGTGCAACCGCCTGCCCACCCCCGCGGGTTGAGCCAATATTACGGCCAATGGCGGCGTATAAAGTACTGCTGTGCCATTCGTGCCCGAGCGCCCCGGTGCTGACCAGACTGCCATTGACATAGACCTTGACGGTGCCACTGTCGGCAGGATTTCCCCCGTTTTCAAGGGTCACTGCTATATGGCTCCAGGCATCGTTTGCCACAACATTGGCAGCAGTGGTGTAGGTGTCCCAGTTGCTAGTGCGGCTACGGTTCCAGGTTGCCACCGAGATGCTGTTGTTTGTTCCAAGATTGATATATAAGGTGCATGCCGGTATCCCTTCCGAATAGATGTTCCGGTCGCCGCTGGATGCCTGCGGTTTGACCCAGGCCTCGAAAGTCCAGTTCGTTGTACCATTGATGCGCGGGTGCTTCACATCCAGATAATCGTTAACACCGTCAAACTGTACACCCTTGCCATACTTGCCTGTGGTCCAGGTCGCTCCGTAAAGATAAGCATCATTCAGGTTCGGTGTCACATCGTTGGCTTGGGAGGCTGCACTTTCGTTCAGACCCCACCCTGTCGTCAAAGTGTTGTTACGGTCATTGTTTATTTCCGACTGAGTCAATACCCGGCCAATGGCCTTTATTTCGTCAATGCTGCCTTTAAAGGGTGCAACCGCCTGACCGCCGCTATGGAGTGAACCAATATTACGGCCGATGGCGGCGTATATGGCGCTGCTGTGCCATTCATGTCCGAGCGTCCCAGTCCCTGCCAGAATGCCATTAACGTAGACCTTGATGGTGCCACTGTGGGCTGCATCTTGCCCATTGGAGAGGGTTACCGCTATATGGCTCCAGGCACCGTTGGCTACTACATTAGCGGCAGTGCTGTAGGTATCCCAGTTACCGCTGCGGTTGGCGTTCCAGGTTGATACAGCTATGCTGTTATTCGTGGCAAGCTTGATATTTAAGGTGCATGCCGCTACCCCTTCCGAATAGATGAACCGGTCGCTGCCGGATGCCTGCGGTTTGATCCAGGCCTCAAAGGTCCAGTTGTTTTGGCCGTTGAAGGAGGGGGCACTTAGTTCCACGTAATCATCCACTCCATCAAAGTTCAGGCATAAGCCAACCTTACCCTGTGGCCAGACGGCGCCGCTGATGGTGCCGTTGTTGCTGTGTCCGCTGCTGTCGGCAAGCGAAGACATGTTCCCTTCATAGAAGGTATTCCATTGCCCCTTGGGCTGCAGGAAGTTTTCTTCCCGCACCAGCCGCCCCGCACTGTTGGTGCCGGTATAGCCTGGGAAGCTCTCGTAAAAGTAGTTGACATAACTGCCGTTCAGGTTGTTCTTCCGGATAAGCTGGTTGGCATTGTCATATTGCATCGTAACAGCCTGATCTTTCGCGTCGACCTGTTTAATCAAACGGCCGACTAGGTCGTATTGGTAAGTCCAGTTGCCCATATCCATGTCGTGCATGGCCACTTTCTGTCCCAGGTTGTCATAGGTAACGGTGTTTTGATTTCCCTGAGCGTCAATTGTCTTAACCGGGCGGCCCAGAGCATCATACTCGGTAGTGGTAATAGAATAGGTAGCTAGTGTTGGATAGGTTCCGGTGAATGACGATGTAGTCAGATTGCGCCCGTAAGCGTCCGTGGTGTACTGAACGTACCTGCCCATTTGGTCAATAGAGGCGGAAACTAATTTGTTGTAGATATTTTTCGTGTTGGTACCGTCCGGATAATCGGTCTGGGTAACCCTGCCTATGGGGTCGTAAGTGAAGGTAGTTGGTTTTTCCATGGAGGGACTGGCGATATATGTTCCACTGCTGGTGGCTTTGTAACCCACATACTGCCGGTACACTAACCCTTGGCTGTTATAGGTCACCGGACCGCTGATCATCATTTTCCCGGCTTCTTCCGAAGGGCCCTGAGTCTGGATGGTGCGTCCCAAACCGTCGCTATAAGTGTAGGTGAAAAAATTGTTCGCATTACCGGATATATTAGGGGCTTTGCGTCTGGCTGTAGTAACGCAGTTGGGGTGGGAGGCGTCTGTATAGAAAGAATATAGATACTTGTATTCGGGATAGGTTTCACTGAAGTTCTCCCGCCAACTGGACACAAACCCCATAGTAGTAAGTATAGGCGGTCTGGCCTAATGAATTGGTGACGCTTACCGGAAACATATGAAAGGTACTGTCATATGCGGTATTTATCTCAAGGTTTAACGGATCTTTGACCTTGGTCACGTTGCCGTATTCATCGTAGTCGTACTGGACCTTGGGATTCTCAGCATTGCCTTGCGAACCGAAAACCTTGGCCGTCTCTGTCTTTCGTAAGTATTTCTTAGATGTGCCATAATCAGAAGTGCCATTGTAGGCATCGGAGTAATAGTTCCAGGCTTCCGCCACAATGGTGGCGTCATCACTTTTTTTGGTAACGGTATGCTTAGGCACGCCCAATATCCAGTTGGTTGTGTCGTTGATATACTCGGCATAGGTATATAGATTGTCCGTAGCTATGCTTGTGTTACCCAAAGAGCTGGCCTTGATGACGTTGCCGTAGGCATCGTAAAAGGACTGGGTCTGGGTCTGGACATAGTCGCTGCCGCCATCAAAAACATAATTGTCGGTCTGGACCAGCATGAGGGCCTGGGACTCTTTTACTTTCGGGCTGAAGCTCTGTTGGGCCCAGGCAGAAGCCCTGCACCAGAAACCGTGGTCTGTTGCTACCCCGTAAAGATAGCTGCCATAGCCGGTGGAAAGACTGGTAATAGGCACATCGCTGCTATAGCCCACCCAGGCGCTTCCGTTGTATTGCAGAACAACGTTGGTGCCGGATACGCCAAAGACTGTTCCGTTGCTCTTGACAGCAAGATCCAATAAACCCACGCCGGTGGCGGCAATTCCCCAGTTGCCGGCATAGGAGCGCAATTGCCCGGATTGATCCAGGACCCAGATATTATTGGTATTCTGAGCAGCAATACTTTTAAAATTAACAGTCCAACTGTAACCAATGTCGGTCCAGCCGCTGCCGTTCCAGCACCAGACCTTATCGTCCATGCCGATGCAGAAGGCTTCGTTGTTATTCCAGACTGACAGTTCTTTGATGGAACTCCCCATTTCCTTCCAATAAGTTCCCATCCATTTCAGGAACTGGTTATTGCAGTCTCTGGCGTAGACAGCGCCATCGCTACCCGCTTCCACCTGTTCCAGCCAGTGGGTGGCGGCATAGGTATTCACATGATTGCTATACATAGCGCCGCTCGCGCTTTTCGTTTCGCTGTAATAGGCCACCCCTTTTTTGAATTTATCCTGGAAATAGTTGGTCTGGGTATAGTTGCCTTCGGCATCGATTGTTTTTACCCAGTTATGGCCGCGGAATTCATTGTCCATAAAGGAGAAATCCCCGTACTGGTAAGTGGTGGTATAGGTATGGCCCAGGCCGTCGTCGCTGGTTTCCGAGGTTACCCGGTGCCGGCTCCCGTTAAAGTAGCTATACCAGGCATAGCTCTTGATGCCACCCTGCCCGTTATTGACGGTAGCAATTAGTGGATATTCTATATGGGGCGTATTGTAGGTGAAGGAAGTAAGCGGCAAGGCTGTGGTTCCGTCAGCGCCGTAGGTTGACACCGAACTGAGCATGTAATCACTGACATTGCCGCTGTAGTTCAGGACGTATTTTCTTTGCAGCGCACCGGCGACCTTGACCTCAATACTGCTGTAATACAGCTTATTTTCATAGGATTCCAGCCAGGGCTGAGGGCTGGTATATTCGGTGATGGTGTAAGAGCCTGTTGTGGTCAATACCACGGTGAAATCGCTCCCGACCGTAACCCCGCTGCGCTTGGTATAGGTGATACTGTTCAGCCGCCAGATGGGTTCGGCATGGTGATAACTTGATTCATACTCCTGGTAGGCATAGTACATCTGGTTCCCATAGATGTCCTCCACTAAATCCACGTTCCAGCAGTATTCCTGCAGAGTGCTGGTTTGGTAGTTAAGGTCGCTTACATGGCGTGATTCGTCGTTGTAACCTAACCGGTAGTACGTTCCGTCCTTGGTCTTCATCCACCAGTAGGCGCTTTCTTTCTTAATCCTGGTGTAGCTGTCCAGCTCAGTATAGTAGTAACCGTCAGTGCTGCAATAAAACAGTTTTTGACTGCTTCCACCCATTACCAGGTAGTATTCCTCCCCAGTGCCTTTGCGCTGAATAGAAATCAGGCCGGAGAGGATCCAGCCCTTGCCGCAGCGGACTTGGCTGGAATAAACCGTGGGACTGAGCTCATCCAGACTCATGCTGCTATACGTCAGCGCCAGACCGGGCGTCAGGCCCCCTGAGCCGGTTGGGGCCTCAATGGGAATAGTCACATTCACTCCCCCGGTATACCCGGATACCGCGGAGCTATTGACGTTGGTGGTCACCGGCGGCACCACCGGGTCTACCGCCAATACTGCCATGGGCAGCAACATGCCCAGTGTCAGGACCAAAATCAGAAAAAACCATTTTCCTAGAGCCTTCATTGGCTTTCCTCCTCGCATACGATTTTAATGATGATATTCCTTGTGATTAAAGAAATAATAGACATTTCATACTTATGCACCTCTTTCAATAAAACTAATAGATAGGGTACAAGCATAATTGTACAAAACAATTATCACGCTAATGAAAATATTATGCTAACTTAGTTACAAAGTAGAAAACCGTAAGGGGCTGTGTCTAAACTAGAAACATAGTTCAGTTTAGGCCAGCCCCTCTCCATTGTGGGACAAATTAATCTGATATCTGCATAAAAAAAAGATGGCGTCGGATATTCAACTCATAACTGCGGCCAT
>DIVP01000008.1 GCA_002422465.1 Peptococcaceae bacterium UBA6129 | reverse complement strand
TTTGTCTTCAGTTATTATCAGGGCAGCGTAAATTTAGAGCTTTTTATCAAGGCATCGGGGCTCGTGGAGACAGCCATTCTTGCCAGCATGCCTGAACCTGGCTCCGGCTCATTAATGCAATGGCTGGTTAATCATTCTTATATTGATGGGACTATTGCCCATTTAATGTCCGGAATGAAACGGGCGGTACAAATCATGGATTGGCAGTCAAGACAGGAAAAAAGGCTGCCGGAGTTAGTTGAAGTATTACATCAGGCGGACTATTTGCCAGGCGCCGACATCAATTGGCTCAGACAGGAAAGCAATAGTCAGAGTAAGCCGCCGGAGGATTTCCTCATAGAAAACTATCTGGCCACTGCGGAAACAGTTAAAAAGGCTATCTGGCTGCTGGATACGCTTGAAAAAATCCTGACAAACACTCCGGAGGACCAGATTTTAGAGATCACTACAAATCAGGAACAAAAGACCAAATTATGGGAGTTTTAATTCTGCTTCAAAAATAAGATATACTCAATGAAAGCCCAGGCGGTAAGCTTGGGCTTTCGCTTTATAATTTCAATATCATACTTGCCATTGATTTCTTGTTGCTTTTTAAGTAAAATAGTTCAAGCAGGCACCGTGAGGGGGAATCTTTGTGAAGGCTGAAATAATTTCTGTCGGAACCGAGCTATTATTGGGGCAGATTCTAAATACTAATAGCAAGTACTTATCAGAAAGACTGGCTGAACTCGGTATTAATGTTTATACCCATACAACAGTTGGTGATAACAGCGAACGTTTAAGGCAAGCCTTTAATAATGCCGCCGACAGAGTTAATCTTATTATTACGACCGGCGGTCTGGGACCCACAGGTGATGATATCACGAGGGAGACACTATCAGCTTTTCTTAATCTACCGCTCGAAATATCCGCAGAGGAAGCAGATAGAATACAACAGCATTTTAAAAGAAGAGGTTTGGAATGGGTCGATAGCAATAGCAAACAGGCCGCTTTTTTCCCTGGCTCCGTATTTTTAAAAAATGAGGTCGGTACGGCTCCGGGGCTTGCTCTAAAAGGCTCTGACTATTCTTTTATACTCCTGCCCGGTCCTCCTAACGAGATGCAGCTAATGTTTTCAAAATATGCCGTGCCCTGGATGAAGAATAACATTATGGACCCGGCGATATTACCACTTCATTCGATGATTCTGAAGTTTATGGGTATCTCAGAGTCAAAACTAGAAAACATCCTTGAGGATTTATTTAGAAACCAGACCGAACCGACACTTGCCCTTTATGCCAAAACCGGGGAAATCCAATTGCGGATTACTGCGCGTGCACAAAGCTCCGCGCATTTCCAGCAGCTCATCCAGCCTTCGCTTGACGAGATCATGAAGAGGGCAGCACAATACCTGACAGCAGTTAATGAGGAAACGCTGGCAGTAACCCTTATGAGAATCCTGAAGGAGCGAAATCTCACTGTCAGTACTGCGGAGTCTTGTACCGGAGGAATTGTCAGCAGTCTCTTTACAGCAAATCCTGGTTCAAGCCAGTATTATGTTGGTTCAGTCATAGCCTACAGTAATGAGATTAAAACTAAGCTCCTCGATATTCCGGCAAAACTTATTCAAGAGCATGGTGCGGTCAGCCCGCAAGTTGCCGAAGCAATGGCCGAGGGAATAAAGAATAAAACCGGCAGCGCTATCGGCATAGGAATAACAGGCATCGCCGGGCCTGGCGGTGGTACGTCGGAAAAACCTGTTGGCTTGGTGTATATTGCCGTCAATACGCCTGAGCAAAAGATTTGTACCTCGCATAAACTCACCGGGAATAGAGAAACGATACGCCAGCGAGCCGCAATTACAGCCTTACACCAGCTTTGGAAGCTCATACGGTAATTACCGGCGTGTTAAATCATTTTTTGGAGACAATAACCGGTAGAAACCAATGTTGAGGTAGAGGTAATGCCGGGATGGGCTACAGAGCAACACTAAAGATGATAATAGCTGTTTTTATTTTTTCATTCGTCCTCATGACCGCGTTTGACAAATATATCTTTACAATAAAAGGCATGCAATTTCAGACCAACCTGATAATATATAATCGCGGAATAACTGAAATCATCATCCCGCCGATTGGAAAGATATCAGCCACTACACATCTGATGCCGCTGAAACTTGAGATCACTCTGCAAAATATTGATATCGACATCCTGCAAGGTGTTATTAAACAGAATCCTACCTCCGCAGAAATCATCTCTGAGACGAGAACCGAACTGTCGCGCATCCTCTTGACATATCTTATACGCTTGGTTATTCTTGCTGTTTTAGGCGGGATTATCGGAGCAATTATCATTTCCGGTTACCATCTTAAACCTGTGTTATCCGGAGTGGTGGGCGGACTGGCTGTCAGTGCCCTGGTACTTGGTCTTACCTATGCTACATATGATTTGGAACGCTTACGAACACCCGAGTACCACGGCGCTTTAAAAGCAGCTCCTTGGGCAATTGAGCTTGCCGGGAACGCTTTTCAAAAGGTTCATCTTCTCAGTGAGCAGATGACTGTTATTGCCAAAAACCTTTATACGATCTTCGAGAAAATAGATGAGATCAACCCTTTTAATGAAGATGGCAATGGTCTTTTGGTGCTGCACGTCAGTGATATTCACAACAACCCGGCTGCCCACGAGTTTTTGCTGCAAATAACAAAGAGCTTTCCGATTGACCTAGTGATTGATACCGGGGATATCAGCGATTACGGCACCCCTGTTGAAAGCAGTCTCCTTACAGGCCTTATGGACTTGCAGATTCCCTATCTTTTTATACCGGGTAATCATGATTCGCCGGAGATTATGAAGGCATTGAACCGCTATCCGCAGGTACAGGTGCTAACCGCCGGCATCACTGATGTTCAAGGTCTGAGGATATTGTCGATGGCTGACCCTGCGGCCTACACAAACCAAATAACGACATTAGACAATGATATTGTTTTGAAAACCAGGGAAAAATTGGTACAATTATGGCAGGAGTCCACAGTGAAACCGCAGATCATAGCCGTCCATAATTTTAACCTCGCCGAAACTCTCGTCGGGAAAGTGCCGCTGATACTGCATGGTCACAATCACCAGCTCAATATCAGCCTGGAGAACGGCACAATAATTGTGAATGCAGGCACAACAGGCGGAGCCGGAATTCGCGGATTACAGGCGACAAAAGAAATACCTTACTCCGTGGTTTTGCTTCATTTTACGCGCGATGCTAATAATGAATGGGTACTCGGTGCCACAGATGCAATCAAATTATTTAATTTCGAAAAAGGTTTTACATTAGAAAGAAGAATATTTTCCAAAGATGAAAGGAAGTTAGTAAATGAGTGATTTTTTTGGCCAACTGGCCTTATCAAAAAAGACAATGGCAGCAATATCCGATATGGGATTTGAAGAGCCTACGCCGATCCAAGCCCAAGCCATACCGTTAATCATGGAGGGTTTTGATGTTATCGGTCAAGCTCAAACAGGAACAGGCAAGACCGCAGCCTTTGGCATACCTATTACAGAGAAAGTAAATCCAAGCTTGCTCAAGGTACAGGCTCTAATCTTAACGCCGACACGCGAATTAGCCATTCAGGTTGCAGAAGAAGTCGGGAAAATCGGCTCCCATAAAAAGATCAGGGTACTGCCAATATACGGCGGACAGCCGATTGACAGGCAATTGCGCTCGCTTCGGATGGGTATACATGTAGTCATCGGGACGCCTGGCAGAATACTCGACCACCTGCAAAGGAAAACCCTTAATCTTGAGAATGTACAAATAGCCGTTCTCGATGAAGCCGATGAGATGCTGGATATGGGTTTTATTGAGGATATTGAATCAATACTTGAAAAAACGCCAAAAGAGAGGCAATCTCTGTTATTCTCTGCGACTATTCCTTTGCCGATACAACGACTGGCTGAAAGATACCTGAAACAACCCAAGCTGATTACTTTTAGTAAGGAAACGTTGACTGTACCGCTAACTCAGCAATACTACTATGAAATCGGCCAGGGCTCCAAGTCAGACGCGTTGTGTAGAATTCTGGATTATGAGAACTATGATTCGGTCATAGTATTTTGCCGCACCAAGCGCGGTGTTGACGAGCTCGTGGCAAGCTTGCAAACGAGAGGTTATTTTGCTGAAGGCCTACACGGTGATTTATCTCAGGTACAGCGTGATAAAACAATGCGCAAATTCCGGCTTGGCGAGACAGAACTGCTCGTAGCAACTGATGTTGCAGCCCGCGGCCTTGACATTGAACGCGTTAGTCACGTCATCAATTTTGACATCCCGCAGGACCCGGAATCCTATGTCCACCGCATTGGCAGAACCGGCCGGGCGGGCAGGGAGGGTAAGGCTTTAACATTAATCTTCCCCTCTGAATACCGCCAGCTCCGCCTCATTGAGAAATTGATTAAAGTCCGCATTGAAAAGGCTGTGCCGCCTTCGTTTCAGGATGTACTGCAGCAGCAAATGGAAACTATTAAGGTTACGCTGCGGAATATCATCAATGAAAACAAGCTTGATACTTATCAAAATATCGCCTTAGAACTGATGAAGGAATTTGACCCGGTCGACGTAACCTCCGCAGCCATAAAATATGCCTTTGTTCAAAAGGGCATAGAATTAAACGAAAACGATTTTTCGAGCAGCTTTGGCAATACCGGGGCAAAGCACGGTATGGTCAGACTCTTTGTTACTATTGGCAGACAACAGAATATCCGGCCGCAGGATCTGATTAAAAGCATCACTGAAGAAACCGGAGTATCCTCAAATGCTATTGGGGATATCAACATCTATGATAAATTCACGTTCGTTGAGGTGCCGGAAGATGCTGCGCCCCGTGTCATCAATATTCTGGACCGCTCGATGTTTAAAGGTAAAAGAATAGCCGTACAGCTTGCCCGCGCAAAACAGGATGGCTACAGATGAACGCCGAGCTTCGCACCTTTTTAGCCTGCGACTTACCTGTTAATGTTGTCGACAGCATTGTCCGGGCTCAATCCCTGTTTGTTCCGGAATTTCCGCGGTTTCGTTGGGTAAAGAGGGCCAACCTCCATCTAACTATGCATTTTCTCGGTAATGTTTCAAAAGAGATAATTTTACATGTCACTGAGAAATTGAATCCTCTTTTTAACACAAACCTTGTTATTCAGGTGCGCTTGCAAGAAGCAGGCGCTTTCCCGCGCTGGACCAGTCCCAAAGTATTATGGATTTCTCTTCAGGGCGATCTCTCACAGCTGCAGTCCTTGCAGAAGAGGACAGGGGACGTCCTGCGTGACGAAGGCATCTTTATTGATGACAGAGCATTTCAACCTCATATAACTGTAGCCCGCATCCCTGCGGACTACAGCCCCGATCTTACAAGCATTATGAAAATCAGGGATTATTTTAATGACGCTAAATCAACTGCAAACAGCCTTTTTCGTGATTCCTTTCTGCTCCCCAGCATCACGCTTTATACCAGCCTGCTCACGCCGCAGGGACCGGTATATACGCCTTATGCCTCTTGGAAGTTGACAAGTCATGGTATTTAAATAAATAATTGACAAAACATACCTTAAATTGTACAATCAATGTATCGAACAAATGTTTTGTTTTAGGAGGATATGATATGTCCGATAAGTTGAAAGCACTTTCTATTGCCCTATCCGCAATAGAAAAACAATTTGGTAAAGGTTCAATTATGCGGTTGGGAGAGGACTCTGCCAAACTGCAGGTGGAGGTTATCTCAACAGGTTGCCTGACACTTGATATGGCTCTTGGAGTGGGCGGTGTACCCAGAGGAAGGGTCATTGAAATTTATGGTCCTGAATCTTCCGGGAAAACCACTGTTGCCTTGCACATTATCGCCGAGGCACAGAAAGCCGGCGGTATTGCTGCCTTCATTGATGCCGAGCATGCTCTTGACCCGAGTTATGCTAAAAAGCTTGGCGTCGATATTGATAATCTTCTGATTTCGCAGCCCGACACCGGGGAACAAGCGCTTGAGATCGCCGAGGCTCTTGTACGCAGCGGCGCTGTCGATGTCGTCGTTATTGATTCTGTAGCCGCGCTTGTACCGCGAGCCGAGATAGAAGGGGAGATGGGCGACTCTCATGTCGGTCTTCAGGCCCGTCTGATGTCACAGGCATTGCGCAAACTTACCGGTGCTATTAGTAAATCAAAGACCACCGCCATCTTTATCAACCAGATCAGGGAAAAGGTAGGTATTATGTTTGGCAACCCGGAAATAACCCCCGGCGGCAGAGCACTTAAATTTTATGCGTCGATTCGTATGGAAGTACGTAAGGTTGAATCATTGAAATCAGGCACTGATATAATAGGTACCCGCACCCGGGCAAAAATCGTGAAGAATAAAATTGCGCCACCCTTTAAGCAGGCAGATTTTGATATCATGTACGGCGAAGGAATTTCCAGAGAAGGCAGTATCGTCGATCTAGCCTCAACTATGGATATTATCGAAAAAAGCGGCGCCTGGTACTCTTATAACGATAATCGACTCGGTCAGGGACGTGAAAACGTTAAACAATTTTTACGTGAGAACCCGGAGGTTGCAAAGGAAATTGAAAATAAGGTCAGAGCAACTACCACCTTCAATTCCAAGAATCTTCCCCCCATCGCGGAAGAAGATTTGGTGGATTAAAATGCCGGAATCTTCATATGCACTTGCTTTAAAAAAGCTGTCTGTACGTGCCTATAGTACAGTAGAGATGAGACAACTGTTAGTACGCGCAGGTCATGATTCTCCTGACATCAATGAGACTATGGAGAAGCTGCAGGCTTATGGGTATCTTAATGATGTACGCCTGGCAGAAACCCTTTATACCTTTTATCTAGAGCGCAAACCATGCGGCCCAGCTCTTTTGAAAAAAAAGCTGCTGCAAAAAGGACTGTCTAAGGATTTGATACAAAGTACTCTTACCGGATACGATGAGCAAACTGAATTACAGCTAGCCTCGATAATTACAAAAAAATACCTGCTGCGCTCCAAGCCCGAGGCTGGAGCATTGGCAAGGTTTTTACAGCGCAAAGGATTCAACCGGGATATTATTTTAAAGATGCTAAATGAACACTATTCATCGATTGATATGTAAAGTATTGATAAGTATTGATATGTAACGGACAAACCTTGACATCTTTTACAAATAATAATAGAATGATAAGCGGATAAGTACGGTTGAAAATTTCCGCCATTACGGGTTTTAGCATATAATTTTAATATATAAGGCTCTAAATCCCTTTTGTGGGCTTGATATATGAAAGTCTTTACTTTGCCTATATTGGCAAAGAATATGCTTGTTAAGCCGTTTTGAGGCAGTATGGTGGAGAAAAAACCGGGACTACTCGGTTTTATTTTTTTGCTGTTAATTATTCAATACTGGAGGTGAGAACGATATACTATTATATAGCCATCATAGCTATAATAACAGGTGTTATTGGAGTATTTGCAGGTTATTTTGTACGTAAAAAAATGGCGGAAGCAAAAATAAAATCCGCCGAAGAGGCTGCAATCAAGATATTTGAAGAAGCTAAAAGAAACGCCGAAGCCAGAAAAAAAGAAGCAATCCTCGAAGCCAAAGACGAGGCATTCCGGTTGAGAACGGAAACTGAGCGTGAAAACAGGGAACGCCGTAATGAATTGCAGCGTTTAGAACGACGGATTATGCAAAAAGAAGAAATGTTGGACAAAAAGACAGAAAACATTGAGCACAAAGAAGAAAACCTTCAAAAAGCAGAGAACGAACTAGTTAGCCAGAAGAAAAACGTTGCTGAAGTCTTACAAAAACAAATGACCGAGCTTGAAAAAATTTCTAATTTGTCCTTCGAACAAGCCAAAGATATCTTGTTAGCCCGTGTTGAAGACGAAATCAAACATGAAACAGCTATGTTAATTAAAGATTATGAGAACAAGGCAAAAGAAGAAGGCGAAAAAAAGGCGCGCGATATTATTTCATCAGCTATTCAGCGCTGTGCTGCCGACCATGTCGCTGAAACCACTGTGTCCGTGGTCACATTGCCAAACGACGAAATGAAAGGCCGCATCATTGGTCGTGAAGGCCGCAATATCAGAACTCTGGAGACTCTTACGGGTATCGACTTGATTATCGATGATACTCCCGAGGCCGTTATCCTGTCTGGATTTGATCCGATTAGAAGAGAAATTGCCCGAGTTGCCTTAGAGAAGCTTATTCTTGACGGCAGAATTCATCCGGCCCGGATTGAAGAAATGGTAGAAAAAGCTCAAAAAGAAGTTGAGCAGAAGATCCGTGAAGAGGGCGAACAGGCCACCTTTGAAACAGCTGTAAACGGATTACATCCTGAAATAATCAGACTGCTAGGACGTCTTAAATACCGGACAAGCTATGGACAAAATGTTCTTAAGCACTCTATTGAGGTATCCCATCTGGCAAAGATTATGGCTGCAGAAATTGGTGCAGATATTGCCATTGCCAAGAGAGCAGGCCTTCTGCACGATATAGGCAAGGCTATAGACCATGAAGTTGAGGGTCCTCATGTAACAATCGGAGCTGATATAGCGAAGAAATATCGCGAATCACAAGATATTATTCATGCAATTGCTGCGCATCACGGGGATGAGCCTTTTCAGACTGTTGAAGCCGTATTAGTCTCAGCTGCCGATGCGATTTCTGCAGCACGCCCTGGCGCAAGAAGAGAAACTCTCGAAAACTATATCAAGCGTTTAGAGAAACTAGAGGAAATCGCCAATAACTTTGAAGGTGTTGAGAAATCATTCGCGATTCAGGCAGGCAGAGAAATAAGAATCATTGTCAAACCTGAAAAAATCGACGACGCGAATTCAGCCCGCATGGCCAGGGAGATTGTCAAGAGGATAGAGGAAAATCTCGAGTATCCTGGTCAAATAAAAGTTGTAGTTATCCGAGAAACAAGGGCTGTCGATTACGCAAAATAAAAAATAATTTCAGTTTAAATTAGCCTATTTCAGAGCATTACAAATATGGAAAAAGCGGCTCCTGGCCGCTTTTTCCATATTTGACAAACAATAAACATCTTGTAATAGCCGTTTGAAAAAGGATTTTACACCACAATGACGAAATATGATTTTTGTACATATATAAAGGATGGTGTATTTATGAAATTTTACAAAAATTCGTTGCCCGAAGATGAAGAAAGTATCAACCTGTTGACCTCCCTATTAGTACGTTATCCGGAGTTATGTACAATAAACTTCACTCCCAAAGGCCGTTTATTAAAACTAAGCTTCATTTTAAAGGACGAGTTGAAAAAGGATTTGTATAAAAAGATCAGCGATGAGCTGGTTGAATGCGTTAGTACATATCTATATTTTGAAAACAAGACCGAGCCCAATCATTTTAAAATAAATTATACCTTGGGTTCGGGAATAACTGTAATCGAGATTACCCGTGATGCTAATACATTGCGGCAAAAGGAAATTGCTTTAATAATAAGTTGTTTGCATGCTAATTTTAAACAAATCGTTGTTAGTAATGAACCTACGTTTCAGGCAGATGATTTATTGGAACAGGATGATTTTATCTGCGACTTGCTTGATAACCTGCGTGTTAAAACCCCAAAGAATAAGTTGATTGCTGTACGGGAAGAAGGCCGTGTACTGGTATTTAAACGTTAAACCGGAATAAATAGTATCCCCTAATGAAACAAGAATTTGCTTCATATTATCAAGAATTGGGCATTAATATATAGGTATTTTGTTGTTGGAGGTTATCATGCTTAATGTATTTATGATAGGAGATATAGTTGGCAGGCCAGGCCGGTCAGCTGTAACCAGTTTAATAAATAAATACCGTAAAAGGTTTAACCTTGATTTAATTATAGCGAATGGGGAGAATGCAGCCGGCGGTAATGGTATTACAAGCGACATAGTTCAGGAATTATTCAATAATAATATTGATATTATAACTATGGGCAACCATACTTGGGATAAAAGGGAGATATTAGAGTTTATAGATCATGAACCGAATCTAATACGGCCAGCCAATTACCCTCTTGGCACACCCGGAAAAGGAAGCGTTGTTGTTAAACTAAGCGATAACCTTAAAGTCGGAGTAATAAACCTCTCCGGACGCGTTTTCCTTAGTCCTTTGGATTGTCCATTTCGTGTTGCTGAAGAAATAGTAGCCAAGATGAAAAGAGAAACACCAATAATCATAATTGATTTTCACGCTGAGGCCACCTCCG
>DIVP01000080.1 GCA_002422465.1 Peptococcaceae bacterium UBA6129 | reverse complement strand
TATGTTCCAGATTAGTTTCCGTTTCCTGTTCAGGTAGGACATTGTATCACCCCGTTACTCGTTTATAGCAAGATGTGTGACATCATTGACAGTCTCCAGACTAAATAGGTTATTTTCGAATATTAACGTTGAAATAGCAGAGTTTTTGAGCTTGTATTTCCACATTGTCGAGATGGGTTCGTTCAAAAGTCCGCAGATTAGCGTGGCTATCGTACCGCCATGAGTTACAACAGCAATATTGCCTTGCTGGTGGTAACTGACAAGCTCATAAATACATTTCAGGGCTCTCTCCTGGACCGCCATAAAAGTCTCACCACCTGGGACAGCCAATAAATGGGGAGAATCCACCCAGGTTTTTAATAATTCCGGGAAACGCTGTTCAAGGTCCTGATAGGTTAGCCCTTCCCAGACTCCAAAATTTATTTCTCTGAGCTGGGGGTATGTTTTTACAGGCAGACCGTGAGGAGCAGCAATTATTTGCGCGGTTTGCACAGCCCTAGACAGGTCGCTGCTATAGATTGCTTCAAGTTTATACCGGACTAATTTTCTTTTTGCAGCCTGTGCCTGTGCAATTCCTTCCTCGTTCAGTTCAATATCAGTATGCCCCTGATAGCGAAAAAGATTGTTCCAATACGTTAGACCATGACGAATTAATATTAAACGCTGCGACATATCTGAGCCCCTTTTCTACAGTTTAGATAATATAACGCAAAAAAATAAAAAAATAATTTCCGCTAACTCGTTCATAAGGCCGTACGTATCGCCGGTATGACCCCCCAGGCTGGCATTTATCTTTCTGCTAAATAGAAAAACGCAAACACCTGTGAGCGGCAGAGCCCATAATAATCGAACCGGCAAAAGGATGAGACAGAGAATAAGGCAAAATAATGATAAAGCAATGATGCCCGGTTTACTGATGGCGTTTTGAAAAAATACGCCCATTCCCTCACTGCGGGCGTAAGAAAAACTGTAGATGACCCCAACCATAAAAGAGCGGCCGACAAGCGGCATAATCAGTAAAACCACGAGTAGGTCAGATTGTGGTATTTCCAATAAAAAGACGAGCTTGAGCAGGATGAGAACAATAAGACAGATTACACCCATTGCCCCTACTCTGCTGTCTTTCATAATATCGAGAATCCGGTCACGCGAACGGCCGGATAACAGGCCGTCACATGAATCCATAAATCCGTCGAGATGCAGTCCACCGGTAATAAGTATCTCTGCGACGATAATTAAAACCGCTAGGGTAACGGGATTAACGAGACTTTGTACGGCAAAGGTCAAAAGGCAGAGCAAGCCGCCTATAAGAAGGCCTACAAACGGAAAATAATAGGCCGAGCGGCCCAAAATACCCTCATCGATCTCGAAGCTCTTAATCAGGTTTATTCTGGTGAGGAATTGTAATGCAATCAAAAAACCTTTCATTATTCACCTGCTTTTAGATAACAAAAGTTCATTAGACTCAGAAGATTATGGTCAATCCAATTCTTTTTGTTGCTCAACGGCTATATTCTGTGGTTTTAGCCTCACCGGAATACCGAGTGCGACGAGATAAACCTCTTCGGCTGCGGAAGCAAGCTTTTGATTAGCTTTTCCAACAATATCGCTGTAAGCACGGCTTAGCGCATCCGCAGGAACTATACCCCAGCCAACCTCATTTGTAACTGCAATCATGGTAATAGGGGACGTTTTAACAGTCTGAATAAGCGTATCGATTTTATGCAGGACATAATTCTGAAGTTCCGCAGAGATAAAATTATCACCAACATCTGCGGTATGTGCCTGAGAGAACATAAGGTTGGAGATATACAGCGTAATACACTCAAATAGCCAGGTGTCGTAGATTCGCTGGTTTTTCTCGATGACTTCGAAGATATTCAGCGGTTCTTCAAAAGTCTGCCAGTTCTTGGGTCTTATCTGTTTATGCTGTTCTATGCGGACTTTCATTTCTTCATCAAGAGCTTGAGCCGTCGCCAGATAGGCTATTTTCGTACCTTTCTTGGCTGCTAATTTTTCCGCATATGTACTTTTCCCGCTGCGCGAAGCGCCAGAAATTAATACTAATCTCCCCGTTTTTCTCATCTCCTACGGAATACTATGTCTGCGATAATTCCATAAATCTTGAATTGTTTTTCATGATATTTCTGGCATATCTTTTGTTATTTATCTGCAGTCTTTTATTCTCTTTTTCAAGCTGTTCAATATTATAGTTTTTTTCTCTTTCGATTTTCTCGATAAGATTCATCAATACTCTTCGGCTCAGGCGAAAGCTCTCAAGTTGATTTTCAAGCGCAACAACACGTTCGCGCAGAAGCATAATTTCTTGTTCAGAACTCATTTAATTCACTCCAAGGGAAAGATTTACTCTATTAGTATTATATTCCCTTGAGCTTTATCCTAGTCGTTTCCTGAATCGTTTCAATTGCAGCAGGGCTTCTACAGGTGTGAGGCTGCCAAAGTATTTCCAATCCTCGCGCTCATAGCCGTGGAAATCGGATCCGCCTGTTATGATAAGATTATGTCTTTGGGCAATTTCCAGATATATTTCAGTTTGAAGCGGAGTGTGTTTTGGGTGATAGCATTCTATTCCCATAAGCCCGGCATCAAGACAATCCGGTAACATAGATGGTGAAAAATCCACACCCGGATGGGCTAAGACCGGGATACCGCCAGACGTTTTTATTAGTTGAATCGCTTCTGCCGGTGATAGTTTTAAGCGCGGGACGTAACCAGGACGCCCAGGATTTAAAAATTTATCAAAGGCTTCGTTAATACTATTTACTATACCGTGTTCAACGAGAACAAGAGCTACGTGCGGACGCCCCAGAAGTCCGTTCGGCCCTGCCTTTTTCTTTACCTCGTCAAAACCGAGGGGATAGCCTAAGGAATTGAATTTTCTAATCATGCGTTCTGCCCGGGAAGACCGGTCTGCAACAAGCTCCTGAAGTTTATTTTGCAGAGTTTGGTTATGTTCATCAAAAAAATAGCCTAATAAGTGTATCTCTCTATCTAACTGCATAGAACTTAATTCTATTCCGGTAATAATTTCAACAGAAGAATTGGCGCAATATTCCCTCGCTAAAGCCAGACCTGCGGTGCTATCATGGTCCGTCAGCGCCAGATGCTTTATCCCGCTTTCGTCAGCAAAACGCACTAAATCTTGGGGAGTAAGGCATCCGTCTGAGGCAGTGGTATGAGCGTGCAACTCAATTTTACCTTCATGTTTAGGCATTAGGCAAGACCTCTTTCAATACACGAATGAAATTGCCTCCCATTACCTTACGTATATCCTCCTCTTGCCAGCCCCTTTTAATCAGTTTATCTACTATACTTGGCAGTTTTGATATATCTTCGAGGCCCAAGGGCGTATGGTCAATTCCATCATAATCTGAACCAAGTCCGACAAAGTCAATGCCGGCGATTGAGGCAGCATGCTCAAGATGTTTAATCACAAGGTCAACACCACCGTTTTTATCGCCAAGGAAATCGGGGTAAAAGTTTATACCGATTATACCGTTTACTTCTTTCAGGGCCAGAAGCTGGGCGTCAGACAGATTCCTAGGATGGTCAAACAACGCAGCACAACAGGAATGTGTTGCCGCAATTGGTTTATCAGTTAAGGCAAGAACATCCCAGAAACCGGCGGTTGAAAGGTGTGACACATCAATAAGCATACCGAGCCTGTTCATTTCGAGGACTACTTGTTTCCCTAGCTGTGTGAGGCCACCCTTGCTATTGTTCTCCCACGCGCCGTCAGCCAGGAAATTTCTTTGATTCCAGGTTAGGGTAAGGCTTCTGAAGCCTAGCTGAAAGAGAATAGAAAGTGTACTTAATTTACTTTCGAGTACCTCCCCGCCTTCAATGGCTAAGAGAAAACGGCATTCACTTTCAGGTTTTAGAGAACATAAATCACTCTTGGATAAAACAGTAGTAACTTCTTTTTCGAGTTTCAGTTTATTATAAAAAGCGAGTAACTCCAAGACCCGGCAAAGCGCTCCATGCGGCTTAAACTGCGGTTCGATGTAAAATGCAAGAAACTGTAGATTCATTTTACTCGAGGTTATTCTAGGCCAGTCTATATGACCTGATTGTTCGTTTGCCCAAAAGGATCTGCCGCTTTTGAAAAGGTCTAGTATTGTATCACAGTGGCCGTCTGCAATAAGAAGTTTTTGATAAATATCCTGATAATATTCCAAGTTACTCACCACCCGCCTCTTTATGTTGGCAAGATCGTCCTGATCTTTAAAAAGTATAACAAAAAAAGCCTGTCATTTAAACAGGCTTTTTGTTTATATTATCTCGGCTCAACAATTAACTTTATGGCTGTTCGTTCCTCACCGTCGATGATAATATCAGTGAATGCCGGTATGCAAATGAGGTCAATTCCGCTTGGTGCCACAAATCCTCTGGCTATAGCCACTGCTTTAACAGATTGGTTCAAAGCGCCTGCGCCTATAGCTTGCATTTCTGCACACCCTCTTTCACGAATTACACCTGCCAATGCACCTGCAACTGCGTTTGGGCTAGATTTTGCTGAGACTTTTAAAACTTCCACCCTTGAAACCTCCTCTACCCTATTCTTTATATATGTACTTAAAAGTATTTATTCTACAAAATTTGAAAAATTCCTTTAAAAACGATAAATAAATCTATTGATTTAGGTGGAAGAGTTTTTTAATTCCATATATTCTTGAATTCGTTGAATGCTTTCAGTTTTGCCGGTAGCTTCATTAATTGACAGGAGGAGTCCGTTTAGTTGCGCAACCCCGGCAGCCACTTCAAATCGAACGGGCATTTGTGAGAGAAATTTGTCAATAACAAGCTCTGTTTTTACTCCTAATACTGAATCTCTCGGACCTGTCATCCCTACATCTGTTATGTAACCGGTTCCTTGCGGCAAAATGCGTTCATCAGCTGTTTGTACGTGTGTGTGTGTTCCAATAACGGCGGAGACTTTCCCATCCATAAACCAGCCAAATGCTATTTTTTCGGAGGTGGCCTCAGCGTGAA
>DIVP01000029.1 GCA_002422465.1 Peptococcaceae bacterium UBA6129 | reverse complement strand
ACGGGGCTGACTCGAAATCAGTTTGCGAGCAATCGCACGCGGGTTCGAATCCCGCCCCCTCCGCCATTTTGG
The DNA here is from genome assembly GCA_002422465.1 of Peptococcaceae bacterium UBA6129. GTDB lineage: Bacteria > Bacillota > Peptococcia > DRI-13 > UBA6129 > UBA6129. Next base: position 9,743 of record DIVP01000029.1, on the reverse strand, counting down.
GGCTTTTGAGGCTCCTGAAGAAGGGTCTGTCAACCGACAGACCCTTCGCCTTTATATATGAAAAATAATGATTTGTTAGCAGTTAAGAATAGCCCAATCCCTGTAATAGCAAGGCTTAAGACCGATTGCATATTTGTAAGTGTTAACATTTTGGGTGAACCGCTTTCCTGACCTCTGTCGATAAAGGCTTCAAGCGTCTCCCGATGCGACTGCGAAAGACGGGTAATCCGCTGACCGTCATAACTGGCAAGATACTCGGCCAGCGATTCTTTGGATATAAGATTTTTGCCATAGTAATTCACAGCCTGTATCTTTCCGTTCGACGCCAGACGTGGTGTCGTTATAGCCCGTCAATTCGGTTGCCTGTTTGGTGGTCAGCATATCGGGCATATACGTCCATTCATCCATCAGAAAAGAAAATAACTCCTCCGGCTCTGTGCTCGGCAGCGGGGTATAATGAAGCTGTTTGCTGCTGAAAGCACCTGCGGGGATAATGTTGTTTAGCTCTCCTGCATCCCGCCGCCGGAGAAATTCAGCTGCATCACTGCGCCGAATCTGAAAGCGGTGTGTATGCTTGTCCGAATCCTCGCAGGGAATGATGCCATTTTCAAGCAACCATTTCGGCTGATATGTGCAACTGCCCGAAACTGCTCCAACGAGAGCCAGTCCGGGCAGTCTTTTAATAACTCCATATAATCCGTTGCCATAGTCCCTCCGTCACATCATTGTCATCGACATACCCTGTTCCTGTTCTTCCTCCATAGATTCCTCCGGCTTCGCAGATATTGGCTCCTCAATTTTCGGCTCCTCCTGCTTGGAGCTGAAGTCCAGGTGCGAATAGGTATCCGCCGTGGTAGCGAAGGTTGAATGCCCCAGCCATTCCTGAATGGACTTCATCGGAATGCCCTGTGCTAAGAGCAGGCTGGCGCAAGAGTGTCTCAAATCGTGAAACCGGATAATTTTGAACTGATACCGCTTTAAAAGTAAGCTGAAATGGTCGGTAATATAATTTGGCTTAAAGAGCTTGCCCATCTCATCACGCAAACATAATCGGAATAAGTGTTGTCGTAGCTTTTTTTGAACAGTCTGCGGTGATATTCCTGCCGGTCTTTTACCTCCTGAAGGAGAGCACGAACCTCCGAAATCAGCGGCAGGGTCCGGAAGCTGGATTTTGTTTTCAGCTTATCCTCGGCATATAATATCTTTTTACCTCCGGCTTTCCCCTCGGTGACCTTGTGATTGATGGAGATGGTTCCTCGCTGAAAATCAATAGCGCTCCAGCGGATACCCAACACCTCACTGCGCCGCAAGNNCGCAAGCCGTATAGGCGGCAAGCTGGATGACGACAGCGATGGAATCATGCTTTGTCGCTTCAAAGAGCGCCGCCATTTCCTCCTCGTTATAGTAGCCAGCATTATACTTACTAATCTTGGGGCGATCCACCATGTCGGCGGGATTCTTGGAATCATCTCATTCCTTACCGCATACTGCCGGCAACAGTCAATATCCCCGAAACACCCCAGTCCGTCAAGTCATCTTCAAAACCAATTTCTCCATCTGTGCCAGCCACCACCGAACCCAAGCCGGGTGCGATAGCCGTTATAGACGGCGTAGTAACCCCATAAATGCCGAAAGCAGGGGCGCCGTTTTTGCGGCGCCCCTGCTTGTGATAAAATCAGTCAACCTCATAAAAACGTTTCCATATCCGCTTGAATTTCCAAGCCATCAGTGCCTCAAACCATATCGGCAGTTTTAACTGTTTCCATCGCATGGTATCCTTTTGACGAGCATAAAATTCCTCGTCTGTTTCATCACCACAATAGATTACTCCAATAGGCTTTTTTTCAATCAGGAAACCGTTCTCATCAACGATAATGGAAAATCTCGACCTTTTCATTTTCTCATACCTCCAAAATTATAATCTCATGGTCTGTGTCTGTTCGCCTTGCTTCTGTTCATACTGCTCCATCAATTCCTTTCGCAGCTCCTCCGGGATGGAGTCCACAAAGTCCTGATAATCCCGCAGCTGATAAATAAGCGAAGCATTTTCATTCTTCACTTTCTGCGCGGTCCACTCCGCCTCCTCTTTGTTTGACCGCAGAGCCTTTTCGTTATGGTGCAGGATTTCAAGCTCGCGGGCGTAAGGCTTCAGCTGGTTTTCAAAAGCATTGATGCGGGGATACCATTTGCAGAACATATCCAAAAGGCGCTCTTTCTTTTTCTGGGCGTTAAAGGTTCCGATGCCTTCAATCTCCCGCTTCATCTGCTCCATCTGTTCGGTCAGGCGGTTGGCCTGTTTATAAAGCCAAGTGGGGATGTGCTTGCGCTTGCTAACAGCGGCGGATTCGCCACGCTCAAGCTCGGTGAATTCCTGCGCCATATGTTCATGAAACTTATCCTGCCACCCGATGAGCTTATTGCGGTCACCCATCACTTCCTTGGCGGACAGGCGCTAGAGGTACAAAGCATAGGTGCATATGGGGATTGCGCTCATCCATATGGACGACTGCCGAAAAGATATTTTAAGTGCCGACTTCCTCTTGCAAAAACTCCAGCGCAAGCTTGAAATACTTTTCTGTTTCCTCCGCTGACCGCCGTTCAAACAACTCTGGACTGGCGGTAACAATGGTGTCGATGAATTTGACACTGTCCTTTCGTACCTTGCACTTTGGATTTTCTTTCTGCGCTTTTTCAATGCGGCGCTGGATCTTGCTGTAATACTTCGCTCTCGGCTGCACAAGATGAAAGTTAAGCTCCGAGCGCTCGGTATCAATGTCGGGATTGCTGGCGTACTGCTGCTTTTTTCTTTCGTGGTGTTTCTCCAAAGCGGATGCCGGTCCGCCTCGTCTCTTTTCAAATCGCAAAATTCCATAGGGCATAATTTCAACACTTCCTTTCTGTCGTAGGTCTGGTGGTTATCGTCAGCTTCACATACTCGCCCCGCCATGCTGAAACCGTAGCCGCTCCCCAGCATGCCGTCACACTTGCGGCTGCGGTTTCCCGCCCGCCAAAAAGCCCGGCCCCACATGGCGGGCCGGGCTTTTTATCGTGCGGTTGTCGGGGCGGGATAACGCACTATACCTTGCGCCCCGGTGGGGCTTGCAAGGTGTGCGCCCGGGGATACCCCGGGACCCCGTTTGGCGGTTTCGCTTTGCCAGTAAAAAAGGCGCTCCCTGCGCCTTTTTTACTGCCTTCGCTTCGCCGCGGTTTTTGTCGCCGACCGATGTTGCGTGGTATAATTGCGGCAAAAACCAAGAGCCGCGCAGCATGGTATCACTCCATAATGCACAGGTTAATCTCATTACCCCAGTCATGGTCACCTCCTTATGGGCATGAAAAAACCGCCCCGAAGGGCGGCTCATATCATGACTTCATATTTTTATTTTTTGTTCTTCAAAGCCAAGCCGATTAATTTATCCACATAGTCAGCCATAAAAAGGGGGATATTCAGAAGGTCATCGTCCAGCTTGAGGTTATCAAGAGAGAAACGAACACGCAGCTTCACCTTGTCGCTGAACTTTTCTTTAAACCTTTTTAGGCTTATACTGTCGATATTCCCCTCGGACTTGACCTCCACAGGGAAGATGTCATTTTCTCTCTGAATGAGGAAGTCTACCTCATAGGAAGGGTTCTGGACAGACCAGTATCGGGGCGTTGCCTCGAATTGATTCTGTAAAGCCTGAAGGACATAATTCTCGCTCAGCGCCCCTTTGAATTCTGTAAAAAGCCTGTTGCCTTCGGAGAAAGCGGAAGGAGCAAGCAGAGCAAGACGGCGCAGCAGACCTACGTCTACAAGATAAAGCTTGAACGCCGTCAGGTCATCATAAGCAGAAATCGGTAAGCCAGGGGCGCTGCTGCGATAAATCTTCCGAACCAGCTGTGCATCCACAAGCCATTGCAATGCATCCTCGTATTCTCTGGCACGGGCGCCTTCCTTGGCAACTTTATAGATAAACTTCTTGTTTTCTCTGGAAAGCTGTGAAGGGATGGACTTCCACACCAAAGATATTCTCGGGAACTCTTTCGGCTCAGGATGCTTGGCAAAATCCCTTTCATATGCGTTAAGGATATTGAGAAGGGCAGCCTGCATCAAATCAGTGCTTCGTTCCTGCGTCCACATTTTAACCGACTCAGGCATACCGCCGGTTACAAAATACATTTTAATTTTTTCATATAAGGGATTAAAAAAAGCATCGGGTATCGGCATAATGGTCTCAATACTGCGCAGGTACTCCAGCAAATTCTCATCGCCGTTGGCAAGCAGGAATTCCGAAAAGGTCATGGGACTGATGTCCATGAAGTCCACCTTGCCGACAGGAAAAGAGGACGGCTTCGCCAGAGCGATGCCCAGTAGCGAACCGGCACAGATAACATGGTACTCACCTGCGTTCTCGCAAAAATACTTCAGCGAATTGATAACCTTAGGGCAGTCCTGCACTTCATCAAAGATTATAAGCGTCTTTTCTGGCATAACAGTCTGACCGCTTGCAAAGACAAGGTTTTGCAATATACGCTTTACATCCTTTGTGGTTTCAAAGAACTGCCGATACTCTTCGTTCTCATCAAAGTTAAAATAGGCAACGTTCTCATAATACCTTCTGCCGAATTCTTTTAATATCCACGTCTTGCCTACCTGACGCACTCCCTTTAATATCAAAGGTTTACGATATTTAGACTCTTTCCATTTGAGCAGGTCATTCAGAATAAATCGCTCCAAAGCCGACACCTCGCAATCACATAATTATACGACTTTTGGTGTTAAAAATCACATTATTATTATAAACACTTGGCAGAGCCTTAGTCAAGGCAAAATCACATTATTTTAATTATTTCTGTGAGATTTATCACATTTTTATACGATGCTAACACCTTGCTAACAAATATCCGGAAAATATTCTTTTGTTAGCATTTTGAGCAAAGCCTCTACCCGCCCGTATCACAGCCATCAAACCCGCACCGTTATGCCGTTTTTACCGCAACCAGCGACACCCAAAAGCATCCACATAACACCCGTGAAAACTCAACTGTAACGACTCGAAATCGTGTGAGGTGTGAAAGCCTCCGTGGGTTCGAATCCCACTCTCTCCGCCATTTTTAAGACTTCAATCGGCAAGGGAAAATATAAAAGTGACAATTTGGTGACACTTGCTTTTTAAATAACGCAGGGATATAAAAGAGGGCCGGGAATTTGTTCCGGTCCTCTTTTTTACATGGTCCGTTTTTCCTGGTTCAGGGCAGTTACAAGGCTTTTAATCATTATGAATCATCGTCTGTCCTGGACTATTACGAGTCTGCTTTAGATAGATGATTTAATAGACATAATTATACTGGAAAATATAACTCCTTAATGCGTTAACAAAAACTTGGGGGATTTGTGGAAGTGGCTGGATTTTATAGGCATAGCAGCCCGGACGATAAAAATAGATTTTTCCCATGGGGATTTTTTTAAGACTTCCAATAATAAGATCCCTTTCAACAGAGAAATATGGCAAAAAAGAAATTCCTAAATCATTTTCTACAGCTTTTTTAATTGTTTCGAAGTTGTCAAATTCTTTTACTTGATTTATAGATAAACCATTAACTGCCATCTGTGTAAAAACCATTTGCTTATAATATGTCGAATCCAAGACTATTAATTCTTCATTCAGAAGGTCGTGAGGCTCAACCTTTTCAAGATTAGCCAAACGACTTTTAGGTGAACAAACTGGAATCATATGGTCATCGAAAAGCCATTCAATAAACAACCCCCTATAAGGTATTATCGCTGGCAAAGTTAATATTGCAATGTCAAAAGAATATTTTTCTGGATTCTCGACGATTTCCTTAGAAGGTTTTGTTTGAATCTCGACTTTTAACAAAGGGTATTTATTATTGATGATAGCCTCAACATAAGGAATAATGTACGTACTTAGGTACAAATTGGTAATTACTTTTAATGTGCCGTCTCTTTGCACACTTTTTTGTAACTGTATCCGGGCCTCATTATATAAGGCATCAATCTTTCTAGCATATTGAAGAAATAATTTACCATGATCATTGAGGCGCATACCACTATGCATTCTATCGAAAAGTTGGACGCCTAATTCACTCTCCAGTGATCTGAGCTGGGCGCTAATAGTTGACTGAGATGTAAAAAGTACTTCAGCTGTTTTTGAAACGCTTTGTGTGTCTGCAATGCTTAGAAATGCCTGGATTTTTTTTTGCAGCATATCTTGATACCTCGATCTAAATAATAATGACACAAATAGTCCTCTTAATCTTGTTACAACAGGGAATTCAAAAATAGCCGACGCAGTTATTATCTATTATATCAATATATCATAATTTTCGATAGCAGCATTCGGGTATTTGAATTGCGCTGAAAATATTTTGAGGGCTATACTATAAATAAAAGGTATAAATTATTTAAAAGTTTTTTCAATAGGGGGATGTTTATATTTTAAAGATAATTGACAATTACTGAGAGGAGGCCTGTTTTTAGCTAAGTTTACTTATTCCGGTAGTATGACGATGCTTAAGAAAGCAAATCGTGAAGCTTATTAGGGTGAGTAGAAAGGTTATTGCAAATAATATTAATAGGGGGATAATCATGGAAAATAACGATCTTATTAAAGAGGCTAACCAGAAAATAGGTGCTGTTTTTAGTAACTTTAAAGAAAAAAATAATAAGGCGTATAGCGGATATATGCAAATTCGGCAATCTATATTTCCGGAAGGGGCTGAGGGTGCCATTCCGGGCAAGTATAAGCACCTGATTTTTGCTTTGTTTGATTTGGAAAGAGCATATGATGAGGGGTACAGAGCTCATATTGGGGCAGCTGTACAATTAGGACTTACCTCCGAGGAGCTTTCCGAGGCATTAAATATTTCACTAATCTTGACGGGTGTTTCCACCTTTCTTAGAGGATACGAATTAATTGAGTTTGTGGAGAGTAATTCCAAGGTTAACAAATGACAAGGAAGTGGACAATAAGTTAATTATTGATTTTAAGGGGTGAATCTTTGATGCAGGTAATCGTTATGGCCCTGTTTAGAGCAGTGGAATATGCAACTTTAGGGTTAGGCTTCGGACTTATTTTTTCAACAACAAAGATATTCCACTTTGTATTTGGACCAATTTATGCAGTAGCTTCTTATGCTATGTTATTTTTTATTCTAAATATGGCTGTCCCGTTTCCGTTAGCGCTTGTTATGGGATTAGCTTTTGCGGTAATCTTGGCGGTATTGATACAGGTGATTTTTTATGAACCGCTGCTAAATCGACCAAATGCGGCACTTCCGCTGTTAATAACGGCTCTTGGTATATTCACAATTATGCAGCAGCTTCTCGCATTGCCTTTTGGCTATCAATCCAAGGAACTTCCAAATGGATTAAGAGAAACGCTCCTGATACAATTTGGCTCTATTACTGTAACTTCAACACAGGTGATAGTTTTTGTCATAGAGTTGCTGGTAATATTACTTACATTGCTGCTTCTGAGCAAGACTAAATTTGGATTAGTTGTTCGCGCTATTGGTTCAGATAGTGATTTGGCCGAAACACTTGGCTCAAATTTAATTAAGACAAGAGTTCTCGTTATGGCGCTTGGGACTGCACTTAGTGGGTTAGCAGCAATTGGTACGACGATGAGCGTTGGAGTTGTGAGTATGTCTATGCCTCTGGCGGCATCTTTAGTTGCAACTGTTGCCGCTTTTATCGGCGGGATGAACAAACACTACGGGCCCTTGCTTGGTGGAATACTACTAGGGTTCGCCCAAGTTTTCGCTTCCGCCTTTATTTCGGGAACATGGAGTGAAGCCCTTGTCTATTCTGCACTTCTTATCGTGATTCTTTACAGGCCGCGAGGATTAACTGGAAGCAAAATTGGAACTCTAGAATAAAGGGGTACGAAAAGATGTTAAACGTTATTTTTTATATCATTGCACTAGTGCTTATCTATTGTATTGCCACAGTCCCACAGAACCTAATGCAAGGATACACCGGCCTCTTGTCGCTGTCTCTTGCAGCAACATTTGGAATAGGAGCATACGGTACCGGAATTGCGATGCAACAGCTGCATTTCCCGTTTTTACTTGCTTTATTATTCAGCGTTATCCTGGCAATGGTTCTTCAAGTATTGATGGCTTATCCTTCACTTCGTTTGTCAGACTTATATTTTGTTGTGGGGACACTTGCGTTTCAATTTATAATTTCGTCAGTGATGATAAACTCGGAGGTAACCGGGGGAGCAGCAGGACTTTTTGGTCTCCCTACGCCATCTGTTTTTACGGTCGAACTTGGTTCTCCATCCTTATATGTAATTATTTGTGCACTTTTTGCGATTATATGTTTTGCGATCACATATCATTTTGCTCATTCAAGTTTTGGATTGAAGCTGCGCGGTGTAAGAGATAACTTAGTAGCGATGGAATCTCTCGGGTTTAACGGGAAAAGACAAAAGGTTCTGGTAGCCGGTTATTATGCCATCTGGGCAGGTCTTGCCGGGGGGTTGTTTGCTGGATTAGTATCCACAGTTGATCCTTCACCTTTCGGGTTTAGCCAGTCCATTTTGATGCAGTCTTTTATCATAGTTGGAGGTACCGGCAGCCTCTTTGGTTCAATCCTTGGAGTTACTATATTGGTTGCATTTCCGGAATTACTGCGTTACATCGGGGTAAGCGGCAGTTACTCCGGTATGGTACGGGAAATTCTTTACGGAGCTTTATTGGTTGTTTTAATGCGGTTTCGCCCTGAGGGCATAATTGCCGAGAGTCCGGCAGACGCCGGTTGGAAGTGGTTGGCTCCAGGCAAGGTTGCCGGTCAGGCGGAGAATAAACAGGAAATAAGTAAAGACTACAGCCAAATATTAGCTCCAACGGTTTCTATTCCTTCTAAAACTGGGCAACCGCTTTTAGAGGCAAAGGACATTCACGTCAATTTTGGTGGTTTGCAAGCTTTGGCGGGAGCCAGTGTGAAAATATATGAAGGTGCGATTACCGGTATCATTGGCCCCAATGGTGCAGGAAAAAGTACTTTGTTTAATGTAATTTCAGGGTTTCTAAGTTCCAATCAAGGAGAAATTATACTAAATGAGGCAAATATTAATGAAGCAACTGCTCAGCAAAGAGTAATGTCTGGAATAACCAGGACATTTCAGGAATTGAGGCTTTTCAATTCACTTACTGTGAGACAGAATATTGCTCTGTCTTTGGTTAGGCGAAATGATAATTTGAAATCAAAAACATCGGCTGACAGTTTATGTGCTGAAATCGAAGGATTAGTTGAGTTTTTCAAGTTAAATCATGTTGCGGATCTTGAAGTGGGGAGCTTGAGTTATGGTGATCAGAAATTTGTTTCATTGGCTAGGGCGGTAGCGACTGGATCAAAAATATTACTTTTAGATGAACCCGCATCAGGATTAGACAAAAATCAAATAGCAGAACTTATTTCACTAATGAAGAAACTGGTTGAGCGTGGTCGCACTATTTGCCTGGTAGAGCATAACATGGACATTGTCCGGGCAGTTTCTGACTATGTTTATGTTTTACATCAAGGCGGTAATATACGCGACGGTAAACCGGAGGAAGTCCTTATGGACGCAAAAGTTTTGGAGGTGTATATCGGTGCCTAACAACGTAGCTACAGCCATTCGTCTTAATAATCTTACAGCGGGTTATGGGAAAAAGCCGATAATAAGAAAAATTAATTTTGACGTGGAGCAGGGTCAGGTGGTAGGGATCGTGGGCGCTAACGGTGCTGGGAA
>DIVP01000006.1 GCA_002422465.1 Peptococcaceae bacterium UBA6129 | reverse complement strand
TAGCCGAAATCATACTGAGTCCGGGAAATGGAGAGAAAAAAATGGAAGAGAATGTGAATGATCAAAGCGAAGATAAAGGAATTGCTGGGACAGGTTTTAAGACCCCGGAAGAGTTAGCTGCTGCATTCGTCAAAGAACAGGCGCAGAGGACAAATCTGGAAAAGAAACTTGGAGAGCAGGGGAACGAACTGGGGCAAATACGCAATCAAGCGCAGACCTTAGCCGAAACCCTAAAAGAAACCCTTACCAAAGAGAAATCTCAACCGGGATACGGAAAGGAAAAGGCGGAAGGTATTGATTACGATTCGGAAATTGCAAACGTAAACGCTCAGATAGAGAAACTTGATCCTTTGAGTGAAAAATATCAGGGCGAACTTGCTAAGTTGATGTCAAAATCTAATCAACTAACAGCCGAAAAAGTTAAAAATACTGTCCTTGGTGAGGCTGGGAAGCTCTTTCAGAAGGAATTACAGGAACGCGATATAAAAACATCGCAGAGAGAATTCCTCAAGGCAAATCCCACATTCAACACCCCGGAAATGCAACAGCGAATAAATGATTTTATCGCCAACGATTCTACCGGGATGCATGACAAAATGTCGGCGTTCGCTGAAATCAAGGCTGCTGATGCGGAAGCAAGAGCAGCCGCACTGGAACAAAAAAACGCAGAAATGATGGAAGCCCTTAAACTGCAAGCAGGGAGGGATAAAACAGGAACGGTGATCATAAAAGGACAAAGTCCCGGACAGACCACTAACAAAACAATACTAACCGGCAAGGAGCGTGACGCTGCTATGGCCGAAGCTTTGGCCAAGTTAAGCGGGTAATCGTCCTTGTATAAGGAGATATAGCTATGACTTTACAAAATCAATTAAATGCAACAACCGAAGTATACTGGAACTCTGTTGTTCCAGAAGATATTTTTAATACTGCATCGGCTCTTTTATGGGCGCTTTGCGGCAAGGCAAAAGCGGAAGATAGTCTTATTGTCCAGCCCGAAGAAACTGTTGACGGCGGAACTATGATTAAAGTTCCGCTGCTCAATGCGAATTCAAATCACGGCACCTACGGAGCAACTACCGTAATTAATCAGTCCAAGAAAGACCTTGTGACTGCGGCCCGATTCGGATGGGGTGGTGCCTACGGTTCCAATACGTTGAATCTTGACGACAAGATTAAGAACTCCGGCTCGGAAGCGGTAATCCGATTAACCAATCAATACATGGAAAACATCAAAGAGTCTGCCCGTGTTGATCTTGCGGCACAGATTATGAGTGCAAGGGGCACAGGTGACGGCATAAACGGTTTGTTGGACTTATTCAATGTAAGCGCCGCCGGAGTCAAGGGTGCGACAAGTGTTGAATACGGATGTATCGCCCTGTCTGAAGAGCCGAACTGGATAAACAACGTCATCGAGACAGCAGAAACCATGTGTTTCGAGACTATGCAGGGCATTTTCAGAGCACCTGCGGCAGGCGACGTTGACAGTAAACTGCCCAATTTCTGTTGCACAACGGCACTATTGAAAGATGCCTACGAGTTGTCCTTACATCCGCAGCAAAGATACACAAACGATGTCATGGTTCAGGCCGGATGGAGAAACATCATGCACAAAGGCGCTCCTATTGTATCCGATAGTGGCGTCCCAGCCGGCTGGCTGTTTGCACTCAATCTCAACTATTTGGGGTTGAAAGCGCATAAGGATTTCAATTTCACCAAGCCGGTGTGGCTTGACAAGTCAGTTCTCGGACAGCCGGATGTGATATCGGCCAATACGAGATGGCAGGGAAATTTGATTTGCAAGAATCGCAAGATGAACGTGTTGCATACAAACCTAAGTAAAGCGGCGTAATTTAACAGGGGGCGAGAAATCGCCCCTGTAACCCTTTAAATCTCAGCAGGCGTAGTTTGAGGCCTGCAATAAAGGAGAATATCATGAGTGAAAGAGTTTTAACCGTTGGCGGAAGTAAGGCATCTAAGCCTATTTCAGATTTTTTAATGGTTAACGATTACGAAGGGCCCAAGGCCGGTAAGTATTACGTTGATCTGAATGTAGCGGCAACAGTACCTTTTGCGGTGATAACTGAACCTTTAACGTAAGTAACAAAAATAAAATTAAGGAGAAATACCATGAAAGATATTTATGTAAATTTATACAGTGCCGGAGGAGTGGAAGACTATTACATTCCTGTTCCTTGCCGTGGAACTGTCAAGTCAGCAGAGTATATGGCCAACGCAGCGATGGTTGCGAGCGGAACAATTATTTTAGCAAGAGACACCACGGCAGTCAATACGGCTACCGCACCAGCGGGCGGTACTGCTGCGGGAATAGTTCTGAAAGGCGTTCCCGACACCACAAACAAAGGATTGGTTTTTGATCCCGATTCGTCAACGGTTGCTAATACCAAGATCAAGGTGTCACTTGATGCCACAATCCTTGGCGGTGCGGCAAATGTGTTGCTGCATATCGTTTACGACGATTCAGCATACGTAAAACAGGAGTCTCTGGAAGCGTAAGAAAAGTTGTTCGGTTAAATAATACAATCCCTCTCCTTTTAGCGAGGGGAGGGATTTTTTTAAAGAGGCTGGGCGTGGAAACTTTATCAACTCTTACCGATGCCATCAATGATATAATTCAAGACGATGCGTATCTGGCGAAATATACAAAAAAAATAAACGAAGCGGTAAATTCCATCGCTGCCGGTATAATAATGCCGGATAGAAGTATTTCTCCGCCTTTGCCCGATTTGGTTGACTACGACACGGTAATAACATCAACTCAGGCTTACGTCTCTTTGCCTTCTGATTATCAACGCAATGTCTTTCTTGTCTGCGATAGTTCCGGGAACAGGATTAGCCCTACATCCGACGGTAATTATTATGCCTATAATCTGTTTCTGAGAGGCTTAAGTGATTTGCGCCTTGAAGAAAAAGGGCAGGTTTATTGTGTCGCCATTAAAGGTACAAGACTATACTATCAGGGCATTCCCGCAACCCCTGAGACTATCGGACTGCATTTTTATCGTAAGCCAACCGACATGGCACTGGACGGAGATTCTCCCGACGGGATTCCTGAACATCTGCAAATGAAATTAATAAAATCGTATGTCTGCAAAGGAATATACGGAGAACATTTGGAAGATGGACAAGATAACATGGGCACCGGATATAAAATACACAATAGTATTTTTAATGAGGCAATGGCTGAACTTTGTGCTTTTATAGGCATAGACGAAGGCCCATCTTATTATGGAAGTGATGACGATTACTAATGAGCGAGATTAACACAAAAGGATTTTCAGGCGCAAATAACGTCAACGAACAGTTTCTAACGTCCAAGGGATTGTTGTCTCCGCGTGTTATTTTGAACGCTGATGTGAACCTTGACGGTTCTTTAAAGCGGCGCCAGGGAACAACGCTTTACTTGGGATTACAAAACGCGCACAGTCTTTGGGCTGGCAAAACCTGTATGCTTTGCGTGGCCGATAGTATTTTGTATCGTATATCTCAGGGCACAGCGGTAAATATTGGAACCGTATATGGCTCCAAATCACCACTTTCTTACATTGATGTAGAGAACAAGGTATATTGCAGTAACCCGTACTGGCAGGGAGTGTTTAATCCGTACAATAATTCAATTTCTCAATGGGGTGTAGCCGTTCCTCCCGGCCCAATGCTCACTACAGATAACGGTAACCTCCCTGCCGGGACATATAAAGTATGTATGACCAACGTATCTGATAACCAACTTTCTGGCAATGGCCCGATAACCGAAATTACACTGAGTGCAGAAGGAGGGATCAAGATACTGAATAGACCGTCTGGCGCTTTAGTATGGGTGACCGATTCCGACGAGAGTATTTTTTATAAAGTTGGGGCAACAGATAGAGTAGTTGATATTCCGACCATTGAACCACTTCCATCATTTTTATGTTCCCCTCCGCCGTATATGGAAAATCTCTGTTATGCTTTTGGTCGTATTTGGGGATCTGTTGGACAGAATGTTTATTATTCCGAAGCCTTTAACCTTGGATGGTATAAATTAACATCAAATAAATATTCATTCGAGGATACGGTTACAATGATTGCGAAAGTGACGACTGGCTTGTTCATCGGCATGAAGAAAAAAACGCTGTTTCTGGCTGGAACTATACCGGAACAAATGACTGTTCAAGACGCGGGGCCGGGATCAATCAAAGGAACTTTGGCTTATTGTAATAATCTTCCGGAATTGGGGTGGACTCTGGGAACACCAGAGAAAGACTTTGCAGACGTCCCGGTCTGGTTGACAGAAGAAGGTATTGTAGTCGGTAGTCCATCTGGAAAGTTTTTTAATATCACAAAAAATAAACTTAAAATGGGTATACCTGAACTGGGAGCTTCCTTGTATCGTAATCTTAACGGTGTCATCCAGTTTCTTACCAGTTTTAAAACAGGAACGACCGGCACAGGCAGAGGTTTTCGGGATGAAGAAACTTATAATACGTTCAAAAATAACAGGATAGATATCCACAATAAAGTACTAAAAGGAGAGATATCCCGCGCCTGCTTTACAGATTCGGTAAGCTGCAAGGTTTATAGGGACGGCGTGGAAATTTAAAAAAATAACAAAGGAGATAAACAATGGAAAGAAAAGTTATTCCCATCGATCTTGGAAACATAAGAGACAGCGTTGAGGCAAGATATGCCGCCAAACACTTTATGGAATCAGGCATTAACTTTCATGGACAGGTGTTTACAAAACATTTCCGTGAAGGGAAATTGATCCATGAGTGCGACCAGGGCGGGAACATATTCACGACACAAGGCATGAATTATATGCTTGAGGTTATGTTTGGTACAACCTCAAAAGCTGGCAGTGCTATTTTTTATGTTGGCATTTTCAAAAACAATGTAACTCCGGCGCTTGCAGACACTGCATCAGTTAAACTTGGGGCAGCAGGTACTTATGGAGAATGTCAGGATGCCGACTACGACTCTCCGTTAACCAATAAACCATCATATACCATCGCGGCAGCGGCTTCGGGTTCGTGCACCAATTCTGCATCGCCGGCTTCTTTTACGATGGCACAGAGTATAACAGTTTATGGGGCGTTTCTGTCAACCGATCCGGCCAAAACTGCAACGACCGGGTATCTGATGTGCGCTAAAAAGTTTACTACAGCTCGTGCGGTTATTGATAATGATGTGCTCAGTATAAATTATACTATTTCTTGCACCTCAACTTAGGAGCATCAACATGCCCACACATGATTTTGTGGATATAGGGGATGTGCTGAAAAATGAGTTTCTTGAAGGGGAAATAGTAACGGTTTCCCCTTCTGATGATACCTGTACGGTGAATATTGCAGGGAGTGTTTATCCTGCTCTCTTGTTTTGGCACAGTTTGCCCACTTCAAACTTACGCGATAATGGAGCGATTTACGGCGCAGCGGAGAATTTTGTTGCCGGTGATTCTGTTATTGTAATGAAGAAGGTCAACGCCTTGTCAATCGGCGATTGCAAAGTCATTTATGGCGGATCGAAGAGTAAAATATTACTTCAAAAACTGGTAGTTTATCAGAATCAAAATATTGCCAGGGCCGATAATTTTCCCAATGATTATTTGCTTTATAACAATATTATTTTTAATTCCGAAAACTGCGACATTTCATGGAGTTACCGACAACAGAAATATATTGTTGTCTGCCCGTCATGGGTGAAACTCGTTGGCATGGATGGCACGGTTAGCAAGACCTATACACTTTCTAATTCAGAAGGATATATTATTGACCATGTCTGGCAGTGGAACCGGGAACTCTGGCTGATAAGGACAAGTCCGACAACGTACATAACCCTTGACCATGAATTTAATCTTATTACCAGCGGAATTTATGATTTTATTGGCATGCGTAAGGGTTGGTGGGACGACCAGGTAGGAGGGGAAGAATCGCCATTTCCGATGTACCTTGTCGAGAGCCGGTGCGACATATCCAATGAACATCTGCTGTACGTTGTGCGGACGGCCAATTGGGAAGATATTATCATCGACCAGTTGTCTGGGCAGTGGGGAAAGTGGGACGAGGTCGAGAGTGAGTGGACATTTGATGATGGTTCGTGGCCGAAAGACAGCGAAGGCAACCTTGTAAGTGAATCGGAAGAACAGGAATATTATTGGTGCCCGGATCATAAACACGATCCCTACACCGGAGCGCAATTAAGATTATACACCATCTCGACAATGGCCTACGTTGTTCTCTATAACTTCCCGATGGTTGATTACAATTTTGTCAATACCATTGAATTTGATACCTGCCTGGGTATTGAAGGAGGAGGAGGGTGGACGCCGCCCATTCAACAGTAATATGACTACTACATATTTAAAGGCAAAACATTACGGCGTGGGAGAATACCAGAAGACAATCAAGTCCTGCGGAAGATTTCAGGTTTGCACTGTTTTTGACCGGGATGGAGGCGTGGTACCCGGAGACTTCCCATCCAATAATGTTAGGTTTATTGTTGCTAATAGCGGGATAAAAGTTGAGGGTGAAACACTGATAGCGCCTAGTATAAAAGTATTTGATATTAATGGTAATTTACTTTCTGATATCTCACCACCGGAATCAAACATCGATGCAAGAATAAGCATTGATTATCAGCAGCCTTATCCTGTGCTTCAGACGGCATTTGTGCCCGTTCCCGGATTCTATAATTTTGCGCAACACTATCCTTCTTTTGCCTTAATAACGAATGAAGAAGACAGTAAAATAACTTATTCCGATACCGTTCTTGCCGACCTTCAGGAGGTAAATTCCTATGTCGACCAGACCTATCCGTTTGTTTCCGATGGCGGGAAACTGGACAATTGGGAATTTGTCAGTGTTCTCGGTTCGGGTGATTGCGAAGACCATGCGTTGGAAAAGGCAAAGAGACTTTTGGATAAAGGTTACCCTGCGTCAGCTATTCACATTGAAATTGGTACGTTAAAGGGTTTGGATACATGGGATTCAAACGGCAATTTACTCAGTGGTGGCCATGCCTGGCTTTGTGTCCAGTTGACCAACCGGAATTATTATCTCGATAATCTTTATAGCAATTTGCGTTCAGATAGCCAAATTAGGGCGTCTTATAATAATAGAGCGCGGCAGACAGGAATGTACTGGAATTTTACAAAGTGATTAAAAAAAAGGAGAAATATTATGAAATCAAGATTACCTATTAGAACAGTTTTTACCCCTCAGCTCATTAGCAATCCATCGATTAAATCAATTATCCCTATCGGTTCATGGTGGGAATTTGAGCAGTACCGGAAAGGAAAACTCATTGACCGGTGGGAGCAGAAGAATGTCAACACGACAGAAGGATTAAATCATCTGCTTAATGTCGGATTTCACGGAGCAACGGCAATCACGCCCTGGTACATGGGGTTGTTTGAGGACAATTATACGCCTCTTATAGGCGATACCTATGCCATTCCCGGTTTTACCGAAAGCTCGGCTTACACTGAAGCGGCAAGACCTGAATATGTCGAAGCAGCGGCTACGGCAAAAGTTATCACAAACAGCGCAAACAAGGCAACCTTTACAATAAACGCTACCAAAACGATTTATGGCGCTTTTCTTTGCGGAGGTGGCACTGCGCCAACGACTAAGGGCGACGCCGCAGGCGGAGGGACTCTCTTTGCGGCAAGTAAGTTTGCCACAGCGAAAGGAGTGGTATCCGGTGACATTTTAATGGTTGTTTGCTCAATTACGCTGGCGGATGTATAAACATGCCTAAAGTTGTTTTATTTACCAGAGGAAACCCTTGGAATCCATCAGGGATAGGTTCAGGCACGACATCAGTATTAAATACTGTGTCGCAGACCTTTTCAGTGCCAGTCACGCCACAGGCGAAGTTCTGGCTTGCGGGGAATGGTGTTTCTTCTGTTCTTATAACCAGCGCAAGACTGATTCAGGGAACCAAAAATATTCCGGTAACCGTCAATGGAGCCGCGAGTTTTTATATTCCCGCTACTGGTAAATGGAGCGATTACGCGTCGATATCTGATTTTTCTCTTCCGGGGAATGTTACTTTAACCGTAACATTTTCAGGGACAATGAATATAGCCACCTTTTTAGATAATAGTAATCCCGGCGACCCGGTGGTTGTGTCAGCAACAGAAATACCTTCTCCAGAGACTCCAAGTTTAGCCGGAGAAATCCTTTTCGATGTAGAATTTGAAGGAACTTTTACTGATTCTGTTAATGGATTAACGCCTGTCGTGACAGGGGATGCCACAATAGAAACTGGATCAAGGATGTTTGGCAATGGATGTTTAAAACTAAATGCAACCACAGGTATACTACAACCAACTAATATTACTGGGGTCACTATAACCGAATGGATTTCAGGGAGTGGAATAACCGAATCTTTAAATTTAGCAAATGTAGAAGGAGTTTTACATTTATATTTAGGAACCAATTATGGCTATGATCATGGAGCGATTCTAACAGAAGGTGGTAGCTATACAATTTTTAATGAGTCGAATACAATAGCCGTGAATGTAGTATTCTCCGAGCTTCCACCTTTATCAAATAACAACTCTATTTCAGATTCAATTGGTCTTATTCAACAGCCTTCTTCGCTAACATATACCCCTTCCGAAGAAACAAAAACAATACTTAAAGCAAACGGATTTACATATTCAGTTTTTGGTCAGATAGATGAATCTCCTACAACACATCTTGCATATTCATTTGAGAAGGCTTCTGGTGGTTATAATTGTTATCTTTTTATAGCAGGCATTTTGCAAGGGGGTGTGTTCATATCTGATGATGATATAGATGTATACATTATATATATGTATGCGCTATCTACAGAAGGGGCTGCTTATTATGATGGTTACCAAATAATAAAAGGGGCTGTATGGACTTCAGACTTTACCCCTCCGTCTCAGCCATTCGTTTCCTCTTCCGATTACGGCCTGCTTGAACTAACATCCAACAGTTCAATAACTTTAACGACTAATCCTGCCCCAGGGGATACCATCAAACTGAAAGGTGGAACGTTAGGGGATGTAACTTTAACTTTTGTAAATCATTATCCGAATAATCAATATGAAGTTCAGATAGGAGCGACAGTAAACGAAACCGCTGCAAACCTTGCACTTGCAATTAATAAAATTGCCGGTGCTGAATTTACGGCGGCCGCAACGGATAATGTTGTCGATGTAATTGCTTATTCCCCTACTTTTTCAATGGAAGAGACTGGAGAGAGTGTAGTCTTAGGCGGCGTTACTCGCACGCTTGACGGGTTAATAACGGAAGACATCAGTGTTGATGATTCTTTTACAGTTGCGGACGGAGGGAAGGCAATCCAGCAGAATGTGTCCGTAACTGAGGCAATAGATGGCCTTATTGATGGTCTGTCGGAAAATATAAACATAACGGATTATTTTGATACATCAATGGATGGACTTGACGAGAGTGTCTTGGTATCCACAAGTTTTGTTGGCCTTATAGATGTAATGAGATAGTGAACTTTCAGAGAAGGTAGTTGCAAAATGGGATTTGAATCAGTTTATCCACCGGCACATTCTGACACTTATATAAAGGCTACCGAAGTATATAATGACAGCTACCAAGCTTATTATGCTACCGACCCTACAAAGAGTTTAATAGGATCTCAACTTGGTAACTCCTGGAAAGCCTCTAGTCCGACTAACCAGAGGTTTCATATTGACCTTGGCACGACAAAGAAAATCAAGAGAATTTATTACGAAAATTACCATGAATCCGGTACTTATACCAGTGATGGCGCCAAAGCATTTAGTGTTTATGGGTCTAATGAGGCAAGTGCTTTTGCTGACTTGGATTTTACCCATGATACAAATTGGACTCTAATAACATCCGACTTGCAATTTGACCGGCATGCAGACAGCAATGTTCCTGATCCTAAATATATTGAAATTACTAATAATGGTGACTATCGTTATTACTGCATCAAAATAGCCACTAACTGGGGTACTTCTCGGCTGGGACTCCGGCGGATTGAACTGCAGATTGATACTACTACAAGTATCAGCGAAGACATCTCCGTTTCCNNCCACTGTGTTTGATGGAACGATTGAGACCTCCACCTTGCCAATGTATAGCGAAGACATCTCTGTTTCTACTGCTTTTGAGGCAATTTACTCGCTGTCCATTAACGAAAGTATAAATATCGGGGACGTCTCTATTTCTCAAATATTAAATTCTACCATCAATATTACTCTGACGGATGTTCTATTTATTTGGGATAAGCTGGAACACGGATGGTCTGTAACCAACGAAGAGAGTCTTGTTTTAACCGATAGTACGTCTGAGGTTCTTGGTTTAATGGTACATGACTGGCTTACGCTTATTGATTCTCAAACAAACAACTGGAACGGACGAGATATTGTAAATGACACGTTGAATATTTATGATATAGTAGAAAAGTATTTTAATGTAGTTGCTTCAATCAACGAAGCGATTACCCTGACGGATACGAACAGTTATGCTTTAACCATAACCGTTCTTGAATATCTGGGTTTCTCTGATTTGGCCAATGCCATGAGAACAAGCGTTATGTCGTTGGACGAATCACTTGGTCTGTCTGATTTTTCATATCACGCCTGGCAGATGATAATTCAGGAAACGCTTTCCGCCGTGGATGCCGTAAGTGTTGTTGCTACATTCATTAATGTTATTCAGGAATCACTCAACGCTTCGGATACTGCAAGTTTGATTAGCAGAATAGGAATATCGCTTGATGAAGCTCTTTCCTTAACTGAAACCATCTCCAGTAAGGGAACTTTTTATACCGTTGTTTATGATACCATCTCCATGAATGTAACGGTGGAGTTAGATGATGAGGTTTATGAATGTTATGTTCTTAATACACCCAAATTTCACCCTTCCATGTATTCCGGCTTTAACTTCAATTCGTATTGCGTGTTTGAAAATAGGGCTTTTGGGGCAAATGACACGGGTATCTATGAGCTTACCGGGGCAACGGATGCCGGGGATACAATCCATGATGGAGTTATTTTAAATGAGACAGACTTTGGATTGCCAAATCAAAAGCGGTTTAGAAAAGGATATTTAGGAATTTCCGGAGTTTCTCCTGTCATGGTGTTTGAATGTGATGACGGCAGTCGCCAAATTTACAATATTGACACTAAAGGCATGGTTGTCGCCTCACATGAACAGAAATCAAGAAACTGGAAGTTGTCAATAGCGGACTTTGATACGCTGGATGTAATAAAACTTATACCTGTTATTTTGAGCAAGTAGGATTTTATGTCAGAACATTTAAGAGAATTAGCCTCATGGCGCAAAAGTAAAACACCGGTTATCCGAAAGTATCTTGCGGAACATGCAAAATTACTTTCAGAGATAGCCGGACGTGGGTTTAAGAACCTTCCGGGTTATGCCTATGACCTTGAGAATGAAATCGAACTGGCAGCTAAATTGGGACTTTCCGAACTGAATTACAAGATTCTTGAAGAGACAATCACAAGAGAACTTAAACAGATGGGGATCGACTACAATAACGCCTATATAACGGCCAGAATAATTTGGGAATCAGAGAAGCAATCTTTAATTGCAGCATGGGATGCTGAACTATCCATCATTAAACAAGGAATGGCCGAAGAGGAAGAAACGTTAAATAGTCTCGCCATTGAAGTCGATGCACGGCAGGCCGTTTTAATTAACGCCAAGACAGCCATCGATATTGAAATGGAGGGATATCGTACACAACTTGCAACTCTTGATGCGGCAACCGCTCCCTATGAGGTACAGTTGGCCAACGCCAAACTTCTTACGGCACAAAAGAAATTAGAAATCATTCCGGTGATTGAAAGAATTATTACTAAAGAACAGGAACTTATCATTCTTGAGCAGGGTAAGGGCACATATTATTCCCAGTTAATTGCGGCGGAACAAGAAACGGCAACCAAGAAACAACAAATGATTCCCGGACTGGCCGAGTTGGCAACAGTAACAAATCACCATGCTGCCTTAATACCTTCTCAAATTGCAATAGAGCATGACATTGCGGAAGAAAAGTTGGAACAGTCAAATGTGAAGAACGACCTTTCCGAAAAAGAGGTGGAAAAGTTAAAGGAAGATATCAAAACCGAGAATAAGGGTATCGGAATATCGGCGGCAAAAAGAGACCTGAATGATAAACAGTTTGGTAATGAGCAAACCCTTATTTCTACAGAGATAATAAACGAGAATCGGTACCAGAACGATGTAAATAATTCTTTTAATTCCATCATCAATGATGAAAGGGCAACACAGGCAAAAATTATTTCAGACAAAACGGAAATTAACGCGGTTAATAACAGTTCAAGACTGGAAAGTGCTGGAACAATTACACAAGCTAATATCAATGCGGCTGGCAGCGAGACATCAGCGGAAATACACAAAGGAAAAGGGGTTGCAGACGCACAGGCTGCTGCTCACATAACAGCGCAACTGACACATCTGATAAGTTGAGGGTGATCCAATGTCCGACGAAGCAAGAGCACGAAATATGGCAAGGGAACTCAAAATATGGAATCCCTTTTCTTACTCATACCATTTTAATGAAACGGAATCCGCCGAAAGGATTGTTATCTTTGGATTGTATTCTAATTCATATATAAATGGACAACTTTATTTAAAGCAGATTGAAGATTCCGATTTAGCGAATTTACTTACTGATTATAATAGCAAAATGGCAGACCTGAATAATCAGGAACAAATTGTCGTCGCTGATATTGTCTCTAAGAGATATTTAGCCGAAATTGACAAGCTTATCCATGACCGGAAAATGATTACTGCTCAGGAAAAGATTAATATGGAAAGCGCCATTGCCGATGCGCGTTATGCTGCTCTTGACGCAGATCGGGCAGCGCTGGAAACCTTGTCTGCAAAAGTGTCTTCCGAGATAGAAAAGAACGCGGCACGAATAACAGAATTACAGGCGTATATTCAAATTGAGGGGATAAATTTAAGTAACGTCGAAATTGAAATAGCAGAAAAGGAATTGCAGGCACTACGTGTAGAAAATCAGAAGATGGACACGGCAAACGAGATTTTAAGATTACAGGTTCAGATCGTACGCACAGCTACTGAACTGCTGGATATAGACGTTCAGATGGCGCGGACACAAGTAAATATTGCAGAAACCGAAAGGGCTATTGCGAAGATAGACCTTCTTTCGGATGAACTTGTTCTGGCCAAGGCAGAAACAACTATTCTTAAATCAAATCTTCCTATAGCAGACGCACGCATAACCCTGGCGCGGGCCAGATACGACGATGCGGAGGCTGAACTTAATTATATTGCCCATACTTTGATGGCTCACGAAGATACTATTTATCGTAATAAAGACGACTTACTTAATTTGAAACAAACAACCAAAGAATACATACTTCAACGCGATGAACAGGAAAAACTTCTGCGAAATGAACTCGAAAGCAATATGTCGGGACTTAATAAAACATTGGCTGATATTAATAAAGCTAACGACGCAGCGATTGATACGGAAAGAATAAGGGAAATTGATGCGCGGGCGAATAATTCATGGGACAAAGCGTATGCAGCGATTAATGTTGCCGAAATATTGGCGGCGGCGGAAATCACAACACAATTAACCCATACGATAAGAAAGGCGTCAACATGACAAGAGACGAATTAATTAATAAACTGGAAAGCATGAAAGGATTGGCTGGGAGCGGAACTGTTCTTGGTGAAACCATTAAAAGAGTTTCTGATTTTTTCGGGACTA